>JBOHQX010000130.1:0-23116 GCA_050732395.1 bacterium
TTACCACGATATGTTGTTCCGTAACGAGGGCGGTGTATTCAAAGAGATCGCAGCACCCGCCGGTGTTGCTGGCGCTCCAGTGTGGAGCAGCTCGTCCATTTTTTTTGACGCGGATCGTGACGGCTGGCTCGATTTGTACGTCGGCAATTACGTCGAATGGTCGCCTGAAAAAGATTTGTGGTGTACGCTCGACGGCAAAACCAAGAGTTATTGCACCCCCGAGCTGTATAAGGGCGTCCCCGGTCGCTTCTATCACAACAATGGCGATGGCACTTTCACCGATCGCACCGAAGCTGCCGGTTTCGGCACTTCGCCGGGCAAATCATTGGGTGTCGCCGAATTGGATTACAATCGCGACGGTTGGCCCGATCTCGCGGTGGCCAACGACACCCAGCGTAATTTGCTGTACAAAAACAACGGCGACGGCACGTTTTCGGAGATCGCGGCGATGAGCGGTGTCGCCTACGATGAGAATGGCCGTGCGCGCGCCGGTATGGGCATCGACGTCGGCGTCGTGGATCGTAGCGAACAGGAAACCATCTTCGTCGGCAATTTCTCCAAAGAGATGATCGCGGTGTTTCATTATACGGGCGACGATTTATTCACGGATCGCGCCGCCACCTCCAAAATCGGACGCCCCAGCCTCTTGTCGCTGACGTTCGGCCTGTTTCTTTTCGATTTCGATTTCGACGGCGACCTCGATCTGTTCGCCGCCAATGGGCACGTGCAGGAAGACATAGAAATCACACAAGATGGAATCACCTATCGCGAGCCGGCGCACCTTTTTGCCAATGACGGCAATGGATTCTTCACGGATGAAGCGCCGAATATCGGCGGCGTCTTAAGGCAACCTATCGTCGGCCGCGGCGCGGCGTACGCAGATTATGATCGCGACGGTGATCTTGACGTCCTGGTGACCGAGAATGGAGGGCCGGCGCATTTGTGGCAAAATGAGTTGCAGAATGGCAATCATTTTCTGCGTGTGCACGTCCAGGGCCACGAGGGCAACCGCGACGGCATAGGCACGCGCGTCGTCGCTTTTGCGGACTCGCTGCGCATGGAACGCCGCATTCGCACCGGCTCGAGTTTCCTGGCGAGCTCCGAGATGGTCGCCACTTTTGGCCTGGGCCCAGCTACGCAGGTGGACTCGCTGATCGTGTATTGGCTGCATGGGCGCGTCGATCGTTTTGCCAATATTAAAGCTGATCGTGACGTCTTGCTGATCGAAGGTTCGAATGAGTTGCTTGATTTTGCCAAGCCGGCTGCGCTGGCCGTGAGCCGGTGATGAGTTTGTAACGGTGGTATCAGTTGCGCAGAGAAACCTCGCCATGAGCGCGTGGACGTCAGCAGGTTTCCGGAAAACCAAGGCGCCGGTCGCTGCGGTATTCCTCATTAAGCCAGAAAGCAAAGGATGAGCAGCCATTTCAGTGAGGCCTCCGTTGCTCCTGAGGCACGCTCCGGATTGGAGTCTTGGGTACGCGCCGAGATGCCAGCGCCGCCCATGCCCAAAGGTCTTGGCTGGATGGCCGTCGTAGGCCCGGGCGTTATCGTGTTAGGTGGATCAATCGGGAGCGGTGAGTTTCTTCTTGGTCCCGCCGTCTTCGTTCGTCACGGGCTGTCGCTGCTCTGGGTGACGGGCGTTGCGATTTTTCTTCAAACCATCTTCAACACGGAATTGATGCGTTACACGGTCGCGACCGGTGAGCCGGTATTCACCGGCTTCATGCGCACGAGGCCCTCCTCGACGGCATGGGCGTGGTTCTATTCGATCCTTTACTTTCTGCAGTTTGGCTGGCCGGCGTGGGCAGGCAATGCTGCGGGCGCGATTTTTTTTCTGTTTGTGCGCCGCCTTGCTGGGCCAGAGGACGCAACGGCGGTGTACTATATCGGCGTTGGCACCTTTTTAGTTTGCGTGGCCATTTTGTTGGTTGGACGGCGTATCGAACGAACGCTCGAGCTCTTCAATTGGGTGCTGGTCGCGTGCATTCTCGGTGGTTTTTTCGTGCTGGCCGTGATGTTCGTGCCGGGGCCAACGTGGCTGGCCAGTGTGGCAGGCTTCGCCGCGTTTGATACGGCAAAGCACAGTTTCGTATTCCTTCCTGCCGGCGCCGACTTTTTTCTGCTCGCGGCGCTCGTGGCATTCTCAGGTTATGGCGGCGTTGGCAACATTACCCTGACCAATTGGGCGCGGGACAAAGGCTATGGAATGGCGAGGCATGCGGGCTATATCCCCGCCGCGGTGGGCGGCCGCAAGGTGAATCTCGCGCACACCGGCTTTATGTTCGATCCTGATGCCGGCGCGATGCAGCGCTGGCGCGGGTGGTGGCGCATCGTGCGCGCGGATCAATGGGGAGTGTTTTTCACCGGAGCAATTCTCGGCATGGTGCTACCGGCCATGCTTTACGTGACGTTTATTCCGCATGGCAGCGATATTCGCGGCCTTGGGATCGCGGCTGCCCTCGCCGCCAGTATCGGAACCCAGGCCGGGCCCTTGCTCGCAGGTGCCGTGGCCTTTCTGGGCGCGTGGATTCTGTTCAAGACACAGTTGGATAACATGGAAGGACTGGTGCGAGCCGTTACCGACATGCTTTGGACCGGCAGCACTCGCGTTCGGACCTGGCGCGGCGGCGACGTGCGCGCCGTGTATTATGCCGTGCTCGGCCTCGTTGTGGTCTGGGGCGTGGTCGCGCTGCGTCTCGCCCAGCCCATGGCGCTCTTGCTCCTCGGGGCAAACGTCGCGGGCGTAGTCTTCGTCTTCGGAGCGCTGCATCTGCTTTACCTCAACACGCGGCTGCTTCCTCGCGAGCTCCGGCCACCGGCGTGGAGACGTATGGCATTGGTGGGAATGGCATTGTTCTATGGATTTTTCTTCGTGTTGTCAGTACGCGGGCTGCTTTAATATACAAAAAGGTCACGAGTTTCAGATATGTTGCGAGGAAGCGTTGCCCTCATCCTGCGGCTCCCCGGCCAGCGCAACGCACAGCTCGAATATGGCGAATGGTTTTGTCGACGCGGCGCCCGCCACTACCAGGAGCCTTGCGCTGCTGTGTATGATGTGATTCAGGACAACTGAGGCTGATGAGAACTACTGCAGAAACTCTAAAAAGCCAGGTTCTTGACCGAATAGCGACGTACCGCGACGATATGCTTCAGTTCACCCAGCAGCTCGTGGCGATCGCAACTGAAAATCCCCCAGGAGCGTTTTATAGACCCTGTGTTGATGCCATCCAGGGCAAGTTAGCGGAACTGGGATTGGATTACGAAGTGATCGAAGTCTCCCATCATGCAGCAGAGAATGCCTCGGGAAAGTTTCCACGGTACTGCATTTTGAGCCATTATGGAGCTGGAGAAAGAATTCTCTATTTTCACGGGCACTACGACGTTGTCCCGGCCGTAAGCAAAGAACAGTTCCAGCCCTTTGTCAAAGGCGGAAACCTATTTGGACGCGGCTCATCAGATATGAAAAGCGGTTTGGCTGCGATGATTTATGCGGTAAAAGCGATCCAAGCTGCCCACGTCGAGCTCGACGGACAAATTGGTTTAACCATAGTTCCAGACGAGGAGACCGGTGGAAAGCTTGGCTCGCAGTATTTATCGGAACAGGGCATGCTTGGCCGGGGCGGCATCGGCATGCTGCTGGCAGAGCCAACGGGCGGTGTGGTCTGGAATGCGAATCGCGGAGCAATCTCACTGCGAGTTATCGTCAAGGGAAAGCCTGCTCACGTGGGGCTGCAATATCAAGGCGTCAATGCGTTTGAGAAAATGCTCATCGCTGCGAATGCCTTGCTGGAGCTCAAGAAAGAGGTGGAATTGCGCCGCACGGACTATAACCTCGATCCCGACGCGGCGCGTCTGTCGATTATGATGTTGGGGGGACGCTGTGAAGGTGGCAGTAGTTTCAATCTTGTGCCCGGCGAGTGCGTTTTTACTATAGATCGACGCATCAACCCGGAAGAGAATCTCGAAATCGAAAAAAAGAAAATACTCGAGCTCCTGGGCGCCTTGAAAAGCAAGGGCATTGACTTGGAAGTTGAAATGCTGCAGCAGGGAGAATCTGCTGGAACGCCTGAAGACCACGCGTTGGCTCAAAGGTTGGCTGGCAACATTGAAAGGATCAAAGGCAAACGCCCGAAATTCGAGCTTTGTCCGGGGCTTTTGGAAAATCGTTTCTATGCCAAGGCAGGCGTTCCGGCTCTTGCCTATGGTCCTGGCCTGCTAACGGTTTCGCATGGTCCAAATGAGTTTGTGAAGATTGAAGAAATTTATCATTGTGCCTCAATCTACGCCTTGACCGCACTTGATGTATTAGTAAACTGACAAAGAGCCTATCCGCAAACCTTGAAATGTCATCAGCACTGGCCACAGCCTCGGTGCGCATTTTAAGATAGAATTGATCGGGTCACACGATGATACAGGCCATTGAGTTTTATGAGGAATTGCGCAGGGGCTCTTCACTGCCATTAATCGTCGGTGCAGACGACGGTAACAAATATGTAGTCAAATTGAACGGGGCAGGGGACGGGGTTCTGTCAAATGTGGTCGAGTGGGTGTCGAGTAACTGGGGTCGATTGTTGCAAATTCCCGTTCTGCAGCCCATTTTCATGATCGTTGACGCGAACCTTGCAGAGCAAGCCGGCGATCCCGAAACCAGAGCATTGTTGGAGAAGAGTGTCGGAATTAATTTAGCTACAACCTATTTACCTGCGGCCTCATCCTACAGCGAGAAATTTGCCCATGGCCTGGACAGCTTCTTGACACAGCGAATCTTTCTCTTTGACTTGTTTCTTCTCAACGTCGATCGCACCGAAATGAATCCCAACATGGTCTTTCATGACAATAAACTGTGGTGTCTGGATTATTCGGCTGCCATGGAGATCAGAAATGCCATCAATGGTCATCGGTCCCGCGAGTACGTGCTATTGAAAAGTGTCAAGCAGCATCCATTTTACCGCCCAAATCTGACCGCCTATGGCTTTATCAATGATCTGAATGAGATCCATGATAACAGCGTCCGGGAAATCGTTGACACATTGCCGGCCGCATGGATCAACGCTTTGAAGCTTGCGAATCACGAGGTGGAAGCTAGACGATTGATCGCGGAGAGACTGATTCTCAAGAAGCAGAATGGCATCGCACTGCACAACCGGCTCGATTTGTTGCGAGTCTTGAAAGTGGAAACGCCTGAAGCATCCAGGTTGAGAAGTCAAGAGAACAGAAAATTCTTCGAACAAAAGTATGGCAAACTATGACCGGGTCTCTGCATCCGGTTTTCGGACGAGCTCATAGCTGGAAGGAGGTCGCTGTGTCACATCCCACCCATCCATCTCCGATGCCCATTCGGCGATTGCACATTGTTTTCATCAAGCCCTCAAAGTACGATGACGACGGCTACGTGATGCGCCATTTTCGCGGCGTGCTGCCGAGCAATACCTTGGCGTGTCTTTATGGCCTCACCGAAGACGCGCGCCTTCGTAAAGTTCTTGGCGAGATCGAGATCGATACGATACTGCTCGATGAGGCCATTCATCGCATTCCAGTAGAGAAGATCATCAAACGTAACCGGCGCAAAGATACGAAAGTCGTGGTTTGCCTGGCCGGTGTCCAGACCAACCAATATCCGCGCGCCACGGATTTGGCCCTGCAGTTTCGCGCCGCAGGCGTGACGGTGTTGATCGGCGGCTTTCACGTGAGCGGCATTCTCGCCATGTTCCCCGCCATCCCCGCGGACATTCAGCATTTGATGCAGTGCGGGGTGACGATCGTCAAAGGCGAAGTAGAAGAGCACTGGGAGGAGATTCTGCTGGATGCCTGCCACGATCGGCTCAAGCCGATGTACGATTTCATCGACAACCTGCCGGACATGAGACCGCCAGCGTTGCCGATGGTGAACAAAAACTATTTACGCCAATTTGCCTTTTCAAACTTCGGTACGATAGACTGCGGTCGCGGCTGTCCGTTCAATTGCACGTTTTGCACCATCATCAACGTGCAGGGCCGCAAAATGCGTTACCGCGACGCGCACAAAATTGCAGACACGTTGCGACGCAACCACGAAGCGGGCATCAATTTTTATTTTTTTACCGATGACAATTTTGCACGCAACAAGAATTGGGAAGCGATTTTCGACGAGATCGTCCGTCTGCACCGGGAGGAGGGCATTGCCATCAATTTTATGATGCAAGTGGACGTGCTCTCCTACAAGATCAAGAATTTTATCGACAAAGCCAAAGCCGCTGGTTGTACCCAGGTGTTCATCGGCATGGAAAGCACCAATCCGAAAAACTTGCAGGCCGCCGGCAAGACGCAAAACGACGTCGATGATTTCGTCAATCTGGTTTCGGCCTGGCACGACGCTCGCGTGGCCACCCACGTGGGCTTCATCATAGGATTTCCTTTTGACACGGAAGAATCGGTGCGGCAGGACCTGCGCCGTCTCCAGCGTGAGATCAAAGTGGATCAGGCTTCCTTTTTCATGTTGACGCCCTTGCCGGGATCGATGGATCACAAGAAAATGGTGGAGGCCGGCGCCTATATGGATTCCGATTATAACACCTATGATTCCTTCCACGAAAGCATGCACCATCCTCATTTGAAAAACGGTGCGTGGACGAGCTTGTATCGCGAGTGCTGGCGCAGCTTCTACAGTTTTGACAATATGAAGGCCATTCTCCAGCGCGCCAGCAAGGAAACCTATTGGAACATTTTCAGGAACTTCATCTGGTACAAAAATGCCGCCTTGGTCGAGGGCAATCACCCGATGATCGCCGGTTTCCTCCGCTTGAAGGAGCGCACGGCACGCCGGCCGGGCTACGCCGTGGCCACGCGCTGGGAGCATTTGAAAATGCGCGCCCCGGAGATCCGGCGTTATTTGAAAGGCGTGGTGCAGTTGCTTTTCGAAATGCAAGAGCTTTGGCTGCAAACTCGCTTGCAACCCGCGTTCGAGGTCAACGTGGTGCAGGAGCTCGACCAGCTCAAGACAAGCCTGCAGGAAAAGTTGACGATTCTGGAATGGCGACGCTCGGTGGCGTGGAACAACTTGTCGAGTGCGTTCAAACAGCTCAATGTCTTTGCGTTGGGCGACTGGCAATCGCGCCGCGAAGTAACACGCTTCTGGCAACGCGCCTTCATTTTCCTGAAAACCGGCAGATGGTATCGCATCGCGCCCCACAGGCTGGCAGCGAATCTCTGGCACGAGGCGAAGCTCGCCTTGTGTTTTTTGTATGCCATGCTTGCACAAATCAAGTCCAAGGACACTTGGCGCCGGCGCTTGACGCCCGTGCACCAACCTGTTGCGGTTGCTCTCGGCCTTCCTGACAAAGTCGGCGAGCTCAAAACCACGCTGGAAGCTTTTTTCACGGAGCTGGGCGTGAAAATCATTCCAACCGGACAGAGCCTCGAAAGCCTGCTCGAAGAGGGCCAGGAATTCTGGCAGCGCCAGAGCCAGCAGGTTGAGAAGACCGTTTCGACGTATCTGAATGGCTTGAAGGGAAGGGTAGATTTTGTGCTCTTGCCCGTGGCCAAAGAATTGGAACAATACCACCGGCATTTCCTCGCCGGGGTCGGCCACATGACGGAGGAGGTATCGTCACAGCTCAAAAAACTGCCTAAGATCATAAATGTGCCGCTGCCGCAAACGAATGTTGAGGCGTTGCGTGAAAATCTTTTACGGCTCGGCCTATTGTTCACCGATGATCTGGCGAGAGTTCGGCTGGCTTGCGATCGCGCGGTTTCTCATGAAAATTGAGGTAACAGTGCACCAGTAGCTAACGAATGGAGAAGCCTATGAGATATTCTAGCAAGCATCTTGCCCTGATGAGCCTGGCTCTGCCACTGAGCTGCGCCTCACAAGATTGGATTTCACTCTTTGACGGCAAGACCTTGAATGGTTGGAAACCCTCCGAAAACAAGAGCTCCTGGCAGGTCGAAGCAGGTGCGCTCGTGACCAAAGGGCCGCGTTCTCATCTTTTTTACGTTGGCGAGGTGAACGAGCATGATTTCGAGAACTTTGAGCTCATGGCGGAGGTGAAAACGACACCCGGCTCCAACTCCGGTATCTATTTTCATACCGAATATCAAGAAACCGGATGGCCAGCGAAGGGCTATGAGTGCCAGGTGTACAATTCAAGCCCTGAAGCCAAACCCGGCCAATACGTTGAGCACAAAATGACCGGCAGTTTGTATGCAGTTCGCAATGTGTGGAAAGCGCCCGTAGCGGATAATGAATGGTTCAACTACCATATCATTGTGCAAGGGAAGACCATCCGAACCTACATCAACGGCGAATGGATCGTCGATTACACCGAGCCCGATCACCCGTTTCGGCCTGAGGACAAGAAAGGCCGGCTGATTTCTGCAGGAACTTTTGCACTGCAGTGTCACGATCCCAAGAGTGTCGTGTATTTCAAAAATATCAAGGTCAAACCTCTGCCGGACGTCTTACCCACGCCGGGCACGCCGGTGGAGGACCCGGAGTTTGACCGGAAATTGACGCAGCTCTCGAACGACAATTTTCCGCTCATCGATCTCCACGTGCACTTGAAAAACGGTCTGACCATGGAAGCGGCTTTGGCGAACGCCCGGAAATACGGCTTTACCTACGGCCTGGCCGTGAATTGCGGCTTGCAAATGGGATTTGAAACGAACGCCGCGCTCGAGGAATATATGGCGAGCTACAAGAAACCGCCACACACCTTTTTTGCGATGCAGGCGGAAGGGCGCGAATGGCTAACGATGTTCTCCAAGGAGAATACTGCGAAGTTTGACTACGTGTTTACCGACGCGATGACCTGGACCAATGACAACGGCAAGCGTATGCGACTGTGGATCAAAGAAGAGACCGAAATCGGCGATCCGCAGAATTTCATGGACCAGCTCGTGGATCGCATCGAAAAAATCTTGCGCCATGAGCCCATTCACCTCTATGCCAATGCCACCTATATTCCGGACGAGATCAATCACATGTATGATGAATTGTGGACGCCAGCACGAATGGATCGCGTGATCAAGGCCTTGGTGGAGAACAAAGTGGCAATGGAGATCAATGACCGGCGCAAAATTCCCAGCGCCGCATTCATCAAACGTGCCAAAGCCGGCGGCGTCAAGTTCACCTTCGGCACCAACAACGGCGGTGGAGATGATTTGGGCAAACTGTCCTACTGCATTGCCATGGCCGAGGAATGCGGCTTGACGGACGCAGATATGTGGATGCCGCAAGGAAGGAAGTGAGATTCCCTTGTATGAAGAAAACTCTAAAAGGACGCTAAAAAAGTCTCAAGTTGATTGGATTTGTCATTCCCGCGAAAGCTAAATGGATTCTGTTCTCGAAGTCTCCAATCTGAAAAAACAGTACGGCGATCTGGTGGCCGTCGACGAAGTTAGTTTCAAGGTCACGCGCAGTGAAGTATTCGGCATTCTCGGACCCAACGGCGCCGGCAAGACTACTACCCTCGAAATGATCGAGACGCTGCGCCCGATCGACTCCGGCCAGGTTCTTCTCGACGGCCTAGACGTTCAAAAAGAACCGCAACGGGTGAAACAACTAATCGGCGTACAGCTCCAAGCTTCGACGTTTTTCGACAAGCTCGCGCTGACGGAATTGTTGGAGCTTTTTGGTGAAATGTACAACCGCCGGGTCGATGCGCTGGCTTTGCTGGACGAGGTCGAGCTGCGGGACAAGGCGTCATCATACGTGGCGCAACTCTCGGGCGGGCAGAAGCAACGCTTCTCCATCGCCGCGGCACTCGTGAACGACCCCGTCATCCTTTTCCTGGACGAGCCGACGACAGGCTTGGATCCGCAGGCGCGCCGCCATCTCTGGGGCGTGATTCGGCGCATAAGGTCGGAAGGAAAAACCATTGTCATTACCACGCACTACATGGAAGAAGCGGAAGAGCTCTGTGATCGCGTGGCCATCATGGATTTCGGCAGGATCATCGCCAACGCACCGCCGCAGGAGCTGATCCGGCAATTGCTGGCCAAAGGTTTCAAAAAAGAGCGCGTCGAGCGGTTGGCCAGTCTGGAAGACGTGTTTCTGGATTTGACCGGACACTCATTGCGGGAAGGCTAAATGAGACTCAAGGCGAAATTGATGGTGGCAGCATTCAAGATGTTCGTTCGACAGAAGGAGGCCATCATCTGGACGATTCTCCTGCCGCTGTTCATGATCTTCTTGTTCAGCTTCGTCAAGTTTGACGGCATTGGACATGTCGCGGTGGGGATCGTCAACTCTTCTCAGGATACCACGCTGGTCAGCTTGTTGCGGACAATTCCGGCTCTGAGTATTTCACAAGGCCCGGCAGAGCAGGAACTCGGCAGCCTGCAAAAAGGCGATCGCGCCATGGTGCTCGTCATCCCGGCGGCGTTTCAGCCCGCCGCACGGGATTCTCTGCTCCTTTATCTCAATGCGGGGAGGCCGCAAGAAATCCAGGCGGGCCGCTTGATCCTGCAGCAGGCGCTTGACGAGCTGGTGCTAAGGCAAAACCACCTCGCGCGCCACGTGTTCATAACCGAGCTGGTCAACAGCCGCAACCTCACGTACATCGATTTCCTGCTTCCGGGCATTTTGGCCATGTCCATCATGCAAAGTGGCGTTTTTGGCGTGGCGTTCGGTTTTGTGATGCTGAAAAAACGCGGTATTCTCCGCCGGCTGCTGGTGACCCCCATGAAGACCAGCGATTTCATTTTTGCGCAAGTGAGTACACGCCTTCTCGTTTTGATGACGCAGGTGCTGATCATGGTTGGCGCTGGCGTCCTGTTCTTCCATTTGCATTTTGTCGGCAGCATCCTCAGCATGATCGTCGTGGGCCTTCTCGGCGGCGTCGTTTTTCTGTCAATCGGGTTTGCGCTCTCGGGCATTTCAAAGTCAGAGGACCAGGTGGCGCCCTTCGCCAATATCATTACTCTACCGATGCTGATGCTCTCCGGCGTCTTTTTCAGCCGCTCGAATCTACCGGGTTTTGCGCATGTCATTACGGATTTTTTCCCGCTCACTTATCTTGCCGACGGCTTGCGCAGCATCGCCATTGAAGGCGCGACGCTGGCCGACGTGCGTCCGCAGCTTTTCGGTCTCGCCGTCTGGTGCGTGATCACTTTGTTCATCGCGCTCAAAGCGTTTCGGTGGGAATGAAAAACTTGTTTGAGATCGCCTGCGAGGATGCCGTCAATTACCCTTCCGGCCATTTTTTTTGACGTCAAGAAAATGGTCGAAATCGGTTCAAAACAATTCGGCGATTCAGGGACCGCGCTCGTTGGGAAATACTGTTTGCCCTTTTCACGAGTTTTTGCTAAAATGATTTTCATCTTAATGAAAAAATTGCTGAAAGCCATCGGTTATGTCCTCTTAACTCTACTCGCATTAATCCTCATCAGCGTCATCTGGGTTTATTTCGCCCGTACCAGTGCTGAGAAAAAGGCAAATGCCAAAGCGGGACCTCCGTCGGTGAATTTAGACGCAGGAGACTACACTTTTCGAGATTTGAATAGAAACGGCGCCCTCGATTTTTATGAGGATGCCCGCCTACCTGCGGATGTTCGTGTGGAAGATTTGTTGCGGCAAATGACCATCGCAGAAAAGGCCGGATTGATGATGCATACCTTCATCGCCTTTGACGTCAATGAAAAAGGCGAGCTGCCCGACGTTCTCGACCCCATGATTTCGCTCTCGCCTGCCGCTGCTCTTTATCAGAAACACATAAACTTCTTCAATCTCTTTGCCGTGGCAAACTCCGCGGGCTGCGCGCGCTTCACCAACGCCTTGCAGCGCCTGGCGGAGCGCACCCGGTTGGGCATTCCGATTACATTCAGCTCCGATCCTCGGCATGGCGCCATGCAAATGAACAACGTCACGATCTCTTACATGCAGGGTGTGTCGCACTGGTGCGAGCCCCTCGGCTTCGGGGCGATTGACGATTCAGCATTGGTTGCGACGTTCGGGCGCATGGCCGCCAAAGAATATCGGGCCATGGGCATTCACACGGCTTTGCATCCAATGGCGGATCTGGCGACGGAGCCGCGCTGGGCACGAATATCCGGCACCTTTGGCGAAGATGCGACCATGGCCGCCCGGCTAACCGTAGCTTACTTGCGCGGTTTCCAGGGTGATAGTTTGAGCGCAAGCAGTGTGTCCTGTATGGTCAAACACTTCCCCGGCGGTGGGCCGCAGGACGACGGCTGGGACCCGCATTTTCGATTTGGGAAAGATCAGGTTTATCCAGGCAAGAATTTGAAAAACCACCTTATTCCTTTCAAGGCGGCGCAAGAAGCGGGAATGGCGCAAATCATGCCCTACTATGGCGTGCCGGTAGGCCTGGACGGTGTGGAAGAGGTAGCTTTTGGATTCAACAAACAAATCGTCGGCGATTTGCTGCAGGATAGCCTCGGTTATCAAGGCATTGTTTGCAGTGATTGGGGCTTGATTTCCCCGGTCAAAATGTTCGGGCAAACGATTATGGAAGCCAGAGACTACGGCGTAGAGAGTCTCACGCCCGCACAAAAAATCAAAAGGGCCATGGATGCAGGAATTGATCAATTCGGCGGTGAAAGCGTTCCAGAGCTTATCGTGGAACTGGTAAAGAATGGCGAAGTCGCGGAAGGGAGGATCGACATATCCGCGCGTAAGCTGCTGAAACTGAAATTTCAATTGGGACTTTTCGACAACCCTTTCGTCGATGAACAAAGGGCCGCCGACATTTGCAGCGATGCCACGCATGCAGATTTGGGATATCAATCGCAATTGCGGTCGCAGGTGTTGTTGAAAAATGCAGCGGTGCAGGGCAAGCCGCTCTTGCCTCTCGCCAACGGCGCCAAAGTCTTCATTCAAGGCTTTGACGCCGGAGTTGCCGGAAAGTTTGGTCAAATTGTCGATCAACTGAATGCCGCCGAAGTTGCCATCTTACGAGTCAGTGTGCCATTTGAGCCGAAGGAGGGTTTTCTCGAAAGATTCTTCCACCAAGGCAGGGTAAATTTCACCTCGGAAGAATTGCGGCCGCTGCTCGCCGTGATGCAGGCCAAGCCGACCGTCGTGAGCATCTTTCTCGAACGCGGCGTGGTGATGCCAGAGATCAATGAGGCTGCTACTGCCATCGTGGCAAATTTCGGTGCGAGCGACGAAGCGATTTTCGACGTGATATTTGGAAAATCCCAGCCCATGGGAAAACTGCCTTTCGAGCTGCCACGTTCGCCAGAGGCGGTTGAGCGCCAGAAGGAAGATGTGCCACATGACTCGGAGGACCCGTTGTTTCCTTACGGATTCGGGTTGAGTTATGCGCGCTGAATTGAGGCATGAGAAGCAGATCTTAGCTATTCAGCCGCTCCTGCTCGTAACATAAGAGAAACAAGGCAAAATAATTTAATGGCAAAATGACTAATGGCGGAATCAATGCCAATAACTCATGGTGTCAAGGTCAAAGCAATTATGAAAAGCCAGCTCGTGGTCGTTCATGGTATCATAATCATGTCGTTACTCACCGGGGATGGTTTGACTCTCATGGCGCAAAGTGTTTCTTCTCTCAAGCTCGAAAATCTCCTCGTCGAAAACCGGAGCAATCCCCTTGGCATTGATGAGCGACAACCGCGCCTGAGCTGGCAAATCATTTCCTCCCAGCGCAATGTGAGGCAGAAAGCCTATCACGTTCGCGCTGCTGAATCGAGTGCAGACCTTGAGCATGGTCGCCGTCTCCTTTGGGATAGTGGCAAGATGGCCTCGGACCAGTCGGTGCATATTGGCTATCAAGGACCCGCATTGCAATCTGGACAACGCCTCTACTGGCAAGTGCGCGTGTGGGATGGCGATGACAAACCGTCCGAGTGGAGTAAGCCAGCCTATTGGGAAATGGCACTGCTCCGGCCCTCTGATTGGCAGGCTGTGTGGATTCAACCCAATATTGCAGATGATACCGCGAGATCACAACCCTGTCCACTGCTCCGAAAGGAGTTTACACTCCACGGAGCGGTCAAATCCGCGCGTGTTTATGTGACGAGCCTGGGCTTGTACGAAATGGAATTGAATGGCCATCGCGTCGGCGATCAAGTCTTCACACCGGGTTGGACCAGCTACAGCAAACGGTTGCAGTATCAGACTTATGACGTCACCAACCAACTGCGGCCCGGCAAAAATGCCATCGGCGTCATGCTTGGAGACGGCTGGTATCGCGGGTACATCACCTGGGATATGCGCAGGAATTTTTATGGTGACAGGCTGGCATTGCTGCTTCAGCTTCACCTAGTTTATGAAAATGGCAGCACACAAATCATCGCCACGGACGAAACCTGGAAAGCCTCAACCGGCCCGATTCTGAGCTCGGATATCTACAACGGCGAGATTTATGATGCGCGTCTCGAAAAGAAAGGATGGAGCACCCCGGATTTCAATGACACCGGATGGTCCGGCGTAAAAGTCATCGAGCACAGCAAAACGATTCTGGTTGCGCCGGCCGGGCCGCCCGTACGAAAGATTCAAGAGCTCAAACCCGTCGCCATCTTTAAAACGCCTGCAGGCGAAACTGTATTCGACATGGGGCAAAATATGGTCGGCTGGGTTCGACTCAAAGTACAGGGCAGGGCCGGTGAGACGGTGACCTTGCACCACACCGAAGTTTTGAATAAGGACGGCAATCTTTATCGCGACAATCTTCGCAAGGCCGAACAGAAAACCCAATATACTTTGAAAGGAGGAGGTCTCGAGGTCTACGAGCCACGTTTCACGTTTCAGGGCTTCCGCTACGTCAACATTGCTGGCTTTCCAGGCGAGCCCGCCTTGGAGGATCTGACCGGAATCGTGATTCACTCGGACATGGCGCCGACCGGCAGCTTTGAGTGTTCGCATCCGTTGCTCAATCAATTGCAGCACAACATTCAATGGGGGCAAAAGGGCAACTTTCTCGACGTGCCTACCGATTGCCCGCAGCGCGACGAACGGATGGGCTGGACCGGGGATGCGCAGGTTTTTTCACGCACGGCTGCTTTCAATATGAACGTCCATAGTTTCTTCGCCAAGTGGTTGCGCGACGTCGAAGCTGATCAACAACCCAACGGCAGTGTGCCATTTGTAATTCCGAACGTGCTGGCGCCAACGGCAGGAGGAGCAACGGGCTGGGCGGACGTGGCGACCATTATTCCCTGGAACATGTACCTGGCTTATGGGGACAAAAAAATACTGGAACAACAATACGCCAGCATGAAAGCTTGGGTAGGCTACATGCAGCAAAATAGTAGCGATTATTTGTGGAACAAAGGTTTTCATTTTGGCGATTGGCTCTTTTATCGCCCTGAAGATGACAATGATGGCAGGTCTGCCGTCACCAACAAATACCTGATTGCCCAGTGCTTTTTCGCTCATTCTACGCACCTGGTGATGAATACCGCGGAGGTATTGGGCAAGAAAGAAGAAGCTGCCCAATACGCCGAGCTTCTGAGAAACATCAAAGAAGCATTTGTCAAAGAGTATGTCACTCCCAGCGGGCAGCTCGTTTCGAGCACTCAAACGGCCTATGTGCTGGCATTGAATTTTGATATGCTGCCCGAAGCTTTGCGCCAACAACTAGCGGAGCGATTGGTGCAAAATATTAAAAGCTACAACAACCATCTTACCACGGGCTTTCTCGGCACACCCTATTTGTGCCACGTGCTCACCCGCTTTGGCTACACCGACGTCGCTTATGCTCTGTTAATGCAGGAAACCTATCCTTCATGGTTGTATCCGGTTAAAATGGGCGCCACGACAATCTGGGAACGATGGGACGGCATTAAACCCGACAGCACTTTTCAAACGCCCGGGATGAATTCCTTCAATCACTATGCCTATGGCGCTATTGGTGATTGGATGTACCGTGTCATTGCCGGTATCGACACGGATGAATCCGGTCCGGGATACAAGCGCATCAAGATTAAGCCGCATATGAGCGGAAGTCTGACTTTTGTCCGGGCAGAATTGCTGACGTACTATGGCAAGGTCAGCTCACATTGGAAATCAGAAAATGGCAAGCTGCAATTGGAGGTCGAAATACCAGCGAATACGCAAGCGACAGTTTACATTCCAGCTCCTGCCCTCGCATCCGTTGAAGAGAGCAAGGAAGCCCTTGCAACTGCAAAAGATCTCAAAGTAAAAGGCAAGGAAGGAGACTACATAGCAGTGGCAGTGGGGTCCGGAAGTTATCATTTCACTTGGGACAGACCGTGACGTAACATGAATGTTGCGTTGTGGAATAAAGGCAAAAGGAAAAAATGATGCAGTTCTGCAAAATAAATGTCGAGGCGATACTTCATCATGTGATGTTGATGTTTTCAATCATGTCGATTTCACCATTCTAGAATCAACGCGACAGTATCATCATTCCTGTCAAAAAGAGGACAGCCCAAATGAATGGCGATATGCGATTTCAGATCTCATTAAATCCTTCGTAAATCGAAAATCGCAAATCTTCAATCGTTCACCATTCTGGGCGTAACCAGGAGAGTATCATGAGCGGCAAATACTACTTTCATCTCGCCTCCGCCATTATGCTACTGCAAACCACGCTCCGAGCCCAAACTCAATGGCAAGAGTATCCCGGCAATCCAGTGGTGACCGCCAATGTCTATTATGCCATGGACCCGGCTGTCGTATACGACGCGGCTGCCGAGCAGTATCGCATGTGGTATACCGCTGATCAAAACGGTCGCTATCATGTTTACTACGCCACCTCACCCGACGGCAGCGACTGGTCGAAGTATACCGGCAATCCCGTGCTCAGCCCCGGACTTGAAAACGCTTGGGATGGTTTGCACACCCGCTGCTCGTCCGTCATTTTCGACGGGCAAACCTACAAAATGTACTATATCGGCAGCAACGCGCCATCACGGGAGCAAATCGGTTTGGCGACCTCGACCGACGGCATTCATTGGCAGAAATACTCCCAGAATCCCATACTGCAGCCCAGCGCTTACGGCACGTGGGATGAAACTCTGGTGTATCATCCTGAAGTCTGCTTTGACGGCCAAACTTATTTTATGTTGTACGCCGGCTATGACGGCACGACCGTGCGCGGCGGCTTGGCAACTTCGGCCGATGGCATGCACTGGGTGAAACATGAGGCGAATCCCGTTCTCGATATCGGTGCGAGCGGGAAGTGGGATGATTACGGCGTATGGCCGAACAGCGGTATCGTTTTCAAAGACGGCGTTTTTTATTTGCTCTATTCCGCCGCGAGCCGGCTGTACATCACGAAGGGCGCTATCGGATTGGCGACCTCGACCGACGGTGTGCATTGGACAAAATACGCTGGCAATCCCGTTCTGCAAGCCGGACCGCCCGGCGCGTGGCATCAAGAGGGGTTGGGGTCTGGAGCGCTTTTGTTCCGGAACGATCGCTTCAAATTGTGGTTTTCCGGCCATGCTAATCCGACCAACACCTTTCACATCGGGTATGCCGAAGCAATTGCAGACGTACCGTGCAATGGCTTTCCGCTGCCCGCGGTCGAAGCCTACGGCAACATCAATGGCGGCGATGAATCGCATGCCGATCAGGTGAGTTACTGCTTGAACGGCCAGCCCGGCAATTTGTATCTCTCTTTCGAGGCCTATGATATTGACATACCTGCAGAAGTCAAGATCCGATTGAATGGCGTGAGCGTTTTTAACCTGCCGGTGACTTCGAACAACGCCTGGAACGGACCGTTCGGCGTATTGTTACCTGATGAATTGATCAACGATCAGGGCGGGAATGAGCTGATTTTCGACAACCTCAAGAATCCGCCAAAGAATTGGCTTTGGGGCGTGCGCCATGTGTCGGTAGGCCCGTTCTACGCGCTGCCCTCTTCCACGGCTTATGGCAAGATCCGGGACGGCAATCAATCGCATCCGGACAAAGTGGTTTATCTCTTTTCTGGGCAACGCGGCGATCTTCATCTGAATTACGAAGTCTATGATATCGACAATGCTCACGAACTCGACATTTGGCTCAACGGGGTGAAGGTTCACGACGAAGCTACAACCGCCAATGAAACCTGGAGCGGCGCACGCACGTTGTTGTTGCCGGACGGTCTCGCGAATGACGCCGGTATCAACGTGCTGATTTTTGACAACGCCAAGAATCCGCCGCAGGAATTGTACTGGGGCGTGCGCAACGTGAGTGTGTCGCTCGCGCCCTCTGCGTCTTTCGCGCTGAATCTCCCGCCCGGCTTGAGGTTCAGCGGCGTTGCGGTGCAGCATGCCGAGGAGTTGTTCAACGGCCAAGCTGCGGCGCCGGTGCGGCCTCTGGGCGATGATGAAACGCTGCCGGATTCGCATTTGTCGGGTGCGGCGACGATCGGCGTGGACGGTTATTTGATCGTGGACTTCGAAACGCCCCTGCCATTCGACGCAGTGCTGCTCTCGCCCGAATTGAACGTGCAGCGCTATTTCCGTTATCGTCTCGAAGCTTCGCTCGAGGGACAAAACTGGCAGACGATCATCGACCATTTCGAGCCCGCTACGCAAGGCACGCAGTTCGTTGCCGTGCCGCGTACGTTGGTACGCTTCCTTCGCCTGAGCGGCGCGAGTTATATGCTGGACACTGATTTTCTGCCCGCCGGTGTATCCGAAGAAGAGTTTTGGCGGGTGCACGATGCGATGATCGACAAGAATGAGCCTGACGCCCTGGCGCTCACAGAACTGGCATTGATGCGACAAGAAAAATCGCTCAGCGTCGCGGAGGATGCCCACGCTTTACCGGCCGAGTTTCGGCTTGCGCAAAATTATCCGAACCCGTTCAATCCTGCCACCACAATTGAGTTCGATTTGCCGCAACGAGAGCACGTGAAGCTGGCGATTTACAATGCCTTGGGAGAATTGGTGCAGACACTGGCGGAAGGAAGCCGGCCTGCCGGCTCACACATATACACGTTCGACGGGACCGGCTTGGCTTCTGGCGTATATTTGTGCCATTTACAGGCCGGCGTATTTAGCGCGTCACGCAAACTTCTGTTGGTGCGGTAGCGAAGGACAAAAAGTTAGTCGGATTGGTTGCTCAAACTCAAACAAATTGCCAAAGCCTGAGTGGAATCCACTTCAAAATCAGCATGGACGAAGAAACTCGACGCAGTCGAGGAATTCGAGCGAACCCCGGTGCCCGAGCATAAGCTGAAAGGCGCGGCCAGCTTTTGGGGCATGTACGCTGGAGAGCATATCGCCGGAACCGAGTTTGTTATCGGGCCGCTATTTGTTGCTCACGGTGTCGGCGCCAGAGACCTGGTCTCCGGTCTGCTCTTGGGAAATGTTCTGGCGGTCCTGAGCTGGGCATTCATCTGCGCACCCATCGCCACGAAAAGCCGTAGCACCCTTTATTACCAATTGGAAAAAATTTGCGGCCCGCGTCTGGCTTTGGTTTACAATGTGGTCAATGCCTTGATGTTCTGCTTTCTAGCGGGCTCGATGATTGCCGTTTCCGCCACAGCCGTGGGCATTCCGTTCAAAATGACCATGCCCTCATTGAACGATTTTTACCCCAACAGCATCGGTTGGATCGTCGCCGTGCTGGGCATTGGCGCTGCGACCACGATCGTCGCCATGTTCGGCTACACCCAGGTAGCGCGTTTTGCCAACTATGCTGTGCCGTGGATGATTCTGATGTTTATTGCCGCGCCTATTGCCGTGCTGCCGAATTTGGGCATACATTCTTTCTCTGAATTCTGGCCGGTAGCGAACGAGAAAATTTGGACCGGCATTCCGCTGGCAGGCCAGAGCAAATTCACCTTCTGGCATGTGATGTTTTTCGCCTGGTTCTGCAATCTCGCCATGCACATCGGCATGTCGGATTTGTCCATTCTGCGTTATGCGCGAAAATGGCATTACGGTTTCTCAACTTCTATCGGCATGTTTGTTGGGCATTACATCGCCTGGCTGGCCTCTGGAATACTTTACGCGCTGTTCCTGTTAGAATCCAATCAGAGTATGGAATTTGCACCCGGGCCGATTGCGTACCGTGCCGCAGGGTTTGCAGGAGTGGTCTGCGTGATCGCTGCCGGATGGACCACGGCCAACCCGACTATTTACCGCGCCGGCCTGGCGTTGCAGGCTCTCATGCCCGGCTCCAAAACCTGGAAAGTGACCATGATCATCGGACTGGTTACCACGCTTGCGGCCTGCTTTCCAGCATTAGTGATGAAGTTATTAGACTTTGTGGCGCTGTATGGATTGATCTTGATGCCCATGGGCGCAGTCATCTTTTCCGATTTTTGGCTCCTGCCAAAACTAAGTTTAAAACAAGACTATGCGGAATGGCAACAAATCATTTTCAGTTGGCCGGCGGCTCTCACTTGGGGAGTTACTTTATTGATTAGCTTTCTCCTGCCAGTAGAACTTTTCTTTAAAGCTCTTCCCGGCTGGTTTATTGCCATTGGTTTATATACTTCACTAGCCTATGTGCAGCAAAGAGTGCACTCCAAAGCATTAGCTGGAGCAAAGATATGAGCACGTTATTAAAATTGCTTTCATTTATCGCGCTGGGATTAACTGTTATTTCAGCGTTCCTGGTTTTTGCCCAAACCATACCCTGGAATGCTTATCTGACGCTGATGACAGTTGGAACACTGCTGTGGTTTTTTACTGCACCATTTTGGATGAAAAAGCTCTTGTAATTCTACCTCCGGAGGCTCATGCAATGAATCATCTCACTCAAAAGCTCATCACTCTTGGGGGCCTTGGCATTCTGCTTCAAGCCGGGCCCATCTTTTCTCAAAATTCAGCGCTTGGGCTCTTCGAAAAGCACGGTGACATTGGCGCCGTCGGCAAGCCCGGCTCCGTTGAATACGATGCTGCCAAGAAAAGTTATCTTATTGCCGGCGGCGGCGAAAACATGTGGTTTGCCACTGATGCGTTTCATTTTGTTTGGAAACAAGCGTCAGGTGACGTTGCGCTCGCTGCGGACATCCGCTGGAGCGGCGCTGGCGGCAATCCGCATCGCAAGGCTTGTTTGCTCATTCGCCAAAGCCTCGAGCCCGATTCTCCCTATGCTGATGCCGCTCTTCACGGTGACGGCCTCGCTTCGCTGCAATATCGGGATGAGCGCGGCGGCCCGACGCGTGAGATTCAATCCAACCTTGCCGCGCCGGCAAGAATCCGGATCGAGAAGGAGGGGGACTATGTTTTCATGTCGATTGCACGTAAGAACGAAACACTGCACGCAGCCGGCGGTTCGTTCAAGCTCAAATTTCAAGAACCATTTTATCTCGGGCTCGGCGTCTGCGCCCACGACAATAATGCGCTGGAAAAGGCTGTATTTTCAAATGTCGAGATCACGAGCAGAATATCGAAAACCGGTGGGGAACCGGTGTTGGAGAGTACGTTGGAAACGATTGCAATTGCTTCTAAAGATCGGCGCGTCGTCTATCACGCTGCTGCCCATTTCGAAGCGCCCAATTGGTCGCGCGATGGAAAATATTTTTTGTTCAACCAGGGCGGCCGCATGTACAAGCTGGCCGTTGCCGGTGGCGAACCGCAGTTGCTCGATACTGGATTCGCCACACGCTGCAATAACGATCATGGTCTGTCGCCTGACGGCACGCAGTTGGTGATTAGCGATCAGTCGCAGGAGGGCAACAAGTCGCTCATCTATGTCTTGTCGAGCAGCGGTGGAACGCCGCGCCTGGTTACTCGTGTCGGCCCATCCTATTGGCACGGCTGGTCGCCAGATGGCAAGACTTTAGCCTACTGCGCCGAACGCGGGGGTGAGTACGATGTCTACACAATTTCGACGGAAGGCGGGGAAGAAAAGCGCCTGACCACCGCGCCTGGTTTAGATGACGGACCCGACTATTCTCCTGATGGCCAATATATCTACTTCAATTCGGATCGCACCGGGACGATGCAAATTTGGCGGATGAAAACCGACGGCAGCGATCAGCAACAGATCACCTCCGATGAGTACAACAATTGGTTTGCGCATCCTTCACCCGACGGCAAATGGCTGGTCTTGCTTTCATACGAAAAAGAAGTAAAAGGGCACCCGGCCAATAAAGATGTGATGCTCCGGCTCATGCCAGCGCAGGGAGGTGAGATACAAGTACTTGCCAAACTCTTTGGCGGACAAGGTACGATCAACGTACCCTCGTGGTCGCCCGATAGTGCCAATCTGGCGTTCGTGAGCTATAGGTTGATGAATCCCTGATGCCAGGCACGCATGCAAAGCTGAAGTCGCCGGCGTTATGAAGGACAAGTCACCCGAAAAACAACTTGCGGGATTCATCGCCAAGTACACGCCTGAAATCGGTGCCCTGGCCAACGCAGCGGTTGCCAAGATGCGGGCGCTAATGCCCGGCGCGATCGTGCTGGTGTATGACAATTACAACGCGCTCGCTATCGGCTTTGGCCCGACCGAGCGCGCCTCCGGCGCGATTTTCTCGGTTGCATTGTTTCCGCGCTGGGTCAGCCTGTTCTTCATGAACGGAGCTCAATTGCCCGATCCGCAGAGGTTACTACAAGGTAAAGGCAAGATGGCCCGCCATATCGTTCTCAATGACGCAGCTGCATTGGACAAACCAGCGATCCGGGCGTTGATCGCGCATTCTCTCAAGCGCGCCACGAAGCCGATAGATGCCACAAATCCCAACCGGGTCATTATCAAGTCCATATCGGCGAAACAGCGTCCGCGACGCCCAGCGTGAAATTCATGAAAGAAAGCGCTGCCAACGAAAAGTAAATACAACTCACGGCGTAGTGAGATCAAGCAGCTTGTGCGACAAAATGGGATTGTCTGATAGCTGCCATGGGCATAATCTGGTGGGTATGGGCAGGAGCATAACTGCTGAGCTTTAGAAAATCAGATAAGGGCGTTGTCTTTAGCATTGTCCAAATTTTATTACGAATTTCTTCAGGCCATTCTTCAGCCAGTAATTGAAAATGCAATTCACCATATGTTTGCGATGGCAAGAGCCGTGAAAAGCTGATGAAACTCAAACTCAAAGGCATAGCCTTATCCACGTCCAAGCGTAGAATGATGCTTTCGGTCAGCTCGACAGTGCCGGTCGCTTCACCAGGCCGAAAAATAATTTCCAAGAGATCGCCTTTGCGATCGTATTCATACCAAGCAGTTTCTCCGGAGCTGATCGTTATTTCTCGCTTATCTAGATTCATAGTCGCGTACCCTTAACTATGCAGCATTATTCCC
>JBOHQX010000131.1:0-5721 GCA_050732395.1 bacterium
GGCTTGAATAGCTCGAACGCCGCCGAAATGCTGGCGCTCGCCGACGGCGCCATTGCCGGCACTTCCATTAAAGTCGAAGGCAAAATCCAGAATGCCATCGACAAAAAACGCGCGGAGGAGCTGGCCAAAACCTGCCGCGCTTGCAAACGGACAAGTTAACGTGGGGTAACGAACATGAGAGTACATCACGATCGCCAATTTACCCTCCAGGATTTACGATAAACCGACAGGACATTCATGGGCTTAAAAATCTACAACACCCTCACGCGCCAAAAGGAAGATCTCGTGCCAATACACCCCGGTCGCGTGGGCATGTACGTCTGCGGGCCGACGGTTTATGATTATTTTCACATTGGCAACGCGCGACCGTTCGTGATGTTCGACATTTTTCGCCGTTATTTGCAATATCGCGGCTATCAAGTGCGTTTCGTGATGAATCTCACCGACATCGACGATCGCATCATCAACCGCGCCAACGAGCTCGGGGTGTCGGCGCATGAGATCGCGTTGAAATACACTCAAGCCTTTTTTGAAGACATTCAAAAGCTCGGCATTCGTCCGGCAGACGTGTACCCCAAAGCCACGGAGCATATCGGCGAAATCATCCAGCTCATCACCGCGCTGATGGAAAAAGGCTGCGCTTATCAAGCCGGCGGCGACGTGATTTTCGAGGTCGAAAAATTCGTCGGCTACACCAAACTCTCCGGCAAAAAGCTGGACGATTTGGAGGCGGGGCATCGCGTCGGCGTCGACGAGCATAAACGCAATCCCCTGGATTTTGTTTTATGGAAGGCGATGAAGCCCGGCGAGCCGTGGTGGGATAGCCCGTGGGGCAAGGGCCGGCCCGGTTGGCATGCAGAGTGCTCTGCCATGTCCATGAGATACTTGGGCGAAACGTTCGACATTCATGCGGGCGGCCTGGATTTGATCTTTCCACACCACGAAAACGAGATTGCGCAAAGCGAAGCTGCGACCGGCAAGCCGTTTGTCAAATACTGGATGCACAACGGCTTCATCGACGTCGATGGCGAAAAAATGTCCAAGTCGCTTGGCAATTTCAGAACGGCGCGGGAAATCGCACAGCGTTTTCCGGCTACGGTCATTCGCCTGTTCTTCCTGGCCAAACATTATCGCGGCCCCATCGATTTTTCGTTGGAAGCCTTGCAAAATGCGGTGAAAGCGCGCGAGCGGATGAGTTTGGCCTATCAAGCTCTGTTGGGAAGGTTGGAGCCTGGCAACAAGCCAACTGCGAAAGGCGAAGCCAACACGCCAGAACAGCAAAGCTTCCAAAAAACAATTGCCGGGGCACAAGCTGGATTCATTGCAGCACTCGACGATGATTTTAACACCGTGGAAGGCCTGGCGGTGATCTTTGATTTCGTGCGCGAAGTCAACCGCTGGATGGAACGACAAAATCCGTCAGCCAGAGACCTGGCTTTGCTCTCGGAAGCAAAAAACTTGTTCGACGAGTGGAACGGCGTACTGGGGGTGTTTGAAACCGGCACGTCAGAGATCGACAACTCCCGTTTCGAAGCGGTGATGAAGGTACTCCTCGAGCTGCGCCAGTCGCTACGCGCGGAGAAAAACTTCAAGCTGGCCGATCAACTACGCGACGGGCTGAGAGCCGCAGGAATTATCGTCGAAGATGGGGCGGGTGGGAGCCGGTGGCGGGTGGAGTAAACATCGATTACGTTTGACCATGCAATTTGGCGATCCAAAAATCAACAAGCTCTATATGTTGGGTATCGTTGTTAAGGTGAAATACTTTTGCACTGTTTGTACGTGGTTGTGCATGGATGCTCGTCTGAATTGATGTTCACCTCTTCATCGCCCTTCTTGTTGCATTTGATTAAATCGTTCTCGCCTCAAAACGCTCTGCTCATCCCTTCAAGCCAACTTGTCGCACTTTTTGCCAAATTATGACTTGACTTGACTCCTTATATTATATATCTTATCAGCCGTTGTTAGCACTCAAAAAATTTGAGTGCTAATCTTCGAGTAAACAAAAATTCATCACTTATGGACTCCACTACAAAGGAGGAAAGGCTATGAATATCAAACCTTTGGCTGATCGCATTGTGGTCAAGCCGCTGGAAGCCACGGAAAAAAAGCAAGGCACCATCATCATTCCGGATACGGCGAAGGAAAAACCCATGCAGGGCGAGATCATGGCCGTGGGCCCAGGCAAAATCGGTGACAATGGCCAAAAAATCGCCATGGAAGTGAAGAAAGGCGACAAGATTTTGTACGGGAAATACTCGGGCACAGAAGTGCAAATTGACGGCGTCGATTATCTGATCATGCGCGAAAGCGACGTGCTCGCAGTTCTGTAAATCCCGCCGAACACTGCGTTGAAGGAACAGAAAAAACAAATTCTCGGAATCATTACCCCGTAAGGAGGCTTTTAGCCATGTCCAAGATTATTGATTATAGCATTGACGCGCGCGCCTCGTTGAAGCGCGGTGTCGATGCCCTCGCCGATGCGGTGAAAGTCACGCTGGGCCCAAAAGGGCGCAACGTCGTGATCGACAAGAAATTCGGCGCGCCGACGGTGACCAAAGACGGTGTCACGGTGGCGAAAGAAGTCGAGCTGGAGCACCCGGTCGAAAACATGGGCGCGCAAATGGTGAAGGAAGTCGCCTCCAAAACCAGCGACAACGCCGGCGACGGCACCACCACTGCGACGGTGTTGGCGCAATCCATTTTTACGGAAGGCTTGAAGAACGTGACCGCCGGAGCCAGTCCGATGCACCTGAAGCGCGGCATCGAAAAAGCGGTCAGCGTAGTGATCGCCGAAGTGAAGAAAATCAGCAAGCCCGTGCCGGGCAAGACCGAAATCGCGCAAGTCGGCTCCATCTCCGCCAACAATGACAAGTCCATTGGCGATTTGATCGCAGACGCGATGGAGAAGGTCGGCAAAGACGGCGTGATCACGGTCGAAGAAGCGAAATCCACCGAGACGGAATTGAAGGTTGTGGAAGGCATGCAGTTCGATCGCGGCTATATCTCGCCCTACTTCGTGACCGATCCCGAAAACATGGAAGCGATTTTGGAAGATGCGTTGATTCTGATTTACGACAAAAAGATCAGCGCGATGAAGGACCTGCTGCCGATCCTTGAGAAGACGGCGCAAATGGGTCGCCCGCTGTTGATCATTGCGGAAGACGTCGAAGGCGAAGCGCTCGCGACGTTGGTCGTCAACAAGCTGCGCGGCACGTTGCGCGTCGCAGCAGTTAAGGCGCCGGGCTTCGGCGATCGCCGCAAGGCAATGCTGGAAGACATCGCGGTGCTCACCGGCGGCCGGGTGATTTCCGAAGAAGCCGGCTTCAAGCTGGAAAACACCACCACCAGCGACCTGGGCAAAGCGAAGAAGATCACGATCGACAAAGACAATACCACGGTGGTCGAGGGTGCGGGCAAGAAAGAAGATATCAAGGGCCGTATCCAGCAAATCAAGAAGCAAATCGATATCACGACTTCCGATTATGACAAAGAAAAGCTGCAAGAACGCCTGGCGAAGCTCGCCGGTGGCGTGGCCGTCTTGCGCGTCGGCGCAGCAACCGAAGTCGAGATGAAAGAGAAGAAGGCGCGCGTGGAAGACGCGTTGCACGCGACCCGCGCGGCCGTGGAAGAAGGCATCGTGCCGGGCGGCGGCGTAGCCTTGGTGCGCGCACTGCCGGCACTCGACAAACTCAAGCTCGAAAACAGCGACGAACAGGTCGGCGTAAACATCGTCAAGCGCGCATTGGAAGAGCCGATTCGCCAGATCGCGGAGAACGCGGGCCACGAAGGCTCCATCGTCGTGCAAAAAGTAAAAGAGAGCAAAGACGTGAACTTTGGCTTCAATGCGGACAGCGAAGTGTTCGGCGATTTGATCAAAGACGGCGTCATCGACCCGACCAAGGTCGTGCGCACGGCTTTGGAAAACGCCGCTTCGGTGGCCGGCTTGCTGTTGATGACCGAGGCCACGATCGTCGAGAAGCCCGAGAAGGAGAAGGCTCCTTCGATGCCTCCGGGCGGCATGGGCGGCGGGATGTACTAAGATTCCCCGCGGACGAAACGCGGTACTTTGCAATAAATCGGAAGCCGGCTCTTCACTGGAGGGCCGGCTTTTCTTTTTTGTGAAGGCAAATAGCGCAAGGCTTGAGTGAAACGCGATAAATCCCATCTCCAGACAGGAGATTTTGAGCAAAAGTGTGTCTATAACAAGTGAAAACTTCTCGAAACTTATACGGCGAGGTCGCGCGAAAAAGGTTGTATCATCGCCATGCAAAGCGCATAAAACAGTATACAAAAATTCCCTTCGTGTGCCTAAAAGTTATTTAATCATCCATGGAGAATGCATATGAATTCGTGTTATCCCGGAGTTGGGAGACCACTTTTGGTCATGATTTGTGCTTTCGTAACCGTTCTATCCGTTCGCAGTGCGCGTAACCAGACCGTTACTGCTCCGCCGCTTGCGGGATACGTTTCCCATGAGTGGGGTGCAGACGAGCACAATCCCTGTGTGCCCGATGTTCATGCCGCTCTTGCCGGGTTGCGGTCGCATGGAGACATTATGGGGTTTCAAATGAATGGTACACAGGATGTCTCATTGGTCTATGGACATTGGCAAGGAATCCAGAGACCCATGAGCGGCAGTGGACAATACCTGTATGCCTCCAGGAGCGGAGCCCACGTCGCCTTTGTCATCGTGAAAATGGAATCCAGAAACACTTCCCGCATGCGCTTGCGCTCGAACCGGCTCAATCCCGCACTTCGCATTCATGAGACTCCACCGCCCGCTGCCGATCGCATCATGAAGGAAATCGCCAGCGAACCGGGGTTCGACCATGCCGGAGGCATGCAGATCATCGGCAACATTCTGGCAGTGCCGTTTGAGGATCACAAAAGCAGTTCGCGTGTGGTTCTGTATGATGTCACCGATCCCGAGAACCCGCAGAAGTTTCATTTCTTGGATCACTCTAACGTTACCTCCCCGTCGGATCCTGGCCAGGGCAGCGCGGTGGGGATCACCAAATTGCAGGACGGCCGCTTCCTGCTGGTGGTGGGCGTACACAGCTCGAAAGTATTGGATTTCTACGTTTCAAACACCACTTCGCTACGAGACCCCGCACTGAAATTCGAGCGCTTTCACACGCAAACTGGCGGGTTGGTGGGCGGGTTTCAAAACCTCAATTTTATCAATCAATGTGATGGCAAGATTTTTTTGGTGGGAACACATAATACGGGTTGGCCGCCGCCCTCTCTGGGCACGAATCACGTGAGATGGTATCTGCTGAGAAACGGCTCAGCAAATTCGCTCGCCATAGAAGAGATGGGGGGCATGAAGTTGCACTGTGAATATCCCACCGGTTCCTTAACCAGTGAAGTCCACTGCAACTTCGGAGCCGGCGGCGGATTGTATATCGATCCGGGCTCTCAAGTTTACATTTATGGCGTTGAGCACGACAACGATGGCCCGGCAGGCAGCGTCAAAGTCGAAGAATTTCGCGCCAGCCGACCCACAACGGCCACCAGGATTGAAGAGGGTTGGGTGGAGTTATACGAAGACTTCGATTTCGAAGGCCGCAGTGTGATGATTGACTTTCCCGATCGCCAATTGGAAAACTATGCCGATTTCGATCGGGTTGAGCGGTTTGATGAAACCGCCTCTTCTGCAAAATGGTCGATTCCTGCCGGCTGGAGGTTTCGTCTGTATGATCAAAAGAGCCCTTGTGG
>JBOHQX010000132.1:0-18316 GCA_050732395.1 bacterium
CCCGTCTTAGCCTCAGCTCACATCGACAAGAAGCGCGGGCCAAAACCCAAGCTGAATTATCGCGATCAACTCTATCGCAATATTCAGATTAATCTGGAAGCGTTGTGTGTCGATTACGGCCTCAAACGGGCCGCTTAAAAATGACAAAAAACTTTCAGAATTTTATTCTGAGTTTGAAAAGCTAAGCGCATAAGTACCTCTGCTTTTCAGACAGACTGAAAACAGAAGCCCTTCGGGCAGCACACGCGGATCAAAAACGCACACGGAAAAAGCTTTCAATCCGCGTGAGTTTTTGATCCGTGTGTAAACTTTCAGAATTTTATTCTATGTTTGATGCTTTAAACGCATAATCCAGGAGCGGAGGATGGAAACCGTCCATGCTAAATGCCGACAAGTCATCGGTGCTGGTGTTTAGCAGTTGTATAACTCGGCTGATTACGTCTGAATTCGAGGTCGACCCCGTATGAATTTGATGGTTACTCGCCAGGGAGAAGGTGCTGAGGCCACCTTGCTGACTGAGGTCCGCTACAACCAAATCGCTTGGCCTGTAATTGTATAAACGGCCTAATAAATCTGTAATCGGCAACCGATATCGCTGTTCAGCCAGCGCCCATAAAAGCTCGACCCACCCCAAACCGGGCGCATCTTGCACATCAGCAACCGTCAAGATCGCATGGCTTGGAGTGACGTGTGCATTCAATAAACTTCCATTCAGAGAATCCCTGATGGCTGGACCTTCCACGCGCAGGTCCGCTATCGCGCCGTCGTAAACGTCATTAAAAAAGTTAAGAATACCGCCCAGCTCTGGTTTTCTTATCAACCAATCCGCTGCCTGGCTCCCGGAATGCGGGGTGTTCAGAGTGATCAATCGATTCAAATTATTCTGATACTTTCCTCCCTGCAAATAGAGCCTGGCGAGAATGCCGCCCATACTGTGCCCGACCACATCGACTTTGCCGGCAGAGTATTTGCCTCTCCGGGCTAGCGCAAGCAGAGCATGCACCTCTATCGGAATCACCCAGGAGTTGCTCGAATAGGAGCGGGAATGACTTGCCGTGTATATCGCTCGGCCGAGCAACGGCTTGGGCCAACCTTGAGATGCCAGGCTTGTTCTCATGACACCAAAAGTGGAGGGATCACTCCACAATCCATGAACCATGAGCACCGGCGCGCGGTAGATACCGATTGAATTTGACTTCTTGACAATACCCGTGACAGAGTCAACAACCTCCAGGGTCATCTGTATGTCCAGCATGGAGGCTGGCGGCGGCGTTTTGGGATGATTGTACCTGAAAACCACGCTGTCGGGCGGATGAGAATGTGAAGGTTCCAAAGCGAAAGAGCCGTAGACGGAGGGCGACGCGCCTTGAGGGTCTTCTTTGATCCTCAATTTGACTGGCGCGACGTTTCCGCTATCTACCTTGTATGAAATCAAAGTTGCACTCGAGCCATCGGCACAAATCTTGGCAGGACTCCCTGAGGTTGCGAGGAGAAACGGGGCCTGAAAGTATGGAAGGTTTGGGATTTGATGATAGAAAGTCAGGCTTCCTCGCAAGCCCGAGGTTCGTTGCGCGTAAATGTCAGTGTTCATTGTTCGCTGAGGATCGCCATTATTGCGATGATCTCTCCACGCGATGAACGCCCCGCCTTGCGCGTCACTGGCGATAGCCGGTTCTAACTGGCCATCCGGCGCCGCGCACATCGCAACACCGTCGACCGCCCACTGTGCCACCCCGTTCGCACTCAGGCGTTGGGCGTAGATATCCGCGGTTACATATCCCGCGGCGCCATTTCGTTCGTCGCTCCAGGCAAGAATCGCTCCGCCAGCGAGGTCGGAGGTGATCACCGGATTGCTCCGTGAATTAGCCGCCGTGCAGATCGTCACACCGTCGGGCGTCCACTGTGGAGCACCATTTGGGCTAAGGCGTTGAGCAAAGATATGGGAATTACCGCCGCGAGCATCTTGCCATGTCATAATAGCACCGCCGTCGCCGTCGCTGGTGAGCTTGACATTCAATTGAAAGCCAGCCGCGGTGCAGACTGCGACGCCAATGCCATTAAAGGTTTGCCATCGCAGGCTGCCAGTGGAGTCAATACGTTGCGCCCAAATATCCCATTGTGACACTGCGTTGGGGTAGCCATACCATGAAATAATTGCGCCGCCGGCAGTCCGCCGTCGGCAGCAGCGGAGCCCTCACCGGCGTCTTTTCGAGAGCAACTGCTGGCGCAGGATTGTTCAGCGCTTGCACTTGCGCGATGAGGTTCTGCACCGCATCATGCGGCCTCAACACATTGACTTGAACCGTGTGGTCAGTGACGCCGCCATCTTTGTCTTTGATGTAGCCTTTGGCAAAGAAAGTGCCGCTAACGGGATAAACACACGAGAATGAAGCTGCCGTCACTTCGCTGGCTTCAAAGATGCCGTCATTCGTGCAATCATATGAATACGTGAAACCAGCCGTTACGTCTGCCGTGCTGGGGTCGGAGGGATTACTGAAGGATAATGTCGCTGATTGTCCCGCGATGATGGTGCTCGGCGTCGCGGTGAAAGCAGCGCTCGGCGCGACATTGAGTACGGTGACAAGTGGTTTGCGCGGTTACCGTGAGGCCGCCGTTGTCAGTCACCTGCACCGTGATGATATGATTGCCCGGCCCGTCAAAATCTGCCGCAGAAAAGGTGGGACTTTGGCCTGCGGTCTCGATACTTCCGTTATTGTCGAGATCCCAAGCGTAAGTTAACGGGCCATTTTCCGGATCGTTGCCGGAGGCGGTGACGGTCACTGAAGCGCCTTCGTTTACACTGTATGGCCCGCCGGCATTGACCGTTGGGTTGCCTTGAATATCTATTGCAATCCCATACGATTCATAGATATCATTCATAAAAGTTTCGACATTTGTACCATCTAAGTTCGCTCGTTGAAGCCTTTGAGCATGATTATCACTCCAATACACTTTACCGCCTGCCAAATCTAACGCAATCGCAGTTGGAGCGCTCAAACCTGTTGTCACAATAGCCTCTGCATTTGAACCATTAAGATTAGCCCGCCAAATACTCCGAGGAAGAATGCCATTATTGGTCCAATACATCTTACCCGCTACGAGGTCGAGAGCGATTCCACCAAGGCCGGCAGTTCCAATATTGACAAGAGTCTCCACGCCCAAACCGCTGAGAGCTGCCCTTTGAATAACACCATTTCCGAGCCAATAGACTTTGCCAGCAGATAGATCCAAAGCGAAGTCAGTAAGAAACGATCCGACCTGTCGCAATGAGTTACTTCCTCCGATCCAATCGACGCCAAGTAGCGCCATAATTTGGCCAGTATCAGATACTTTCTCATCTTGTATCTTTCTTCATTGAAAATGTCAAACGGCAATCGGACTTTACCTTCTCCAGCATTTACACCTAGTTTTCAGTTCAACTGAAAATTGGAGCCCCCGGCCGCATCAAGAAGACGAATCACTCGCAACCCAGCGCGGCTTTGATCTGATTTGCGCTGGAAATTAGTTGCGCTGCCTGCTCCAGCGTCAGCTTTTTGCCCGCTTGCGCATTCACCTCGTTGATGAATGCGGTGAGGTGGTCGCAAGCACCGCTAATATTATCCGTGTTGATGGCATCCGCGGCGTGTTCCAACCTCACGGTCAAGCTGTTTTCAATGCCCTTGTGCAGGTTAAAGCTGCGCAGGAGATCAATGAGATTGCTGACGGTCTGAGCGACCTCCAGGGTGAGCAGAAAAGCATGGTTCTGGCCGTTGATTCTTCCGCGACCCACGATCTTGTGTCCGCCATCAGTGATGGCTGTGGCAAGGCTGAGTTCCCATCCCGAGTTTGCTGGAATCAAATCATTCAAATCCTGCATCGGCCCACCGTTGATCAGAAAGGCGTGCTGCCGGTTATCCGCGGTGTAGGCGTGGCCGATTACCTGGCCTGTGTTGTTAATAGTATATGCAATACTCTCGCCGCCGAGAGTACCGAGGTCGGTTATCATTCCGTTGTTCCAGAGCACAGCACGAAATACGCCGCCACTGACGAGGTTTGACCAGCCCGCGACCTGGCCGGCGTCGTTCATGCCAAAAGCAACGCTCCGATCACCGCCCAGAGTGCCGAGGTCGGTCATCACCCCGTTGTCTCTGAGGTAGGCGTGCCAGCGTTCGTCCGGTGGTGTGTGTGAACCACCGACGATTTGCCCCGAGGCATTTATTTGATTGGCCCAACTGGTGCTGCCGCCAAGCGTGCCAAGGTCGAACATCTGGCCGTTCTCATATAGAAATGCGTGTCGGGCGTTGGTGGAGGTGCTCGCCGATCCGATGATGCTGCCGGAAGCATTGATGTCGGAGGCGCGACTCTCGGTGCCGCCGAGCGTGCCGAGTTCAGTCATGACGCCATTATAATAGAGGAAAGCGCGACGAATACCCTGGGCATTGTCAGACTGACCAATGATCTCGCCGGCATCATTGATACCGGAAGCCTGGCCGGTGAGGCCTCCCAAAGTTCCGAGATCAATGAGTTGTCCGTTTTCATAAAGGAACGGATGCAGCACCCCGTTGGCGAGTGTTGAAGCGCCTACGATCTGGCCGGCAGCGTTGATGTCGAGCGCAGCACTAAGTGTCCCGCCCAGCGTGCCGAGGTCGGTAACCGCGTAAATCAGCGCCGTGACCGAAGCGGTTGCGGAAGTTCCATATTTTTCAATAGTGGCCTGCGGTCCATTGAATAAAATGACGAAAAATTAACAGCAAACTTTATGCCCTAGCTATGAATCGTTGCATCGCCCGAATTTTATGCTATATTTTACGCCGGTGAGTGCAAGTTCTTGAAAAAATGCACAAACCAAGTCGTCGGTGGAGCAACAACGGAGCGAGAAAAGTTGACCGAAATCCCAAAATCACTTTGTAGACACCGAGCACTCGCTATGCGTCAGCCTTTCCAGATCTTGCTTGGCGTCTGTGCAATGATGGTGATAAATGGCGAGGCGCAGGCGCAATTCCCCTGGCCAGTGACTCCTTTCAATCAATCGCAGCAGATCACGGGCACATTTTGCGAATATCGAGATACAGACCCTGCCCCACATTATCACAATGGCACGGATATTCCCAAGCCGGATCGCTCACCGGTTTTTCCTTGTGAAGACGGCGTCATTACTTCGTTCGATCCCAACGGCAGCAATGCCTTCGTGCGGGTGGGAAGATTCGCGTACGTTCATATCGCGCCCAACCCTGCGCTCGGCGTTGGCGATTCTGTTTTCAAATCTGTTACCGTGATCGGGACCATCTTGGATGGCCTCGGTCATGTGCATTTGACTGAGGGCCAGGTCGGCAGTGAAGTGAATGCCTTGCGCCGAGATACCGGATTGACGCCGTATAATGACAGCTGGCCGCCGGTGATCAATTTCGTCAGAATTTTTCTCTCGGGCACGAACACAGAATTTACCGGTGGGATGGTCAGCAGCCGGGTTGATATCATCTCTCATATTTCGGAACGCAATGGCCCGCCGGGCAGCTCGTCTTCCGTGCTGAACAACGGCGCATATAAAGTCGGATACAAAATCCTCAATGCGAATCGCGATTCGGTGCTGTACTTACCCTTCAATGATGGCGTGCGTTTTCAATTCGACCGCAAACCTCTGAGTGATGTGCACTATACGTTTCATCCTGCTTATTCGAGCACGAGCGCGCATGTTTACTACGTGAGCAATACTGCCAACGGTCGCTCGTATTGGGACACCGAGTTGTTGCCGGACGGAAACTATACGCTGCAAATCTTTGCTGAAGATACCGAGGGTAATGTCGTCAACTCATTTGCACCGGTGCGGATCGCGCGCAAAGATTTGCTGGCCCCGGCCCGGCCTTTGTTGTTGTCGATCACCGCAGCCGCAGCAGCGGTGGCGCGCTGGCAGAGAAACACCGAAATTGATTTGCACGGGTATCGTTTATATTCTTCCAGTGAAAACATCAACGCCTGGCAACTCGCCATTGACGAAACCGCATTGCCGCAGGACGCAGAATCCTCCAGCCTTGCTGTGTCTGTAAACGATGTCTATTTTCGCCTCACCGCGGTAGACACCGTCTCTCCGCCAAATGAAAGCCCGCATTCGGACGTATACGGCATTGCTGTCTCCGCACGAACCGAGCGTATTCTGATCGTCGACGGCTTCGATCGTTTCGGCGGGTCGGGCAGCTGGTCGCAGCCCTGGCACTATTTTGTGTTCCCCTACGGCGATGCCATAGCCGCAAGCGGCTTTGCGTTTGAGAGTTGTGCAAATGAGCAAATTATCGCGGAAACCATTGATTTGCTGGATTATGATGCGGTATTCTGGTTGTCAGGCGATGAGTCCACAACCGATGAAACCTTTAGCGCGGACGAGCAGAACAAGGTTACAGCGTATTTGAATAATGGCGGCAGGCTGTTCGTCTCCGGCTCGGAGATCGCGTGGGACTTGGACACGGCGGCCCGCGGTTCGGCGAGTGACGAAGCTTTCCTTAACAACTATCTCAAAGCCGATTACGTCAGCGACGATGCCAATAGCTCGAGCATCTTGGGGGAGGCGGGCAGCATTTTTGAGGGCATGAGTTTTACTTACGGGAGCCTGCCATACATCGAGGATTTTCCCGATGTTATTTCGCCGCTGAGCGGCGGCGCGGTTGGTTTGCGCTATAGCAACGGTCAAATTGCGAGCGTGTTATTCGAGGGTGATTTCCCGAACGGCACGCAGGCGGGGAAATTGGTCTATCTAGGCTTTCCCTTCGAGACCATTTCTTCGGCAGCGGTGCGGGTGGAATTGATGCGCCGGGTGTTGGGCTTTTTCTTCCCGGACGTTAATGCCGTTGCGGAAAGGGGAGAGGCCGAGGCCAATGTACCGGCCCAGTTTGTTTTATCGCAAAACTATCCAAATCCATTCAATCCCAGCACAACGTTTCGCTTCGGCCTGTCCTCTCGCGCTCACGTAAGCATGGAGATTTTTGATTTGCTCGGCCAGCGCGTGCGCGCTTGGCCAATCCGTTTTTTCGAAGCCGGCTTTCATCAAGAGAGGTGGGAGGGCTTGAATACGCTCGGCATTCCCGTTGCCAGTGGAGAATACTTCTTGCGCATGAGGGTGGAGACTTCGACAAAAGGGGAGTTGGTGAAAACAATTAAGATGAACTTGATGCGTTAGTGGTAGCGTGATTTTGTTTTCTTGTCATGCTGAAAGAATCTTGTTAAGCAGTGTCATGAACTCATTTTACTCAATGACCAACACTCCGCAAATATCTTTCCAATTCTCCTGGAGAGAGCAGTAATGAAGAACGAATTATCTCGTGTCGCCGCCATTTCAACCCTCCTTTGGTATTGCGCCTTTTGCGTTTCAACCGCCGTTTCAAGAAACAAGAGAACAAAGTGACCGGCGCAGGCGAGCCGCTGTTCACGCTCACTGGACGCGTGTTTGATATTGATAACGGACGCCCGGTAAAAAACGCAGTCGTCAAAATCGAAGCCCTGAACCTGGTGGACACCGTCGATGCTGGCGGCGTTTACTTTTTTTCCAATCTCAAAGCGGGAATGCGCAATCTCCTCCTCACCGCGCTTAATTATGCGGCGACAAATAAGGCAGTCGCTTTGCAATATGACAACCTGAACGTCACACAAGACGCACAGATGGTGAAGGCTCTGGGAATTGCGCTGGAAGCCGAACTGCCTTTTGAAGATCCTTCCGGAATTTGGGTTGAAAACACGGACATTTTTGTGACGAGATACACGCGCATCGGCGGCTTCATTCACAAAATGGATGAAGCGATGAACATTCTGCAAACCTCGGCAAGGATCAGCACTTTAACCTCGGACCAATGTGTGGCCTCGCGCGATACTTGTTTTTGGAAAGACGACTCGTGCCATAGTTTTATCGATCCGGACCATCACTTTGAGCCGGATTCCATTTCCGTGCATGCGAAATATGCTCACTGCGAACAGCGGCTGTATGGCCTCGTCCGCATCAACGACTATTTTTACACGAGCGACGGTATCGGGCATTACGGCTTTGTTTCGGGCATTTATATCCCTTATACCGATCATCATTTCTTTCGCCTCGACCCCTCGACTTTGACCATGCTTGAAGTGTTGACCATCAAGGATTCTTTCGATCGCGGCGTGCTCAATCTGATTACTGATCTTGCCTATGATGGCCAGGCCATTTGGCTTTGCAACAAAGTGCGCAACACCTTTCCCAAAATTCGGTTTGATAATTTCACCGCACAATCGCTTTTTGCCAGCCCGGTTTCAATGCCAAGCGGTTTAGCCTGGGATGGCCATTATCTTTGGATCATGGCCGGCAACCAACTGTATCAAGTGCATCGCGATTTGACCGTGCGCAATCGCTATGTTTTCTCCGGCTTCCCGCTGGATCAAATTGCGTGGGATGGAAAATACATGTGGGCCATTCGAGCTTCGACGCACCATATTTACAAATTGGCGCTTCCGTTTGGGGATCATTTATGACTTCACACAAAACCGCGACGTGCGCCGCCGGTGCCATTTTCTTTGGTTGGATGATGATTCCTCAGCCGCTGCTCGCCGGTATTACCGGCACTTTAGCCGGTGCCGTGATTGATGGCGAAACCGGCAAACCACTGGCCGGAGCGAATATCATCATTAAAAGTACGCGCTACGGTGCAGCCGCGGATGCCAAAGGCCAATTCCTCATCAATAACCTGCCGCCCGGACGTTATACCGTCACTGCGCAAATGATCGGCTATGCCAACCTCACCAAAACCGAGGTCTTGATTCACACCGACGTGCGCACGAATCTCGATTTTGCGCTCACGCCAACGACATTGACGGTAGATCAAGAGATTGTAGTGACAGCCACGCGCGAATTGATTCAAATGGACGTTACCGGCTCGCAGCACGAAGTGCAAAGCGAGATGATCAAGGCTCTGCCCGTCTCCACACCGGAAGAAGTGGTGAATTTGCAGCCCGGTGTTGTCGAAGGCCACATTCGTGGCGGACGCATGACCGAAGTTCTTTACCTGGTCGACGGCATTCCCGTGCAAGAAGCCATTTCCGGCGGAAGAGGTATTTCCGTGCCGAACGTTTCCACTCAAACCATGACGATTCAAACCGGCGGCTTCAACGCCGAATACGGCAATGCCATGTCGGGCATTGTCAACATCATCACACATGAGGGCGGCGACAAAACCAAATACTATCTGGAAGGATTGACCGATGTTGCCGGCGGAATCTCGGGCTCGTGGGATGGCACAGCTTTCAATCGTCTGCGCAATTTTGAAGGCGCATTGAGCGGGCCCATCGCGCGCGGGTTGAAGTATTATGTTTCGGCACAATATCAAGCCAATGACACGCGCTGGCGCCGCGCTTTTGAGCAAAGCATTCCAGGGCCGATCGAAGAAAACTTTCACGCCAACGGCAAGCTCTCACTCAATTTCAATCCCACGCAAAAGCTCGTACTGCAAGGCTTGCTGTCGCGCTCGGATTGGCGCGCATACGAGCATCGTTGGGTGCAGAATCTCGAGGGCTTGCCGCCGCGCGCAAAAGACAGTTTTCGATTGAACGCCACGTGGACGCACACGCTGAGCGAGCGCATGTTTTATACCGCCAAAGTGAGTTACTATAACATTCTCAAATCCGTTTTGGGCCGGCAGCAGAGCCAATATGATTTGAATCTCAAATTCGACGAGCAGAATTTGTTCATTCTCGAAGGCCACAAGGCCTGGTGGCAGGACTCGCAGGAAATCATCAGCAATGCGCGCCTCGACTTCGTGCGCCAGATCAATCACGCGCACCAGCTCAAAGCCGGGTTTGAATTGAATTATTATGATTTGTATATGAACAATATTGAGATTGAGCCGTTCCCTCCGAATTTTCATCCCGAGCTGCCGCCGGAATATCGCTTCAACGGTTATAACACCAACTATCGCTATTTTCCCAAAATGGGCGCGCTCTATGCGCAGGACAAATTCGATCTCAAGCGCTTCTCTATGAATCTCGGTTTGCGCTTTGATTATCTCTCCCCGGCAGGCGAACGGCCGGAGATCGAAGACATTTTCAAAAGCAATAGCAACGAGATCCAAATATTCATCAGCAAAAAACCGGTTTCAAAAAAGCATCAACTCAGCCCGCGTTTGGGCGTGGCTTTTCCGTTTGGAAAGAACGACAAGATGCACCTCAATTACGGCCATTTTTTTCAAGCACCGCTGTTCGAGTACTTATATACGAATTTGGAATTTGACTTCACCGCTTACAATCCCCTCGTGGGCAATCCCGATTTGGCGCCGGAAAAAACCGTTGCACTCGAAGTGGGATATGAAAAAGCGCTGGGAGAAAATTTCCTGTTCAGCGTCACGGCGTTCAACAAGGACATCAAGAATTTGATCGACGTGCAGTTTTATCCCATTCCGCTGGAAGACACCGGGTTGCAATCGAGCGGAGTGTATACGCGTTTTGTGAATTTGGCTTATGGCACGGCCAACGGTCTCGAGCTTTTTGTGCGCAAGCAGCAGGGCAAATTCTTGCGCGGACAAATCAGCTACACGCTCATGCAAGCTAAAGGCTCGACCTATGCCATCGGCGACAAAGCCAACATTCTGCAATTTGGCGGCATCGTGGAACAAAGCGAGAATGACCTGAGCTGGGATCAGCGGCATACCGTCATCATTCATTTGGATTTTTTTCGCACTGAGGACTGGGACGCCAATGCGGTGTGGCGCATCAATAGTCCCAAGCCTTACACGCTTGATGAAGGAAATAACAGGCCCGCCGGCAAGCTGATTTCGCCCAACAACCGCCGGTTGAATTGGACCAACTATCTCGATCTTAAAGCGCGCAAAATTTTCTATTCGGGTTGGGGCAAATGGGCATTGCAGCTCGACGCGCGCAATTTGCTCGACAACCGGAATTTGTTATGGCGCGATCAACAAGGCAGAATCGGCGGTGTGCTGGACGATCCCACGGCGTACGGCACCGGCCGGCGTGTGAGCATGGGATTGATTTGGTCGAATGAATAGTTTTGTTTGAAGTTTTTCATCTAAAGATTGCTTATGCCTGTTCGCAAAACTCAAGAGATAGAGCAGGGAAGTCCGGTGGAACCCAAACGTTTGACGCCTGAAACGCTTCGCGGCGAAGTCGAAATCACCGCCTACAAATCCAGCGGGCCCGGCGGGCAGCACAAGAACAAAACCGAATCATCGATTCGAATAAGACATCTGCCCACCGGCCTCACCGCGATCGCGCGCGAATCGCGCTCGCAAATTAAGAATCGCGAGCTGGCGTGGGAGAGATTGATTGAAAAGCTGGAGCTACGCAATCGCAAGAAGAAGCCGCGCATCCCCACCAGAATCTCCGCTGCTGCCAGAGCCAAACGGTTGCAAGCCAAAGCCGAGCGTGCCCGCAAGAAAGCCGAGCGTGCGCGAGATCGCAAATGGGAAGAGGACTGAGAAATTCCGCTTGCAAGGGGATGGAAATCTCCTCACATTTATTTAAATTTAGTCTGATCATACCTAAAGTTTTTGTTTTGATTAGAAGGGAACCTATGAACTATGAAATTGCCGTCCCACCTGAGCTGCGAATTTCTCCGGACGATTTTGTCGCGGCTTGGAACGAAACACCAGAATGCCGCGAGGCTGCAATCGCGCATAAAGCCGAACCCCGAACGAGAACCAGGAGTTTCGACCCGAGCTCGCTCACCCCTGCTTTGGCCGTATTAGGCACCGTTGCTGCGGGCGTGGGAACGAATGCCCTCTATGATCTGATCAAGCAGGCTCTCACTCGCAAAGGTGTAAAGAAACAAACGGAGATCACTCAAATTGAACGGCCTGATGGCACCAAGATATTGATCGTGAAAATTATCGAAAATCAGTAACTGGATGCATGAGCCTTGTTGCTGGTGGTGGATGAATTTGGCGTTGCTTATTTGACGATCATGCGTTGGAACTGGGGCAATGGCAACAATTAATCAAGTCATTTATTTTTTTCCCTCCGCAGATATTGAGCATTTTCTTGCCAAGCGTTATAGTTACCGGAACGATGACATCAAACATGATGAATTCTTTAAGAGCTAATGAATCACCATTAGGCGGCGATCGCTTTACGATATTTGGGCTGTTTGCTGCCAGCCAAATACCATGGACCATTTGCATGATCGAAGAAAATGTGGTAAATTAAAGAGTATGAGTCGTTCCTTGAGAAATTTTTCTGAAACATTTTGACTTCCATGGGGATCAAATACTAAAAGCCAATGGGTCAACAGTGATGAATTAAGTTTAGCAGAGTGAGGATAATGCTTTTTGCACGAGATTGCCATTTGAAATGTTGCTTGTTGGTACTGGTCCTGCTGGCAAGCTCAACGCATGCGCAGCCGGTTTTGTTTCCCGATCCGCTCAGCCCGCGCATTGCGAACTATGATATCGATGTAAGGCTCGCGCCGGAGACGCGCATGCTTGAGGCAAAAGAAACGCTGACTTGGCACAACCAATCAACCGACCACGTCACCGAGCTGCAATTTCATCTTTACCTCAACGCTTTTCGCAATAACCGTTCCACGTTCATGAAAGAATCGGGCAGCACGATCCGAGGCCACAAGATTGACAATGAAAGCTGGGGCTACGTCGAGGTCACGCGCATCGCCCTGCCGTCCGGAATCGATTTGACTTCGCGCATGGAATTCATCTCGCCCGACGACGGCAATCCCGACGACCGCACTGTTTTTCGACTGCCTCTCGATGCATCCATTCCGCCCGGCGGTTCCATCATTCTTGATATTGATTTCACTGCCAAGCTGCCGCAACCACCGTTTGCACGCACTGGCGCAAAAAACGAGTATTTCTTCGTGGCGCAATGGTTTCCCAAAATCGGCGTCTACGTCGACGGCAAATGGAACTGCCATCAATTTCATGCCTTCTCGGAATTCTTTGCCGACTACGGGGTATACAATGTGCGTATGACCGTGCCGGAGAAAAACCTTCTCGGTGCAACCGGCATTGAGGTCGAGGTCAGGAACAACGGCGACGGCACGGCCATGCATTTCTATCACGCGGAAGACGTACATGACTTCGCGTGGACCACCAGTCCGGAGTTTCGCGAGTATAAGGATAAGACCCAGGACGTTGAAATTCGGCTGCTGATGCAGCCAGATCATGACGGCCAGTGGCGCCGGCATATGGAAGCCGCCAAAACCGCGGTGGAGTATTTTCAGAATTGGTATGGCGATTATCCTTTTCCGAATTTGACCGTGGTCGATCCGCGCCGTGGTGCCGGCGGTTCCGGCGGCATGGAATACCCGACGCTGATCACTGCCGGCACTGGCTATGGCTTGCCCGAGGGCGTTCGCGGCGTGGAGTTGGTCATCATTCACGAATTCGGCCACAACTTCTGGTATCATCTGCTGGCCTCGAACGAATTCGAAGAAAGCTGGCTGGACGAAGGCATCAATACCTACACTGAAATTCAAATCATGCAAGACAAGTACGGCCCCGTGGGTGATGGCATCAACTTCATGGGCATAAAGGTGAATGACTTGCAATTCCAGCGCTTCCAATATCTGCTCTTTCCGGACTATGATCCCACCGTCCGCCGCGCCTGGGAATACTACAGCAATGCGAGTTATGGCATTAATTCGTATGCAAAACCCGGTTTGTTGCTGACCACTTTGCAGAATCATCTCGGCAAAGAAACGATGCTCGAAGTCATGCGCGAGTATGTCAGACGCTGGAGTTTCAAACACCCCAAAACACAGGACTTCATCAATATCGTGAATGAGGTGGCCAAGCGGAGTATGAGCCAGTATTCCGATCAGGCGGCCGTGTCGAGCGGCGCTCTTGATTTCAATGCCACCAGCACCGAAGTCGCGAAGCCGGATCTGAACTGGTATTTCGATCAAGCATTGTTCTCCAATGCCGAGCTCGATTACAGTGTTGATGAAGTGTTCACGCGCGAGGTGAAAAAAGCCGACGGTTATGATTTTAGTCTTTCAGCAGCAGGCGATTCGCTGCGGCACGAGGAGAAGTCCGGGGCGACTATCAATGCGGGTGATAGCGCCGCGGCACAAGCATCCAAGCTCTATGAAAGTGGCGTGCACGTTCGACGCCTTGGCGATTTCAAGTTCCCCGTGGAGGTTCTGATCACGTTTGCAAACGGTGAGAACGTGCGTGAAAACTGGGACGGACAGGACACCTGGAAAAAATTCCGATATACCAAGCCTGCAAAACTAGTCGCTGCGACGGTCGACCCTGATCGCAGAATTCCGCTCGACCTCAACTATACCAACAACAGCAAGATGGTTGATGGGAACACCCTCGGCGCCAACAAGCTGGGCGTGCGCAGCTTGTTCTGGACGCAGTTCTTGCTCGATCAGCCACAGTTCTTGAATTTGCTGGCGAGGTTAGTGTCATTTTGAGATTTTTACACGTTACACCTGACACGTTACACGTGTCAGGTGTAACGTGTAAAGTGTAAAAACTTCTTATCCGTGAGGTGACTCATCTTGTCATTTAGGAAGTCTCCATGATTTTTACTTGCTTGAAATCCGGCTTCGTGCGAGTGCGCGAGAACCGGCGCATGCTGTGGGTGTATTATGGGAGCAATCTTTTCTTCGGGATGCTGCTTGCGCTGCCGCTGCGCTTCGTGCTGAAAGGTTTCATCGGCAACAGCCAAATGGGCGAGCGCCTCGGCGGCTTGATGGACATGGATTTTCTCTTCGAGTTCGTCACGGAGAACTTGGCCAGCTTCTCAGCCTGGACCGGCTTGCTCCTGGTTGTACCGGCGGCTTACTGGCTCTTCAATTTGTTCTTGTCCGGCGGTGCCTTGGCGACGTTTGCGCAGAATGAAAAATACTCCCCAGCATTTTTCTGGAGCCACGCGGGATTGTATTTTGGAAGATTCGTGCGCCTGGCTTTGTGGAGCATTCCGCTTCTGGCCGCTTTGTTCTTTGTGCAATACCTCGAAAACGGCATACGCCTATTGATCTTTGGCAGAGACGCTTATCAAAGCATCACCTACTGGGGCGGTTGGATCCGCACCGGCCTGCTCGGACTGAGCCTGGGTGTTTTAGGAGTCGTTTTCGATTACGCGCGGATTCATGCCGTACAACACGGGGAAACCAAAATGCGATTGGCGCTGTGGCAGGGGCTCAAGTTCACATTTGGAAATGCCGTGCCGGCGTTCGGTTTAGCCCTCGTGATGTTTGTCGCTGGGGGTGTGGCCTTGTTGGTATATAATCCAATCGCTGACAGTTTGAACGCCCCGAACGGCCTTATCATCTTCTTGCTGTTCATGTGGCAGCAACTGTACATGTTATTCCGCATGACCGTGCGCTTAATGCTTTATTCGAGCGCCACAAACCTCTTCCAGGCTCTTGCCGCACCGCCCGAACCGGACGCATTTACGCAACAAATGGATGACTTGGGCGCGCAAGGTTTGTCGTTTGCGGCGAACTAAGGCTTCGCACTATACCATCGTATTCGGTATCCATGTCACCATTGTCAACTGACGAATTAGTTTTGCAAACGAACTTTCCCGACCTCAAGCTCCTCGGTCGCGGGAAAGTGCGGGATATGTATGATCTTGGGGAGCATCTGTTGATCATCGCAACGGATCGCATCTCGGCTTTTGACGTCATCATGCCGCAGGGTATTCCGCACAAAGGCAGGGTGCTCACCCAGATTTCAATGTATTGGTTTCAGCACACGCAGGATATCATTCCCAATCATCTGGTGGCGACGGAAGTGGGCGATTTTCCTGCTGCCTGTCACTCCCATCGCGAGCAATTGTTGGGGCGGAGCATGCTCGTGCGCAAGACCAAGCCCTTGCCGATCGAATGCGTGGTACGGGGCTACCTCGCCGGTTCGGGTTGGGTGGAATATCAGGAATCCGGATCGGTCTGCGGTGTGAGACTGCCAGACGGCTTGCTGGAATCAAGCCGATTACGGCAGCCGATTTTTACGCCGGCGACGAAGGCGGAAGCCGGGCAACACGACGAGAATATTCCCTTTGAAAGGGTCGTTCAAATCCTGGGCCGTACACATGCGGAACAGGTGCGCGACCTCAGCATCGCCATTTATCAACGCGCCAGCACTATTGCCGAAAAGCGCGGTCTCCTCATAGCTGACACCAAAATGGAGTTCGGCCTCTTGAACGGGGATCTGCTGTTGATTGATGAATTGCTTACCCCAGATTCTTCGCGCTTCTGGCCGGAGGCGGATTACAAACCTGGCGGCAGCCAACCGAGTTTTGACAAACAATACCTGCGCGATTATCTGCTCTCAATAAAATGGAACAAAAAACCACCTGCGCCGGATTTGCCCGCGGAGGTGATTCGAACAACGAGTGCGAAGTATGTCGAGGCGTTGGAGAGGTTGGCGGGAGTGAGGATCGAAGATTGAAGATAGTAGATTATCGAAGATTGAAGATAGTAGATCGAGGATAGAAGATCGCAAGCTCTAAGCAGTGGATCGTGCATAATGTCCGTGGCTATTGAAAAGCAAGCATAGCATCCAGCATCCAGTATCCAGTATCATGACTCACACCAAAGAAGAAATCACCAAACTCACCCACACCGTGCGATGCGCAGGTTGAGCTTCCAAAATGAGCCCAACGGTGTTGTGGCAAGTTTTGCAGCGCGTGAAGCAAATCAAGATGCCGAACGTGATCGCGGGATTGGAAGCGGCGGCTGACGCCGGCATTTATCAATTGCGCGAGGACTTGGCGTTGGTGCAAACCGTCGATTTCTTCACGCCCATTGTCGATGACCCATATGACTATGGCCGCATCGCAGCGACCAATTCGTTGAGTGACGTCTATGTCATGGGCGGCAAGCCGGTGACGGCGTTGAACATCGCCTGCTTTCCCAAAGACGGCAATCTCGATTGGCTCGTGGCGATTCTAAACGGCGGCGTCGATCAAGCTGCGGAAGCGGGCGTAGCGATTGTCGGCGGACACACTGTCGAAGATCCGGAAATCAAGTACGGTTTGGCGGTCACAGGCGTCGTACATCCTGACATGATCGTGCACAATCATACCGCGCAGCCTGGAGACGCGATCGTGCTGACCAAGCCGCTCGGCACGGGAATTCTCAGCACGGCGCTGAAATTTGGCAGGCTGGAGGAGGCGGCGAACAGAATGCTCATCAAAAGCATGGTTCGTTTGAATCGCCGCGCGAGTGAAGCGATGGTGGCTGTGGGTGCCCATGCCGCCACAGATGTTACAGGTTTTGGTTTGTTGGGTCACGCGCATGAATTGGCGCAAGCGAGCCGCGTGACTTTTCATGTCAATGCGGCAGAGCTGCTCATTCTGCCTGAAGCTTTGCGCTTTGCACAGGAAGGATGTCTCACTCGAGGCGAGCGCACAAACTCCGAATTTGTAAAAACGCATGTAGATGTCTCCGCCACTATTGCAGCGTCGATGCTGAGTATACTGCTCGACCCGCAAACCGCCGGCGGATTATTGATTTGTTTGCCGCCGCAAAGGCTGAGCGAATTTTTTGATTTGCTGGGCGAGGAGAAAGATTCGGCGAAGCAGATTGGCTTTGTTGAACCTTTTGGGGGGTTTACTGTTATTGTACACTAGCGTACGCTTTTCTCTTCGTTACTTCGGCTCAATCTGCTCAAAAGACCATCGCCGTTTCCGTCTTCCAATAGATAAAATTTGTTCAATTCGTTTTGAAACTTTTTTCACCGAAAGGTGGTATGAATAGGCTGTTCAAGGCATATTCCGCCCCCCGATGAGCGTATTTGAGGAGACGAATTCCATGCAAGCCAGATTATTGTTAACCTCGCTGATTGCCCTGGCGTTGGCGGTGTCTGCTTGTTCTAACAAAGAACAAGAGAAAGCCGGCACAAATGGAACCGCATCAGCCGCCACCAATGGAAACGACAAAGACAAAACCAAAGAAGAAGGACTGAAGGCGATTCCGGTCGAAGTGACAAAGATCGCTGCCGGCCAGATCTCTTCTTTCGTACTCACCAATGCCTCCCTTGAAACCGAGGAAACGGTCGATATCTTCCCGCAGGTCACTGGCCTGGTGGTCAAATTGCTGGCGGAGGAAGGCGATTATGTGAAAAAAGGTACGTCGCTGCTGGAAATTGACGAGCGTGAATACAAGCTACGTGAAGATGCTGGGCGTGTAAATTTCGAAAAGCAGCAGAACGCCTTCGAGCGCTCGCAATCCATGTTCGAAAAACAATTGCTGAGCGCGGCAGAATTCGAAGGGGCGAAGCTGACCATGGAACAGGCGCGCATCGAATGGGAGCAGGCGAAGCTCACGCTGGATTACTGCAAGATCAAAGCCCCGATTTCCGGCATTGTTTCTGAACGCATCGCCAGAATCGGCGATCGTTTATTG
>JBOHQX010000133.1:0-67311 GCA_050732395.1 bacterium
GCTCAACATTTATGTTGAGCTTCTTCTCGAGGAGATTTCAATCACGCAACATGAATGTTGCGTCACGAGTCGTGCGTGGCTCAACATTTATGTTGAGTTTCTTCTTGAGGAGATTTCAATCACGCAACATGAATGTTGCGTCACGAGTCATGCGTGGCTCAACATTTATGTTGAGCTTCTTCTCGAGGAGATTTCGATCATGCAACATGAATGTTGCGTCACGGGGCGGCACGCTTGCATGAATTGCTCGTGCTGCTGCCGCAAGAGCCTGTGCGCCTCGTCGAGGCTGACGAATTGAAAGCGGACCACATCCCGCGGCCGCAATTGTCCGACGCGACACCAATCCGCAGAAATGACATTGGCGATTTTGGGATAACCACCCGTGGTTGGATGCTCGACAAACAAAATGATGGGCTGCCCGTCCGCCGGCACTTGGACGGCGCCGAGTGAAATGCCTTCGGTGATGATCTCCGCCGGGTTTTCTTTGATTATCGCTTCACCTCTCAAGCGCAATCCCACGCGGTTCGACGATTCAGAGACAATATACGGCGTGGACGAAAAGAGGGAAAGCAAATCCTGGGAGAAAAAATCTCTTTGCGGTCCGAGGGTGGCTCTCAAAATCGAGCGCTCGCGCACATAACTCGTCAAATCTGACCGCACGGTTCGCGGACGAAACGCTACTCCCACGCGCATTTCAGCGATTGACAACACTTCGCCTTTTTGAAGCTGCCGGCCATGCCAGCCGCCGATGCCGGCTTGCAAGTGCGTTGCGGCGCTTCCCATGACTTTGGGAACTTGGATGCCACCGTTGATACAAAGGTAGGCACGAGCGCCCGACTTTATGGCTCCGCATTTCAATGTTTGTCCTGGTCGCACAGCCATCGCAGTCCACTGCGGCACTTGTTGGCCGTCTATCACAGGATCGCAATCAGCGCCAGTTATGGCAATCTGGCCGTCGGCTTCAAATTCAAATGTGCCTCCGATCAGCGTCATCTCCAGCGCGCTGGTATTGCCTTCGTTGTTCACCAACACATTTCCCAAAAGCAAGGCGCATCGATCTGCCGCTCCGGCAGGCGGGACGCCAAGATGAGCAAAACCGAAGCGGCCAAGGTCCTGTACGGTCGTCAGGAACCCCGGGGAGATGATTTTTAATGCCGGCATTTATTATTGTTCTCGCAGATTCCGAAATTCTGCCAGTGAGATTTTTTTGAACCGCACTTCATCCCCTATCGAAAAAAAAGAGAACGGCTCCTTTTCCGGCGAAAATAGTCTCAACGGCGTTCGCCCTATTAAGCGCCAGCCTCCGGGCGTGCTGAGAGGATAGATAGCGGTCTGGTTTCCGCCAATGGCCAGACTGCCAGCCGGCACCTGTGTTCGCGGTGAGGCCAATCTGGGAGCAGCGAGGCGCAGTGACATTCCTCCCAAATAAGCAAAGCCCGGTATGAATCCGATGAAACAGACGTAATAGGCACCGGTCGAATGAATTTCAATAACTTCCTCAGGCGATAGACGGTTCCGCGTTGCAACATCTTGTAAGTCAGGGGCAAATTCACTCTCATAGCAGACGGGGATCTCGACTCGACGCGGAATCGGTAATGCTTCGACACTCTTCGCCAAGATGGCACGAACGAAGGTTTCGACTTGCTCGAACCCCGCTCGCATGGCGTCGAACGAAATCAGCACCGAACAATAGGCAGGATGAAGGTTGAGAATAAAATCAGGGCGGGCAGCAAGAAGATCTCGCGTGAGCGCGGAGAGGCGTTGATGATTCTCGAGAGAAATCCCATTGCCAAACGAGAGCAACAGCGAATGATCGCTGGCGGGTTCAAGCGAGATCGAATTCGACTTTATCATGTCTGATAATTCGAAAAAACCTCGACCGTTCCGTCGTCACGAAATAATGGCAAAACAATTTTGGGCAAAACCATGAGGCTTGACCGGCACTTCTTCCACGCCACTTGTTGAGAATAATTGTTTTACCAATAACAATATTGCCTTCTGTATGCACCTGAAGAGCAGAATAAACAACTTATCCCAGCAAATCAAGCCCCGACTCACGCGTCGCAGGCTTGTAAGAGTCTCTATAATTTTTTTCTTTAATGATTTATTTTTTCTCTGCCCTTTGCATAGGGGGAGCAAAGGGCAGAGATTATGAAAGAGTCGGGGTCAATGCCTTTCTGCAAGCCAAACGCTATTTTACAGGCCGCGTCACCAGTGTAGATAAAGCCGCCTCAGCGAAAACTGACCACTGATTGCCGAGCATGAAACAGATCAAACAGCGATAGCAAACGCACGTACATTGAGCGCTTCATCGGCGCGCAACGGCTGTATTTCAGACTCGTCGACCACGATTACAGCAATGGCTTCACCAATGGTTTCGCCAATGGCATTAAAAACTTCGAGCGAATATGCGGGCTCCCCGCCAGGCAAGGCCCGATGGCAATCCACAATAGTAGCAACGTCGCCGCGGCGCAAATGTTTTGCTGGAAAATCACGCGCTAGTGCGACGCGTTGAAAGAGTTCATATTTGTTCATGGCTTTTTCTTTCGCAATTTTGAAAACAAAAAAGTTCCTTTGTCTGGCCGTTGCTTCTCTGACTTCCGAATTCGGATTTGGCGCGATCATCTCAATTTCGAAAGCCTCTTATCTATGCTCCCATAGAAAGTCTCAAATGCCATCTTTAAGTTCGAGCCATTCGAGCGCAGACAGCGAGCGCCCCTCTTAATCACGCTCAGTAAACCGGAATTCTTGATATATCCCTCGCATTTGTCGGCATCGACCCATTTCCTTTTCCTCTTGTACTTTTCCGGCCAGTCTTTGTTTAGTTTCGCCACTTCCAACAGGAAAGTTGGTATGGGATCACCTTTTGAACTGTCGCGGTATTTGCCAACACAGATCGGATGTGGCTTCCCCATCAATACCCCAGCTTCTTCATACGCCTCCTTGATTGCCGAGAGATGCGGTTTTAGCCGTGCAGCAACTCCACCTTTTGGTATAACCCACTTCCGACCGCGCTTACGATCTGAAGAGCTCGTCACCAGCAGTATTTGGAGTTGATCCTTTACGAAACGGTAGGGGATAATCGCCGATTTTTTTCGGGTCATTGCAATACCTCTTGATTTGTCCATCCTGGTCATAAGAGGTGCCATGCTGAGCACCGTGTGCAGCGAATACATAGAAACTCCCGCGCTGCAAGCGTATGCTGACCTGCTGAGCGGGAGCGAAACAGTCGGAACGTCACGGATCTTTCGGCGGCTTCGCTAAACAATATAATACCTGCAGCAAACGGGAGCTGCAAAAATTTGAATGAGCCAAGGAAAAGTCTGTCCAAATTTCGCTCAATTGGGAAATAACTAGGAAGACTTGGCGCTTACGAATGATGTGGTGTAACAAGACTGTTACAAACCTAATGCCAGCATTTAACACAAAGAACCAGAAAAAATGCAGAGCATATTTGCACTGATATAAGTTATTTAAAAATATATTCTTGCTATTAAAGCAAATACGTTCTCGAGCATAGTCCTGTTGAATTGAATGATCAAGGAATGTTACATCATGACGCAATTGTTACACAATGGACAGTTCAATACGAAGAAACTTTAGTCTTGCAACGTTTTGCCTACCCTGGTGTCTTTTCATCGCACAGCAATTGCAAACAACCTCGATGCCGGCCCGGTGCCTCGGCGCGTAGTAGGTTCGTCCACTAAAATCTTACAAAGACACGGAGGCAAGACATGCTCAATTGTAAAAATCTCGTAACAACAGTTGCACGCGGCCTGACTCTGGCAATGCTGTTACTGGCTCCTGCCGGTTTTGCGCAAAAACAGTTGACACTTACCACTCATTCACCGGCAGCGAAAGAAAACTTCGTGCATGCCATCGGAGCGTTGGAGTCATTCCAGTTTCAGGAGTTTACAAATGCCGCGCAGAAAACCGTGGCGGCGGATTCCAATTTTGCCATGGCGCACATGCTCATGGCTGCAACCGTTGGGCCGCAGCAGCGCCAGCCACACCTCGACAAGATAGCCGCACTCGCCCCAACAACTTCGAAGGGCGAGCAGATTTACCTCCAAGGCATGTTGCATTTCTACAAAAATGAAGACGATAAAGCGCTGGATTCTTTCAAACAACTCAGCCAGATGTTGCCAGATGATCGCATGGTCTACATGATGCTCGGCAACGTCCAGCGTCGCAAGGGCGATTTTACGGGGGCGATTGCCTCGTTTGAGGCCGCCAATAAAATCGATCCCAGCCTGCCGCGCGCCTGGAGTTTTATCGGCGATTGCTATCTGTTGCAAGAGAAATACGATAAGGCCCGGACCAATTACAGGCAAGTCGTCAGCAAGGTCGACCCGGATGCCTCGCCGTTTGGGCCATTTTTCGGGCAAATCTGGGCGGATTTGTATGAAGGCAAACCAGATCCCGCTCTGAAAACGCTCGACGAGTATCTGAATCGCTACAACCGCAATGGCGCGGCGCAAGGGTTCCCGCCCGTGTGGATTTGGAACCACAAGGCGAGAATTAATCTGGAATTTGGAAGATTGAACGAGGCCTTGCGTTGCTACGAGATCGGCTATAAATCCGTGCCACCCGCAGCCGCGAGCGCCGTCGATAGTATCCAGAAAATCGTCTGGCTCGGGCGGATGCATCATGGCCGCGCCCGAACGCTCGCCAAAATGGGCAAGTACGACGAAGCATGGAAAATTGCCGAACAAGTCAAGAAGATGATAGAGGACGGCGGTAAAGAAGGCGAGCAATACTGGCCGGCTTACCATTATCTGGCTGGATATATTGTGCTTGAAAAGGGCGATTATCCGGCGGCGATCGAACATTTGAAGCAAACCGATCTCAACGATCCATTTCAGAAGCTGTTATTGGCGCGGGCGTATTTGAAAACCGGTGAGAAGGCGCAGGCCATCAAGCTTTGTGAAGAAATCACCAAATTCACCACCAACAACATCGAACGCGCGCTTTCTTATTCCGAGGCGAAAAAAATCATTGCCGCGAGCGCTTCCGACTAAACGCAGCGCCGGCGCGCGGATTGAGAACTTCCCTCCAAACGGATAGATGACGGCCATCGGATAGAACATTGGTTGGTCTTCATCTATCCGTAATCGCTTCGAATGTTTGCACAATATTTTTCTTGCACTTCTCGAATTTCAATGTTAGTGTATTTGGCAACGACCCAAGGTAGGGATGCTCCGGACGGGCATTCAGCAAATGAAGACGTCAAATCAAACCCGGGGAGCGGGTCATGCCAAATTCAACAAGTGCTATTGTGTTGCGAAAGCTTTGCCTTCGAACCCTAGTCTTCTTCCTCCCCTTGATCTTGCTCTCCAGCCGCAGCGCAACTGGCCAGGCGCAGCGCCCTCTGGAGCCGCAGGTTCCACTCATGCAACTGCGATTGACGCCGATCAACGCTGCGGCCCGGCCGGCGAGCATGGGCGGTGCTTTCATCGGCGTCGCCGATGACGCGACTGCCGCGGCGATCAACCCGGCCGGTTTGAGTTTTCTGCTGCGCCCAGAAATCAGCCTGAGCCAGGCCGGGGGATGGTACACGCGCGAATTGACGGCAGGGAAAACTGAAGAGATCGACGAAACCCGCTCCCAAGCCGAATTCATTTTCGACCAAACCCTCGTCAACATCGTTTATCCGCAGTGGGGATTTACATTTGCCCTGTTCCGGCAGGTGGTCTCTCGTTCCGAGTCCGATCTCTCGCGCCAACAATTTTTGACCATTGCTCCCGCCCGGCGTCTCACTCTACGTGAAGCGCTTGGTGCGTCTGGTAACTTTCCCGGTGTTCACAGCGAATTCTCTTCTGAGGTGATCCACAACGGCCTGGTGATTGCCAAGGCTCTGCGGCGGCGCTATCGCTTGGGCTTTTCTCTGCGCAACACTCAGCTCAAAATCCAGCTTCACGAAAGGCACTATTTCGATCCGCGGCTTTGGCTGCAATCAAATCTGAAGGAAGGCACATTTGCGATCGGCGCGAATCGCATTGAAGGATTGTACCGGCTCTACGATCTGAGCGCAAATGAGCTGAAACTCAGTTGGGAGCTTGGCATTTTGATGGAATTGCATCCGAATCTTACCCTGGGCGCCGTCTATCAGAATCAGCCGGCTTATGAGCTGCAAGCCCGCATCACCCTGCCGGCTTACAGCCTGCCAGACAGCACCCCCAACGACAGCCGTAACGACGAAATCCGTTTTGTGCCGCGCGAAGAGATCGTGCCATTCACGCTCAACCTGCCGGATCATTTGGGTATCGGATTGGGATGGAAGGCCAACCCCAAAACCCTGCTCGCTGCGGATGCGGTGCTCTATTTCACGCGCTCACTATTTCAAGGCCTGGAGATGAACTTGCCGCAAGATGATATGTTCACGAGCAAGGGGAATTACACCGACACGGACGGGCGAAGTGATTTCGAGACGCGCAACGTGCTGAGTTTTCATGCCGGCATCGAGCATACGTTTATAGAGCGCAAGATCATCGTGCCGATGCGCTTGGGCTTCTATACCGAGCCCAACTTCGGTCTGCGTCCCATTTCCAGTGATGGAAACCTGCAACGAGAATATCCCGAGATCGCTACCAAACCGCACGTGACCGGGGGTTTTGGCATCATTTTCAAGCACGTTCGATTCGAAGGCAGTGTCGACTATTCCTCGGCGTTGTTTGAAGCGATTGGCACCGCAGTCGTGAGCTTTTGAGAACGAATGCCAAAAGCTCGTCTTGGCATCTCCTGTGGTGAGATATCACGTTCGTGCACATGAGACATTCACACACGGCTACATCCTTGCCGAGCCATCGGAAGGGACTTTTAAAACGCCTCAGCAAAGTTTTTTGGGGTGTTATTGTAGCGCCGGCCATTTTTCCTGCCGCGGGCGTGTCGCAATGGTACGTGCACTATGACAACGGAATGGAACAGCTCGAGCGGGGGCAGTGGAATGAAGCCGCCAAATCGTTCAGTGCCGCTATCAGTCAAAAGCCGTCGCCCGAGCTGAATGCAATTACTTATGCCTTGCGCTACATTGAGTATCTGCCCTACTATCAGCTAGGCCGTGCGCTTTTTTTTCAGGGCGATTATGGGGCGGCCATCGAGAACTTCAATCGTTCGCTCTCCTACGGTGTGATCCAGCGCTCGTCTCAACACAAGACTCTGCTACGGCTGCTTGAAATCGCGAAGATTTTGCAGGCGGAAGGCCAACAAAACGAAGCGCAGCAGTCGGGCGAATCGGATACCTGGATGGCCTTGTTGCGGGCGAGCTACCACTATGGCCAGGGTCTCGCCGCGAAAAGAATCGAGATTGATTCCCTGTTAGCGCGTGCAAAGCTGGATGAAGAAACTCAAAGACAAATCATACAATGGCTCGCGCAACTTCCTGCGGCGCAGCCGGGTTCATCATTCGCCGGCACGGAAACTATTCCACGGCCGGCTCGGCAAAACGAGACCAACAGTGACTCGATCAGCATGGTGAAAAATGCGGCCATCACGGCCTATCTCCAGGGAAGATACCGCGAAGCATATCAACTCTTTGACCGTCTGGCGCAGATTGCTCCAGATGAGCCAGCCCTGGCTGACTGGCAACAACGCTTGCGCTTTGAGCTTGCGCGCCTCGATCAGCCTGCCGCTGAATCGTCCGTGCAGACGGACACGGTGATGATCGAAAGCTCGGCCGCGCCAGTGATCAGTATTCTCGAGCCTCGAACGGAAGAAAACAGCTTTCGGGCTGACAAACTGCGTATCGCCGGTTTGGCGAATGACGACGTCGGGATTGCTGCGATTGAGTTGGTCGTCAACGGCGAACCCTGGCAGTTTGAAGAGGGATCACTGCAACACCATCCGGCACAAAGCGCGGAGGGCACCTATCCGTTTTCCGTCGAGATTCCATTACGGATGAACGAAAACCAGGTCGCCATAACCGCCTACGATCTTGATCGCACGCCCCACAGCCGTACGGAGCTGCGAAGATATTTTCGGGAACCGCCGCTCTATCGCACCACGGCTTTTTGGCTGGTGGCAGGCTCCGGGTTGCTGATTTTGGCAGGCGCAATTGCGGCCAATCGCTTCATCAAATATCGCATCACCTTTGTGAATCGGTACAATCCCTATATTGCCGGCGCACCCATTCGCAATGATGAGATGTTCTTCGGCCGCCAGCATTTGCTCGATCGCATTCTGCGCACGCTGCCGAACAACAGCTTGATGGTTCACGGCGCGCGGCGTATCGGCAAGACTTCCCTGCAATTTCAACTACAACGCATGTTGCGGGAACGTCAGGATCCCGAGTATCATTTTGTACCGGTGTTCATCGACTTGCAGGGAATTTCCGAAGAGATTTTCTTTGCGCACTTGTTGGAGGAGGTGCGCGAGCAGGCCGGCGGCAAAGTTGCGGAGACGGTGAAGGCCCCGCTGAATCGCCAGGCTTACGGTTATCGCGAATTTGCTAATGATTTGCGCACGGCCATTGGCATCTTGCAACAGCAACTGGCCGGGCACAAGGCCCAAGCCGGCAAAAAAGTGCGGTTGGTTTTTTTGATCGACGAAGTCGATGAGCTCAATCGCTACAGTGAGCGCACCAATCAAAAGTTGCGTGCGATCTTCATGAAAGCTTTCAGCGAGCATCTGGTCGCAGTGCTGACCGGCGGCAACATCCGCAAGGAGTGGGAAAGCGAGTCGAGCCCGTGGTATAATTTCTTCGAGCAGGTACCGATGCCGATGTTGACGCGTGACGAGGCCCTGCGCTTGATCCACGATCCGGTCAAGGGCTTTTTCAAATTCGAGGCAGCCGCGGCGGAGAAAATCTGGGAGACGTCGCAAGGCAAACCTTTTGTAATTCAAAAACTCTGCGTACGTCTGGTCAATCTTGCCATTGAAAGGCGGCGGCGCACGATTGTGACCGCCGACGTCGAAGCCATACGCAATGAAGTTTTGCAGGACACCAGCGGCCAGACGCCAGATTTAGCGGCGAGACTTGAAATTCAAAACTTGAAATATGACAGCTAACGCGAGCCACGAGTAAGTACAGCAGTTACGACCTGAATTTTGCATCAGACCTGGCTTGCAGCGAAAAAAGAACCGCAACAAAAGAGAAAAATCATGCGCAATGCGTAAGAGGGCACTATGACTGCCGCATTAGACCGCAATCCCTTCGTCGTTGGACAGTGGGTGCGGGGCGACAAATTCTTCGGCCGGGAGGACATCATCGCCGAGCTCTTGCACGGCCCGCGGCATGCAGTATGGGTGGCAGCTTTACGCCGCATGGGCAAAACGTCCCTGCTGCGCGAGCTCGAACGCCGTACATTGAGCAACGCAAATACGAATCATTTGCCCCTCTATTGGGATCTCGAAGGCGCGACCAACGATGAAACCCTACGAGAAAGCTTGTTGGCGGCGCTCGATGAAATCTCCAGCGCTTTTATGATCGAAGGGGCATGGGAAGCGCTCTCCACTCCCGAAATGCTGCGCCAGATCCAAAAGGCTCCCCGAAAAAAAGGCAGGACACTCCTGCTGCTTTGCGACGAAGCGGAAGCGTTGCTGGCGGTAGCCAGAGACGATCCCCATTTGTTGGCGCGATTGCGGCGCGTGTTGCAAGCCGGAGAAAACGTACGATGCATTCTCACCGCCACCCGGCGTCTAGCGCGATTGGAAACCCTGGAAGTCGCAGAGACCTCACCATTCTTATATGGCTTTGTGCCTCCGCTGTATCTTTCGCCAATGAGCGAGGCCGAGGTGCAGCCGCTACTTGCACGTGCCGGTTTTTCTCCGACGGTGCAAAGAGCTCTGTACGAATCAACGGGCGGCCATCCATTTTTGTTGCAGGTGCTGGCCAAGCGCGCTTTGGAGCTCGGTGGTGTCGAGGCGGCATTCGAGAACGTCAAAAACGATGAGACACTGCAAAATTTCTTCACCGTGGATTACAACTTGTTGCAACCGGTTGAACAGGCGCTGCTGCGCCGCTGCGCTACCGGCAAGGTTCAGGTTGCCCTCACCGGCTCGGACGAAAGCAAAGCGAAGCAGACTTTGCTCGCGCTCGGCTTGATCTCGGAACATTCCGGCATGCTACTTCCGCGCTCCCCTTTGGTCAGTTACTGGCTCTCAGCTTTGCAACCTGAGGCCAGACCTGCCGTGCCTGCGGCCGGCGCTACTGGTTTTCATGCCTTACGCCATGGCGAGTGCGTCGGATCGTATGAGATTCTCTATGAAATTGCACGTGGCGGAATGGGCATTGTCTATTGTGGGCGTGATGTTCATCTGCAGCGGCTGGCCGCCCTCAAGCTTTTGAATCCGGAATTGGTGCATGATGAGACGTACCGCGCCCGGTTGCTGGCCGAGGCGCGTGCGATTTCCCAATTGCATCACCCGCATATTGCGATGATTTACTCGGTGGAGTTTCTCGGCGAAGTGCCATGCCTGTGCATGGAGCACGTCGATGGACAACGATTGGACGAATGGGGACAGAATCCGACCAAGAGCATGGTAGAGCGCTTCGAGGTGAGCCGGCAAATTGCTTCAGCGCTGGCGGCTGCGCATGGTGCCGGCATTATTCATCGTGATCTTAAGCCAAGCAACATTTTGGTGCGTGGCGACGGTATCAGCAAGCTCCTCGATTTCGGCATTGCGCGCCGGCTAAGCGCCGTTACCCGCATCACTAGCACCGGCCAAATTCCCGGTACTCTTGCTTACATGTCGCCGGAGCAGGTTAAAAACCTCGACTCCGATGCGCGCAGCGACGTGTTTTCGTTCGGCGTCGTACTCTACGAGCTATTCACTGGCGTACGCCCATTTACCGGCGACAACGAGCTCGCGCTGGCGTATGCAATCGCCGATGCCAACCCAATTCCGCCCCGCGACGGGCAACCATTATTGCCGGCATCGTTGGAGACCGTCATCTTGCGCGCGCTCGATAAGACGCCGGAGCATCGTTTTGCCGATGGTCGGGAAATGTTGCAGGCTTTGGAGAGGGTCGAGAAATCTTCACTGATTTGAAAATTATCCACCGATAAATTGTGCCGATCTCGGCAAGACGCGTGCGTGCATCTGGCTCAAAGTGCCATGAATTCTTATTCCTACAAACTCGTCGCTCGTATTCCCACCCTTAACTTTGCACAGACGTTCGAGTTGAGCAAGGGCCGTCGCTATCTGCTAGGCAGCGCAGCCATGGAGCCTGGCATGCTGGTGTTTACGCGCGACCGGTCGCTGAGCCGTCGCCAAGCCTGGTTGGAAGTGACCGGGGACGTGCTGGTGGTTGAGCGACATCCGCGTGCGAGCCAGGCATTGAACGCAGATGATCAGACAAAATCATTGCGGCTGCAAAACGGAGAGGCCTTCACTGCCGGCGCCACTGTCTTCGAATTTGTTGCCCTCACCGATGAGCATCTGGCCCTGCCCGGTAAGCACTGGGAAGAAGAAAAAGAACAAGGGGGAATCGGGCCGGGATCGACATTCACGCTTACTGCACGTGATTTCTCCTGGGCCACGCGAGAAAATAGTGTACGCAGTTTTTTGGAAGTGGTCATGGAGATGCCTGCTCTCATGCAAACGAACAACGCACCGGCGGATTTTCTGCTGGCGTTGTGCCGCGCACTGCAATCACACGTTACCGGATTGCGGATAACGGCGTGGCGCGTGGAAGGTGACACCGGCGCGCCCGAGCTCCTCGCCCTGCACCAGGCGCCTGCCGGCGAGGAGCCCGAACTCGAGCTTGTTCCGATTAGGCCCAGCCGGCATCTGGTCAAGCAGGCTCTTGAAGCGGAAGACTATACTTCGGTAGTCAGTGTATGGAGCCGTGATCAGGCTACCCATGATCCTCACCTCTCACTCCTTTCTTCGGGGGCCGCGTGGGCGATGTGCATTCCACTCAAGCTTTCCGAGCGCGAACGCTTCGCATTTTACGCAACTGGAAAGCAACTGCTGCCCGGCACCGACCCACGCGAGATTCAACAAATTCTGGCGGCACTGGGTGCCATGGCGACACAGCATTTGCTCGCGGTGCGCATGAGAGAACGCCGGGCGCAAATCGGGCAGTTTTTTTCTCCGGCTTTGCGGACGATCATGCTGGGTGACAGTACGCACGTGGAAGAAGCCCTGAAACCCGTTGAGCAGGAGGCGACAATTTGTTTTTTCGATCTGCGCGGCTCTTCGCGCGAGGCCGAAGATTCGCAGAGCCAGAGCAATCGCAAGTCGCAGGTTGGCGAATACTTCGCTCGCTTGGAGTGCATCCTCGGAGAAGCTACCAACGTGGTTTTTCAGACTGGCGGCATCGTTATTGATTTTCAAGGAGACGCCATTATGGCCTGCTGGGGGGTCCCGCACCAGCAAACGCCGACGGCTTCCGTGAGCCAGGCAATAATAGCCGGCCGGCGAATTGTAGAACTGATGATAGAGCACGCCTGGCCGCAGGGCGACGCGAGTCTTCGTTGCGGTCTCGGCATCACCAGCGGCAAGGTGCTCGCGGGAGTGTTTACGGCGCAAGCCACAGGGCAAGCTTTGCTTTCAAAGTACACTGTAATGGGTCCACCAGTCAACCAGGCCGCGCGCCTTGAAAGCTTGACCAAAAAACTCGCCGTGCCGATTTTAGTGGATGGCAGCGCCGCAGCCGCACTGTCGGCAGAAAACATCTTGCTTCGCCGCATTGCGGCAGTGCGGCCTGCCGGCATGGGCCAGATTGTGCAAGTATATGAATTGGTTTTGCCGCGAGAGCTTGGCGGCACCGGGGTGACCGAGAGTGGCGCGCGATCCTATGAATCCGCGCTACGCGCCTTTGAAAGCGGTGATTTTGAGGCCGCGACCGCAGCCATGCGTGCAGTTCCTGATGATCAAATCAAGTTGTTTCTGTCAGAATACCTCGGCGGCATGAAGCACCAAGGTACGCCGTCGGAGTGGGACGGTGTCATCCATTTGGCGTCAAAGTAACGTGCCATGCGCCGTGCACGACCTCATCGTGTGTCCCCTAATCGCTTCGCCCTGCCGGGGCGACACGCCCGAACGAACCTCGAATTTGTATGACGCAGATATTGTATTGTATAACTGTCGTTCCGTCACGGGAGTTGGATTGCAAGGAGAGCGCGGGAGCAGAAAGACTTGCTCGCCCATCTCTGAAGTTTAAGAGCCCGGTCCCCGCCTCCGCGGAAGTACGGTTCTGGCAGGAGGCGTTGAATCCAATGCTTGATCCCACGCTTTGAAGCAGCGCGCCACCGGTGAGCGCATAAAAGGGAAAATAAGGTTCATTTATGCCGAGTGCGAGAGGAATGCTAGCCAGGGTCGTACCAAGAAGGGTTGCAAAATAGGAACCATTGGTATCTGCCGTGCTTCCAATTAAATAGACCCCGATAGAGTTTCCTACCATCGCGCCAAGAATCAAGGCGGAATTGGCGGTGGGAGAATAACTCGCATCTCCTTTCACTTTGCGATCGCTCGCACGCTCTTCTAGATACGACCACAGAGGATAACCACCCAGCCAGGATCCCAAGACACCGGCAAAAAGTTCTCCAAAAAATCTTCCCGGAGAGGCTGGTTTTTTTTTGCTCTCTTTATCTGACATTGTCAAAAGGGAAAGGCCAATCGGAGTATTTCTCGGCAATGCGCCTGACAGTCGAGAAGAGAAACTTGCATTGACCCGGCCTGAACTGAGGCTTGCCCAGCTCGAGCTGTCATCCACTGAACGAAAGGCTTCGGTCTTATAGGTCGCGACAAATACCTCACCCTTTAGTGCATGTCGAAGGAGGCGCCATATCCTCCATCAGGTCCATTGGTTGGCGCGGAGAAATTCTGTGCTTCGACGTGTACAGCAGGCCAAAGCAGCACAATCACCATGAGAGAAGAGAAAAGCTGCATGTCGCTATTTTCCAAAGTACACCGAAAAATCCACCCAGGGAACAAAGGGGAAGCCTTCGCCTTGGAGTAACTCATCGGAGCCGACCAATGCAAGATCCACGGCCATTCGCTCCCCGAAAAAGCGCACGCCGCCGGAGAATAGAAGCGTGGTCTCGTCACCGGTGAAAAACCAGTTTTCGGTGATGAGCTTGGCGCCGTTGGAAACTTGTGCTTCCCCTCCAAAGAGCAGAATGGGTCTGACCTCCTCTTCTGTAATGATCGGCAGGGCCGTCCCCAGGGTCACACTATTGCGATTGTTCCCGAACGTGCCTACGGCATAGGTGAGTGTGACGTCCTTGGAGTCTTCCGGAATTACCACGTACAGCAAGCCGGTGGAGAGACCGACCTGCGGTGAAACTGCAAATGAAAGCTTTGGGCCGAAGTATGCAAGTTGCGAAGAGGCGCCGGGCACAATGGAGACGCCGCCACTCAAAGCCACGTTGTCAGTCAAGCCGACAGCGAGCGTGGGAAAAAACAGAAAATAATCAGCAAAATATCCGCGCCCTGCCTGGAGGCCACGCCCGGTTGGAGCCAAAAGCAGGCGCGAGTTGTTGGGGTCGCTGCGGTAAAATTCACCCTCGCGAATCTCACCGTCCAACGCACTCAACTCTACGATTTGGGGGTCAGGAACGGGTATCTGCAAGCCGCTCGCAGTTTGTACGAACAAAGTATCGCCCTGCGCCCGATACAGTGTGCCGTTGATGGTGGTGCCGTCCCGTAAGGCCACTTTCTTCATGCCGGTGCTTTCCCCCCACTGCGTTTCAGAAATAGAGTACGCAGCACCGGCCGGTGTGGGCTTGCCTTGTGCAACTTCCGCGATATGAAGATTGATCCTTTGGCGCAATTGCTGGTGCGTTGCAGCCGTCAGCCTAACAATGATAAGCTGAGCCTGCGCTTCGCGATTGCGTAAAAGGTGCAAATAATAGTCCTGTTGGAAAAAGGCATAAAGCCGGGCCGCAGTGAAACCCTCGATTTGCCCAAAAAGATTGTATCGAATATTTTCCTGGTAATCGACCATTTCTCCAAGCGCATCATGAAATGATTGCGGGCTCTGCTTTTTGCTTTGGGCATGGCTCAAGGGCGCCAGCAGGAGTAGCGGGCTCATGAACATCCAAGCCATGATGAAACGTGCTGATTTCATATAAACCTCTTGACTTCTGGCTGCAATGTGTCGCAATGGGAAATCTGTGGGAAGATGATTCAAAGATGGTGCCAAACTTGTGGGGACAATCTTCGGAGGGTTAGCTCAATCAAGAGTATAGGTTTGGGTGCAGGGGATGCATATCAGCGGCAGGCGTGACATTCGTAACCAATCTCGACAAACTTAGCGAAGGGCGAATATCTATTGTTTTAATTAGAGTTGGATTCGCCGAGATTATCGAGATTTCTAATGCCAAGTTTGTTCATTTTATAGCGGACGGTCTGTTCAGAAACGCCAAGAGTTCGTGCGGCTTGCGATTGATTCCAATCATTTTGGAGCAAAGCCTGCCGGATAAGCTGCTCTTCATATTGCGCAAGCCTCTCGTTCAATGACAAGTTGTCCGCGTGGTGGAAATGAGCAGGCTTGAGTTTTCTGACTTCCTGCTGATACTCCACGGGCAAGAGTTCAGAATGCAGTACAGTCATTTCAGGCCCGGCAAGCGTAATCAAGCGCTCCACGAAATTCTCCAGTTCGCGGATATTGCCTTCCCAAGCGCGCTGGCGCATGAAATCCGAGATCTCCTCGTGAAAGGATTCTGCCAGCTTGTGTTGTTGTCGTGCAAATTTTTTGAGAAAATGACCGGCGAGCAGGTGAATGTCTTCACTGCGCTCATTCAAAGTTGGGACGTATATGGGATACACATGCAGGCGAAAATAGAGGTCTTCTCGAAACTGCTTGCGCTCCACCAGTTCGCGCAATGCAACGCTCGAGGCCGAAATGACGCGCACTTCTAATTTGCGAGGCTTGTTGCCGCCCACAGGCCGGACTTCCTTCTCCTGTAACACGCGCATGAGTTTGCCTTGCATTTCCAGCGGGAGATTGGCAATCTCATCCATGAACAGAGTGCCCTGATTGGCTTCCTCCAGCAATCCTTGACGATTGCTCATGGCGCCCGTGAATGCGCCCTTGACGTGTCCAAACAGCTCGCTTTCCAGAAGATTGGAAGGTATGGCACCGCAATCAATTGCCACAAAAGGGCCGGCTTGGCGCGCACTGAAGCGATGAATGGCTCGTGCAATCAATTCTTTGCCAGTGCCGCTTTGACCCTCCAACAGAACCCGTACTTCACAGCGTGCCGCGGCTTCGACTGCCTGGAGTAATTCAATGAACTTCTTGCTCTTGCCCAATAGTCCAACATTGGTGTATTTTGCCAGCAGCGCGGTTGCAGGCAAGGGAGCAACGAAATACTGGCGGATTTTTTGAACATTACGCAAAAATGGCGCCACGATGGCAGCGAATTTCTCAAGATAGGAAAGATCTTCTTCACTGAACTCACCCCCACGCTTCTGGTTTGACAGCAAGAGTGAGCCGATCATCATGCCTTCGAGGCGCAAGGCTACACACATGACGGACTTGAGAGGCAAATCCCGAAAATGCTTCTTGTGGAAGCGAGAATCCTGCTGGATATCCGGGCTGAGGAACGAGCGACGATTCTTGGCGACCCAGCCGCCGATTTCCAGGCTCAGAAGATGATACTGCGGCGCAGCAACGTTCGATCCGGTCTTGAAGATCGCCTTCGCGGTTTGGTGGGTCTGGGGATTGATCATCATGATCAAAGCCGTCTCGGCATTCAGCAAGCTCGCGGCCTGCTGCGCTACCACACGCAGGATTTCATCAAAGTCATTTTGCTGGCCGAGAGCCTCGGCCAGGGCCACGAGTCGCTCCATGGTTAGCTTTAGATATGTTCGAGGTGAGCTACACACTGTCGAAAAGTTTGTTAAACAAAGTAACAAAAGAAAAAGCCCAAAGTAAAGCAAGTGGGATAAATCTTCAATCAAGGGTGGCGCCCAGCTCGTGGGAAGATTCTTACAGAATGACAATTATGGCGTGCACGCCGTTCAACACTGATCACTAATCACTGATTACTAATCACTGATTATTCCGCTCAATCTTTCCCCCCATACTCCTTCTTCCACATCTCATACCTCCCTGCATACTCCCGCCTGAAATCGGCAACCGCATTGGCGTAACTCATCCGCTGCTGTGCGGCGTGATTGCGCCATTGAATTTCCAGGCGACGGGTGAGCGGCGGCACGGAAATATGACCTTTGTCGAGGGCGATCGCCTGGCCGTCCACGCGCGCGGCTAGCACTTCCGCAAATTCCGGTATATGAAACAAAAGACGTTTGGACGGCATGCGCCAGTTGTGTTGAAAATCGACGATCAATTTCTCCGCGCTGATCGTCGCCTGCAACGAATGCGTGCCCAGCGCAGTAACGACGTTGTGTATTTCCAGACGATTCTCGTTCAAACACCAGGCGGGAGGAACCGCCTCAAACACGTGCAAGTCCCGGCCCTCGGCACGCATGAGCATGTCGCGCAGCAGCGTGATGAACTTCCCATTCACGCCTTGGAACTCACCGCTCTTTTCTTGATTCTGGCGATTGCCCCAGGCATAAAACTTGTCGCCGATGATCAAATGTGTCGCCGTGGTGTGCACCAGCAGCGCATAAAGGTCTTGCGCCGCAATCTCTTCTGCTTCAGTCTGCAAAGCCGCGTGGGCAAGATCAAAAGTGAAATCGGCGTCCAACCACTGGCCACTGCGGCAGGCCACGCCCTCTTCAAAATTGCCGCGTAAAGCCGGCAAAGCGGAGCCGGCGCGCTTATCGGAAGCCGGCAACAGCTCGGCCGGATATACCGCTAGGGCGATCATGCTTTCCTCTTCTCGTTTCATGAGAGCATTATCGCCGTCCCCTTTTTTCTTTTTAAAAGCTTCGAGACGCGACCGAAAATCCTTTTCGACGGTTGCGTAGAGTTTGTCTGCAGAAGCAGCAAGTTGTTGGTCGCCGGCGAGTTCCGCCAAATTCCGTGCATGTTTCAACCCCAGCAGCGCCAACGGCACCTCTTGAGCGCGGTATTGACGGCTGGAGTTTTCTTTGCGCTTCTTCTCGAAACCTTGCACGGCAGCGCGGAGGGCCGGTAGCGCTTCACTGAGCAACGCACGATCATTGGTTATCTGTACGTGTTCGCCCAGCGCCGCCATCATTTTTGCCCTGCTCGCGACGGATTGGTCGATCTGATCTTTTTCAACGTGACCGTTGGCAGGACCGTACGCGCTTCCCATTCTTTTCACGCCTGCGCGCAGGGTTTGCCGCGCGAGTTCGTGATACCCGGCCGCGTCGAAAGCCCGCACGGATGCGCTCTCCAGCGAAAGCGGCAATTGATACCAGGAGTTTTCTGGATCCTGCGCGGCGCCCGGGCCGAAGAGAATGGCGTTGTAAATCAACTGCGACTGCCAGAGCCGATTGACCTTGTCTTCAGCCACGCTTAAGGTCGCGCCTTTTTGCAAAAACTTCTGCCAAAAACGGACGGCGTCCTCACGCAAGCGGTCGCAGTCGAAGGTCAAGCCCTGGGCCGCACGCATGCGCTCCGAGCTTATGGGTTTCTGCGGCACGCACAAACTTACCCGCTGAATCTCTCCGGGCGCCAGAGAGAACCGGTATTCCATCATGCCCACAATGCTCTCCGGCTGATTGGCGGTGCCCAGCGGCGAAAACTGCACGTGGCCGGGCAGGGCAGAAACCGAACACAAGACCTCCTGATTGCGGTGCACGAATTTTCCCACGAGGCGATAGTGCCACAGCGGATCAAAAACGGTTTGCGCCCGCGCGCGTTGTTCTCCTCCTCGAAAGCGCATGCCCACGGCGAATCGAGTGGAGCGCGGCGTACTCGAATTATTGATGAGTGTGACCTGCAAATAATTCATCGCTTGATTCGCCGTGGTATCGGCTATTGGCAACGCAAAAGCTTCGAAACGATAATCGACGCCATCCTGCGCGGCCCGATAATTGATCACCGGCAAATGGTCCTGCAACAGGGTCTTTTTGAGGCCTAGCAGTGGTTGTGGGGCAGCACCGCCGTAAAACGTGAATTCGATCTCACCCGTGTAGAGTGAGCCTTCGGGCGTGATTTGCGCAGACACGCCGTTTTCCAGAGTGCCGAGAAATGCCGAGGGCTGGGCGAAGTAATCGAATGGTTCGCTTTCATCGATTTTCGGATCCACCATCGCACGCAGCAACGGTTGCGAGATGGCTTGCTGCAGGTTTTTGATGCCGAGAGGCCTGGCCAACAGACCTCCCGGTTGCTCGTGTCCGTCCACGCGAATCGCCAGCGCGTTGGCCTTGCCGATCTGCGCGTGCGGCGTGAGATCAAAAATCGCGAGCGCTTCTTCCGTCGTTTCCGGGAAATTGGCCGCACGCAACGGCTTGCCGTTGAGCCAGACCGCATAATCCCCGGCAATCTCCCCCAAACCCAGCCACATTTTTTCGCCGCGCCAGCTTTGCTCAGGCTTGAAATACGTGCGATACCACGCCACGCCGCGATAACCGGCATGTCCCTGCCTCTCCCAGGATACTCCCGGCCGCAGCAAGGGCCATGACTCGTCATTGACAGCCGTTTCATTCCACCTCTCCTCATCTCCTCGCTGCAGGGAGTCTGCTTTGAAGGACCAAATCTCGGCGAGCGGCAGGGTTCTTTCCGGCAGCATCTGGAAGTCGTCGATGTAAAAACGCACGCGTTCGCCGGGATCGAGCGCGATCGCGCCCTTCCAGCCCGGCGGCCAAAGGCGCGGCAGGTCGTTGCCGTCGAGCGCGAACAAATTCACGATTTCAGTCAGAACGGTTTTTTGACTGTAAGCGTCGGCAACGAAATCGAGCCGCACCAGATCTTCCGGCGTTGTGCCCGCAGGCATGGGCAGCGCGGTTTGCCGGATAAAGGGCTTTCGGCTGCGAATCACCAGACGCGGCGACCAAAGATGCGAAACGGACTCACCGGTTTGGCGGCGGAATTTGGCGATAAAAAAACCGCCACATTCGGCTTCAGGATTTTGCGGATGGGCGGCGAATTGGATGAAAAGATAGTGCTTCAAGTCAGCGAGGCGCGTCGAGTCACTCAGCATTTTTTCCTGCCGTTGCTCGCGCCGCGCCTCTTTCGCACAGACTCGCCACGTCCACGGCGCCTGCAGCATCAAGCGCTCACGCAAGCCCTCATCCGGCATGGTAAAACGCGGCGGCAGGGCAAAGCGTAATTTTGTATTCAACGTATCGATGAGCATATTATTAAGGGTTGCCACCTGCAACGCCGGCTGATCGTTTTCAAAGCCGCCGCGAAACGGCATGGGCTTATGATCCTGGCCTTGAAAATATGCACGCCGGCGGGTTTTGCCGTCGGTCTCGAACTCGACACGATAAACCCACTCGATGTCGGCGTAACGTCCCCAAACATGCAGTAAGCCAACGGGCGGCGTGCCGCCGGCTTCATTGCTATAGACCACGGTGTATTCGATGGACTTCATGCGCCGCGAAGCGCCGGCATGGGCGTCCGAGCCCGCGGGCGCATCAAACCAACGCAGATCATAAGCCATCAACAGCGGCACGTCAGAATGCCGCATTTCTTTGCGGCCGAAAATGACGGGCGCATGCGCGAGCACGGCATATTGTGGATGATCTTCTTCATAGGCATCGACGTGCACGTTGAGCAGCTTGACGTCAATTTGCATTGAATCCAGCCGCGTGATCTCCAGCACACGCACGCCGGGTGTCACCAGCCCTAAATGAACCTCGTAGTGATGAAACTCACGACCCATGTAGGTAACGACGTGCGAGCACAGGCGCCCGTCAATGGACACGCTCAAAGCCGCGGCCGAACGTGTGGGGTCTTCCCAATCCGTTTGCGAGGAGATTTGAAGCGCGGCGATCAAATGGGCCGGTTTGGCCAGTTCCATTTCATACTGCCAGCCTGTGGAGATGAAGACCGTGCGCGCATTCAATTTTTTCGACCAGCTCGGGGGTGCAAGCATCTGCGCAGTGCCGTCGATCGGCACACAGGCGAAGGCGATCAGTGTCAAGCATAGAGTCCGCATGTTTTTCTCCACTTCCTGGTTGGAAAAAGGAAGCAATTGCACCGGCCGTCATCAACGCGGAATACGCGAAATTTAGTAGAGCAGAGGAACGGGCCTTCTTTAGGTTCCGCGTCATCTTGCGCGTTCCGCGGGCCGGATGACGATGCGATGGGACGAGTATATTTAGAAAGAAAAAAAATGAGCCGCAGGGCGAGCTTGGGCGGCGCCGGAAGAGGCTTTTGAGTCAAAACAAGGGGGTAAATCCGGGATCTTTTTTGCTTCAGGGCGATATGCTCTCTTCCGGAAATAATGGAACTTCTGAGGGCGCGTGCGCACGCGAGGCGGGATGTCGGGCGGGGAGACTCGATGAGCGCGACGCGCGTTCTTTTTTGGTTGCCGCAGCCGTAGGCGAAGATATGCCGGACTTCGCCACCTTGCCGGCAGCACGTGAATTTGCTGCTTTGGGCCGTGGCTGATCGAGAAAGACCAATAACTCTTGCAAGCCTTTTTTGATTTCGAAAATCGCATCCTCGCGGCGCAGGCGCTCGAAGGACAGATCCATTTGCTGGCCGTCCTTTTTCATAGCTTGCATGCGCTGCCGCGCGCCTTCAATGGTGTACTTTTCTTCATACAGCAGGCGTTTGATCAAAAAAATCAATTTGATGTCGTCGACACTATACTCGCGGCTGCCGCCGCTGCTTTTCGCCGGCCGCAACTCTTCAAATTCCGTCTCCCAAAAACGTAGAACATAGGCTTTGAGCCCGGTGATTTGGCTCACTGCTTTAATGGAATGCATTTGTCTTTTCGTTCTACGATTGGACATGTTCATTGGTTTTTGGGTGGCTCCCTTGTAAATCAATGCCTCGGCAGTTTTGCCACTCTGGCATGTCACGGCGCTGACCAAAATCTAAACATTAGTGTATAAAAAATCAAGCATTTCTATGCGGAGCACAACACCGCTCGTGTTTTACACTTTCTTTATTTCTCTGGTAAAAGCTTTAACGGTATTCATATTAAATTTCGCTTACATTCACGGCATGAAAAACCCTCCCGCAATACTTCAACCTTAAACCTCGCGTAGTTGAAGTTTGGCGGCTGGCGATCTCATGGGCTCTTTACCTCGCCAATAGGTGATGTATGAAAAAGATTCGTTCTACGCTCAGAATCGCCTTCTCGTTTGTGCTCCTGCTCGTGATTGTTTATGTGATCGCAATCGCCGGCAAAGGCTGCGGAAGCTTTGACCAAGCTCCGCACAAACCTGTTTGGAAAACCGGTGCCATGCCGGCGCCAAAGGAGAGTGAAGTCGCTGTGCAGAGTTTGATTGTGGCGTGAACGAAACAAGTGTGCGCGCCATAACGAGTTCAACATCAATCTTGCTTATATCGATGCCAAACTTACGAATGAGCGCGCGCGAGGTCGGGTGGCCTTGCAAGCCGGCACTTCGGTGCAATCCAATTATGCCGGCCCGCCAGGCATTGGCACCATCAGTGGCGGCAATCTTTCACGTCACATTCAAGAAGCTGTTGCTGGAGTGAAATTGCGCGAGGGCTGGTGGTTGGATGGCGGCATTTACTTTTCGAACCTTGGATTTGAAAGCTTCATCTCGCGTGACAATTGGGCTTACACGCGCTCGCTCGCCAGCGATTATTCGCCTTATTATCAGACTGGCGTCAAAGTTAGTGCCCAGTTTTCGCCGAAATGGTCTGCGCAAGTCCACGTCATGAATGGCTGGCAGATCATCTCCGAAAACAACAGCAATAAGTCCGTTGGCTTGCAGCTTGCTTACAAGCCCTCGTCAAGTTTCTCGGTCACTTACAACAACTTCATCGGTAATGAAGGCAGCGACAACGCACCGACGCAAACACGTTTCTTCAACGATTTCATTGCCAGTTTCACACTGTCCAGCGCGTTGCAAGTGGCCGGCATCTTCGACTATGGCACACAAAAGAAAACGTCTGGCGGAAATGCTGACTGGTACGTTGCGACGCTGCTGGGCCGTTGGCAGATCAACGAAAAGGTAGCCGCGATCGGGCGCGTCGAATACTTTGATGACAAAGACCAGGTCATTGTCGCCACCGGCACTACAAATGGATTTCAAACTGCCGGCGCCTCCTTCGGCATTGACTATTCGCCTGCTCCCAACATTGTCTGGCGCACGGAAATTCGCGGCTTTGCTTCGGAAGATGTCATTTATCCAAAGCAATCCGGCACCAGCTCTAAGAATGATAGCTTTATTGTGACTTCGTTTGGACTGTCGCTATGATCCTGTTCCGGCGCTCCGCGTCCAATTGGGCATTCCAATCAAAAGGACGCAGAGCGTACACAAGAACATTCCAACGGAAACCGTTGGAACATGGAGCTACCCTTGGAGGTGAAAATCATGGACTTCCTGTACCTCGGCTGCGTCTTGCTGTTTTTTGCTCTTTCTTGGGGGCTGGTCGTCTTCTGCGAACGACTGCAAAGGTAATGTCAAAATCTTCATGGATAATGATGATGCTTCAAAAGAATGAGCATAGCGCAGAGGGCATGGCGAATCTCACGCCATGCGCCATGCCCTCTGCGCTATGCTCCAAGGTAAGGAGACAATCATGAACTGGCTTTATCTCATCAGCGGCATCATTGCTCTGGCGTTGTTCGTCTATCTCTTCGTCGCACTCTTGAAACCGGAGAAATTTTCATGACGCTCAACGGTTATTTGCAAATTGCCGTTTATCTCATCGTGCTGATCGGCTTGGCTAAGCCGCTGGGTTTGTACATGACGCGCGTCTACGAGGGAAAATCCGTCGGACTGGATCGCGCGCTCGGCCCGCTCGAGCGCCTGCTTTACCGGCTGTGCGGGGTGCCCAGCGGCGAAGAGATGAGCTGGAAAAAGTACGCGCTGGCCATGCTGCTGTTCAATTTCGCCGGATTGATAGTGGTCTATGTGCTGCAACGCTTCCAGGCCTGGTTGCCGCTCAACCCGGAGGGATTTGGCGCCGTCACTCCCGATTCTTCTTTCAACACCGCAATCAGTTTTGCTAGCAACACCAATTGGCAGGGGTATGGCGGCGAAACCACGATGAGTTACTTGACGCAAATGCTAGGCTTGACCGTGCAGAATTTCGTATCGGCAGCAGCCGGGATGGCCACACTCGCGGCGTTTATCCGCGGCTTGGCTCGCCACACCGCGCAGACTCTCGGCAACTTTTGGGTCGATCTCGTGCGCACCACGCTCTATATCTTGCTACCCTTGTCAATGGTGTTGGCGTTGATTCAGGTTTCACAAGGCGTGATTCAAAATTTCAACGCGTATCAAAACGTGCCCCTGCTCCAGGCAATGGTAGACAGTAATGGCAATACGATTACAGAACAACTGCTGCCCATGGGCCCTGCCGCTTCGCAAATCGCGATTAAGAATCTCGGCACCAATGGCGGCGGTTTCTTCAACGTCAACTCAGCACATCCGTTCGAGAATCCCACGCCGCTTTCTAATTTCTTCGAGATGCTGTCAATTCTGCTGATTTCAGCAGGTTTATGTTACACCTTTGGTAAGATGGTCGGTGACACGCGTCAAGGCTGGGCAGTGCTGGCAGCGATGACTATAATTTTCATCGTCCTGCTGGCGTTATGCGTGTGGGCGGAACAAGAGGGTAACCCGGCTTTTACCAAAATGGGTATTGATCAAAATGCCAGCGCGTTGCAGGCCGGCGGCTACATGGAAGGCAAGGAAGTACGCTTTGGTATTGCCAATTCGGCACTGTGGGCCACCGCAACAACCGCGGCTGCGAATGGCTCGGTCAACTCGATGCACGATTCTTATACGCCACTTGGCGGCTTAGTGCCGATGTGGCTCATACAGCTTGGTGAAGTCATCTACGGCGGGGTTGGCTCCGGCTTGTATGGCATGTTGGTTTTCGCCATCATCGCCGTATTCGTCGCCGGCTTGATGGTCGGCCGCACGCCGGAATATTTGGGCAAGAAAATCGAAGCGTATGAGATGAAGATGGCCGCGCTCATCATTCTCATTCCGCCGTTGGTCGTGCTCGGCTTCACGGCGCTCGCTGTCGTTACCGAGGCCGGCAAGGCCTCGATTTACAATCCCGGCGTGCACGGCTTTAGTGAAGTGCTTTACGCGTTTTCGTCCCAGGGCAATAACAACGGCAGTGCCTTCGCCGGATTGGGCGCGAATAATCCATTTTACAATTTCACCGGCGGCCTGGCCATGCTGTTTGCGCGTTACTGGCTGGCAATTCCAACCCTGGCCCTCGCCGGTTCGTTGGCGCGAAAGAAACTTGTGCCGATAGGTCCCGGCACGCTTGCTACGCACACTCCTTTGTTCGTCATGCTGCTGATCGGTGTTGTGATAATTGTTGGCGCGCTGACATTTATCCCGGCATTGGCGCTGGGTCCGATCGTGGAGCATTTGATGATGTGATGGAGCAGAGCGCATAGCGCGTGGCGCAGAGGGCACGGCGCCAGGAGCAAAAGGCTAAACGCGACACGTAACTGGCCGGAAACATCCGATTCACGCTGGGCGCCATGCGCTTGGCGCTCTGCTTTCCAACAAACACAAGGAAAACGCACACATGTCCGACAAACCCAAGTCCCGCTCGCTGTTCGACCCTCGGATCACACGGCAGGCAATTGTTGACTCATTCAAGAAGCTCGATCCACGACTGCAAATTCGCAATCCGGTGATGTTCGTGGTGCTCATCGGCAGCGTGCTCACGACGGTATTGTTCGTGCAAGCGTTGCTGGGCCAAGGAGAGGCTCCCGCTGGTTTTATCCTCGCGGTATCGCTGTGGCTATGGTTTACCGTGCTCTTCGCCAATTTTGCGGAGGCCATGGCGGAAGGCCGCGGTAAGGCCCAGGCCGAAACGCTGCGCCGTGCGCGGCGCGATCTGCCGGCGAAGAAACTATCCCGCCCATCGCGAGCAGCCGGCTATCAAGCCGTTTCTGCCAACCTGCTGCACAAAGACGACGTCGTGCTGGTGGAGACTGGCGATTTCATTCCCGGTGATGGTGAAGTGATCGAAGGGATCGCTTCCGTCGACGAAAGCGCGATCACGGGTGAAAGCGCGCCGGTGATTCGTGAAAGCGGGGGTGACCGCAGCGCCGTCACCGGCGGCACGCGCGTACTCTCGGATTGGCTGATCGTGCGTATTACCGCCAATCCCGGTGAAGCTTTTCTCGACCGCATGATCGCGATGGTGGAGGGCAGCAAACGCCAAAAAACGCCCAATGAGATTGCATTGAACATTTTGCTGGTGGCGCTGACGATCATCTTCTTGCTCGCCACCGCGACGCTGCTGCCATTTTCCTTGTACAGTGTCGCCTCGGCCGGGCAAGGCGCACCGATCACCGTGACGGTGCTCGTGGCTTTGCTGGTTTGTTTGATTCCCACAACCATCGGCGGCTTGCTGTCCGCTATCGGGATCGCGGGCATGGATCGCATGATTCAAGCCAACGTCATTGCCACGTCCGGACGAGCCGTGGAAGCCGCCGGCGACGTCGACGTCTTGTTGCTTGACAAGACCGGCACGATTACACTTGGCAATCGGCAGGCAACCGCCTTTCTGCCCGCCAAGGGTGTGAGCGAAGAACAACTCGCCGACGTGGCCCAGCTTTCCTCCCTATCGGACGAAACCCCGGAGGGCCGTAGCATTGTGGTGTTGGCCAAGGAAAAGTATCGCTTGCGCGAGCGGGATATTCATGCCCTGGGTGCCACCTTCGTGCCCTTCACGGCACAAACGCGCATGAGCGGCGTGAATATGAATGGCCGCCGCATTCGGAAAGGGGCCGCAGAAGCGATTGAAGGATACGTGAAAAGCTGCGGGGGACATTTTCCCGCTGAGGTGCGCGACCACGTGGAAGCGATTTCTAAAGAAGGCGGTACGCCCCTGGTCGTGGCCGAAGAGGCAAAAGTACTCGGCGTGATTCATCTCAAAGACATTGTCAAACGCGGTATTAAGGAACGATTTGCCGCATTGCGGCGAATGGGCATCAAAACCGTGATGATCACCGGCGATAATCCTCTGACGGCGGCGAGCATCGCCGCCGAAGCCGGCGTGGATGATTTTCTCGCGCAGGCGACGCCGGAAGCCAAGTTGAAACTGATCCGCGAGCATCAAACCGGCGGCAAATTGGTCGCGATGACGGGCGACGGCACCAATGATGCGCCCGCGCTCGCACAAGCCGACGTGGCGGTGGCGATGAACACCGGCACGCAGGCTGCCAAGGAAGCCGGCAATATGGTCGATCTCGACAGCAATCCGACCAAGCTCATCGAGATCGTCGAGATCGGCAAACAACTGCTGATGACACGCGGCGCGCTAACGACTTTCAGCATCGTCAATGATGTGGCGAAGTATTTTGCAATCATTCCGGCGGCATTTGCAAGCACTTATCCGGCCTTGCAAGCCCTCAACGTCATGAGATTGGCCACGCCCCAGAGCGCAATTCTTTCCGCCGTGATCTTCAATGCGCTGATTATCATCGCCCTTATTCCCCTGGCGCTGCGTGGCGTGCGCTATCGCCCCGTCGGCGCAGCTACCGTCCTCCGTGACAATTTGGTGATCTACGGCCTCGGCGGATTGTTCGTGCCGTTCATTGGGATCAAGTTGATTGACTTGATTTTGGCGGCGCTGGGTTGGGCGTGAGGGTTGAAGGTCGTGGATCGAGGGTCGAGGATAGTAGATCGAAGATAGAAGATCGAAGATTGAGGATAGAGTTACACGCCACCACCATCTTCTATCTTCTATCTTCTATCTTCAACCCGCGCTATGAGGAAACAAAACCATGCGTACTCTGATCAAACCCGCTCTGCTCCTGCTCCTTGCCTTGTCATTGCTTACCGGCCTGGCCTATCCGTTGCTGGTGACGGCGATCGCGCAAATTTTTTTTCCGCGGCAAGCGAATGGCAGCTTGATACAGTCAGATGGAAAGCTTGTGGGCTCTGCACTCATCGGGCAGCCTTTTGAGGATCCGAAGTACTTCTGGAGCCGCCCGTCCGCAACCGGGCCATTTCAATTTAACGCTGCCGCTTCCTCCGGCTCTAACTATGGCCCACTTAACGAAACGCTCTTGCAGGCCGTCGCCGGTCGAATTCAAGCATTGCGCCAGGCGGACTCGACCAACACACAACCGATTCCAGTTGATTTGGTCACAGCTTCGGGCAGCGGGCTTGATCCGCACATCAGTCCGGCGGCGGCTTTTTATCAAGTATCGCGTATTGCTCGGGTGCGGGGCATAGATGAAGCCAGTATCCGGCACCTCATCGAAAAACATCTCGAAGGCCGGCAATTGGGATTTTTGGGGGAACCGCGCGTGAACGTTTTGAAATTGAATTTGGCCTTGGATGACTTACCAAACAATCCATGAATCGCCGGAGTGAAAGACTTGCGATTTGCGTAGGTTTATGGTATGGCAAACGGACCAAATCTGGTAAAAGTAAATAATTCTGCGTATATTTAATTTAGTGCCTATCCGAAAACCTCGAAATGTCATCCCGGGATCTTGGTTGATTTGGGCACAGCGTCGATTTCAGGCGTGGGTGCCGAACCTACCAAGATGCTTTCAGCATGACAGGACGAGGTTTTCGGACAGGCTCGTAGTCGAAACCGTCGCGCAGCAACTCCGTTGCAAATCCGCCGCAGAAGAGACTTTTTGACAAAGTAAATCAAATGTGGTAAGTTCACGGCATGTGAGGAGAATTTTGTATGAGCACGGAATCCAGAAGGGTCGCAGGCGCCATCTTGATCATTCTACCAACGGTGATGCTTGGCGGTGTCAGCATACTGACGCTGTTGATCGGCACTCCTGAATACATGGGGAATCCGATTCGGCAGGACTTGTGGCGCGCAGGACACGCTCATGCCGGGGTCTTCTTGCTACTCACACTCGTGGCGCTGCGCTACGTTGATGAAGCTTCCCTCTCACCTCGCTCCAAACGGTTTGTACGCTTTTCTATCCCGTCGGCGGCAATTCTTTTGCCCGTGGCTTTTTTCTTCTCCGTTCTGACCCCTGACGCCACTGCACCAAATGCAGTGATCTATCTGGCATATCTTGGCGCTGCGGTTTTGGCTGCGGGTATTTTGGCGTTGGGTGTCGGCTTGATAAGAGGATCGTCCGCCTAGGTTCTAGCTTGACAATGTAACTTAACCGCAAAGGGCGCAAAGAAGACACTAAGCACGCAACGTGGGATATGTACCCAAGCGAACTTTGCGCATCCTTGGCGACCTTTGCGGTTAGATGGTTTCAACTTAACATTGTCAAGCTAGCATTGCTCGCAATTCTATGAATGGTCCAGATCAACAAAACCAGGCGCTTCAACGGCGCAGCTACGAGCTATCAATCCTCAATGACGTCGCGCGGACACTTAACGCTTCCATAGAGCTTCGTACGTTGCTGGAGCAGGCGCTGGAGAAAGTCGTTGAACTCCTCGGCCTTCACACTGGCTGGGTGCTTCTCCTCGACGAGACTTCCGCCGAGCCTTACCTCGCCGCCGCGCAAAATCTCCCACTGGGCTTCCACCGCGAACCGGAGCAGATGGCCGGGTGGTGTTTTTGCCTCGAATCCTTCTGCGCGGGGGATCTTGCCGGTGCCGCCAATGTCAGCGTTATCACCTGTAGCCGGCTGCGCAAACTCGCACTTGCCCAGGAAGATACGGCTGGGCTTCGCTACCATGCCAGCGTTCCGCTCAAAATCCATGCTGGCGACGCGCGCGCTGATAAAAATGTTTCCCCAAACGAGAACTACCCCGGCTTCAAGCGACTCGGGATGCTGAACGTGGCCTTCCCCGAGTGGCGCCAGCTCACAGACGGTGAGCTTAACCTTCTCCACACCATTGGCGATATGCTCGGCGTGGCCGTCGAGCGCGCGCGACTGCACGCGCGCCGGCTGGAATCAGCACAGACGGAGGAGCGAAATCGGCTCGCTCGGGAAATTCACGACACAATTGCGCAAGACTTCACGGCCATTGCATTCCAGCTCGAAGCCGCGGATGCTCTCCTGGTTCAACAAGCAGAGCCCGAACGAGTGCGGAAGAGCATTACGGCCGCACTCGAGCTCGCTCGAAAAGGACTGGAGGAGGCGCGCCGTTCCGTGCTCGACCTCCGCGCTGCTCCACTGGAAGGGCGTACGCTCCCCGAGGCGCTCGCCGCCCTCGCCGTCGCAGCTAATGCAAAGAACACTTCTCACGTGTCCTGCTCAGCAGCGCCCGTTGCCGAACCGTTTCCGCCCGCAGTCGAGGTCGGTTTATACCGTATCGCAGAGGAGGCGCTCCAGAATGCACTTCGGCATGCCGCCGCCGCGCACGTCACTATCCGCCTGGAGGCCTCTCCAGACAAGATTCGCCTCACGGTTCAGGACAATGGCAGGGGTTTCGATATGGAGGGCAACTCCCAAGGACGTGCGTCTGGCCGATTCGGACTCGTGGGAATGCGTGAACGGGCGCGCCTGCTCGGCGCAAGCTTTTATGTTGAAAGTACAACCGGCGCCGGTACGAGAATCACCGCCGAGGTGCCTCTCGATGCGCAACGAGCTTCATGAAGATTCTCAAACCAGAGAAGCAGCTGGACGAGTGCGTGGAGTGAAACGCCTTCGGCGTAGTAGAAGAAATATGCCTGAAACCATTCGCATCCTCATTGTCGACGATCACCCCGTTGTCCGCGACGGGCTCGCCGCTATGCTGGGGACGCAGCCGGATTTCAAGGTGATCGGTGAGGCTGGCACAGGAGCCGAGGCGGTGGCGCAGGCAGCAGGCCTGCAGCCAGACCTTGTGCTGATCGACCTGGAAATGCCAACGCTCGATGGTGTGGAGGCGATCCGGCGGATGCGTGAAACCAACGAGAGCGTGCAGGCCTTGGTTCTGACGGCCTTCGATACCGATGAGCGTATTATTGCAGCGATAGAAGCCGGTGCGCAGGGTTATCTCCTTAAAGGGGCACCGCGCGAGGAAATCTTCGAAGCGATTCGAATCGTAAAGGCCGGCGGCGCGCTCATCCCACCGGTCGTCGCTTCGAAGCTGCTGCGACAAGTCCGCGAGGCAAAGCGCCCTGACGCGCTCACCTCGCGTGAACAAGAAGTGTTAAAACTCGTGGCAGCGGGGCTTTCAAACGGAGAAATCGCCGAGCGCCTCTTCATCAGCGAACGTACGGTGAAGTTTCACGTCAGCTCTGTACTATCAAAACTAGGTGCGAAGAATAGGACGCAGGCCGCTCGACTGGCTCGTGAGCGCGGGCTTGTTTCCTAACATTGTCATTCTTGGAAGGAATCCTTCCCAACAGCTGCACAAGAGCTAGGGAAGATTTCTACGGCATGACAACTTGAAGAGTGTGGATTAACATTGTCAAGCGAATATAAGGAGAAAAGAATCTGTACTTTCGTACAGGTTTAGCCCTGACAAGGGGTACTGGACGAAAACAATTCTCCTGCCGGATGTGCGTACCGGTGCTGATCCATATCTTGTTGACGTATTCAAAGGTTGCTTCTTGCAGCACCTGAAGAGACAAAACAAGAAAGGACAGCACCATCATGAATCGTACTGCACTCATCACGGGCGGAAGCCGGGGGTTGGGCCGCACCGTCGCTGTTTTCCTCGCCGCGCAGGGCTATGATTTGCTGCTCACTGCCCGAGGGAAAGGAGAGCTTGAAAAATCGGCTCGTACGTTGCGCCACTACGGCGGACGAGTGATTGCACTCGCAGGCGACGTGGCCGAGCCGGAGCATTGGCGTCGCCTCGCCCAGGCTGCGCGCGAATTCGGCCGGTTGGACCTCCTCCTCAACAACGCCTCCACGCTGGGCGCGACGCCGCTCCCAGCGCTGGCCGCATATCCGCTCGAGGAGTTGGAGGAGGCATTTCGCATCAACGTCACTGCTCCCATCGCGCTCACCCGGGAGATGCTTCCTCTTCTTGAAGTGAGTGGCGGCCTCGTGGTAAACGTCACCAGCGACGCCGCTCGTGGTGGATACGAAGGCTGGGGCGGATACGGTCTTACCAAAGCTGCTCTCGATCTTGCTAGCCTAACGCTGGCGAACGAGTTGCGTGGTCACGGGATCGGTGTCGTCGCCGTCGACCCTGGCAACCTGCGCACGCGCATGCACCAAGACGCTTTTCCCGGCGAGGACATCTCCGACCGGCCGCTGCCGCAGATGACGCTCCCATTCTGGGCGTGGCTGCTCGAGCAGCCACGCTTATCCGTGACCGGTCGTCGCTTCGAAGCACAGGGCGCGCACTGGGAGGTGAACACTGTTGTGGAGGCTTCGAGTGGAGGGAAAAACGAGGCACATGCGGAGGAATTGGGGGTGGTCGTATGAAGAGAGCAGAGCTCGACTTCGAACGCCCGCCTGCGCTGCAAGCCAGCGGCCCGCCTGAGTGGCACGGATTGGAGCGCGACGAGGTTCGTCTGCTCGTTACAACCAAACAAGGCCATGAACATGCGCAGTTTCGGGATCTCCCTCGCTTCCTGCAGCCAGGCACGCTCCTGGTCGTCAATACCAGTGCGACGTTGCCAGCCAGCCTGCCGGCCCTGGACGCCCGTCTCGGATCGCTGGTCGTGAATTTTTCGACCCACTACGGCGGTGAGCTATACTTGATGGAGCCTCGGAAAAGTGCTTCAGAGCCGGGGCCGTTGCCCTTGGAGGCCGGCGACATTATTGAGATCGCCGGTCTGCCAGCCAGGCTCGTTGCACCACACCCGGGCTTGCCGCGGCTGTGGTTTATCCAGATCCAGGGCAGTCTACGTACAGCCATGGCTCGAATCGGAGCGCCCATACGTTACGCCTATTTGAGTTCTCCATATCCACCGTTGGAGGCGTACCAGACCATCTTCGGGCAACAGGCTGGCAGCGCAGAGATGCCATCCGCAGCGCGGCCCTTCACGCCGCGCGTCGTGGAAAGTTTGCGGGCAAAAGGCATCCGTATCGCCGGTGTTTCGTTACACACCGGTGTTTCTAGCCTCGAAGTCGAAGCTGATGAAGTTGAGGAGCAAGTGTTATGCGCGGAGCCCTTCGAGGTGCCTGAGCAAGCGGCCCACGCCGTGACGGCTGCAAGGGCCGAGGGCCGCGCGGTGATCGCCGTCGGCACCACCGTCGTGCGCGCACTGGAGTCTGCATGGGAGGGCGAGCGGGTGCGGTCCGCCTCGGGATTCACCCGGTTGCTCGTGCATCCAGGTCGGACTGTGCACAGCGTGGATGGGCTCATAACCGGTTTGCACGATCCGCTGGCGAGCCATCTCGCGATGCTCTATGCGGTTGCGCCTAAGCAACTGGTGCGCGCGGCCTATGCCGAGGCCGTGCGTGAGGGATACCTCTGGCACGAGTTCGGTGATAGCCATCTGCTGTTGGCGCGTGCGGCATAAGTATGATTCGAATAAATTGAGGAGAAATGATGCAAACACTAATCTTTGATCTGGATGGCACGCTTATCGATACGGTGTACGCTCACGTTTTCGCATGGCAACGCGCTTTAGCCGAAGCCGGTATGGCGATCGATGGCTGGCGGATTCATCGCCGGATTGGAATGAGTGGCGGACTCTTCGCGCGTGCAGCCGGCCGTGAACTGGGCAGAGATATCAGCACAGAAGAAGGAGAGGCCATTCAGAGACGCCATGGAGAGTTGTTCATCCAGTTTCTGCCCGAACGCCGTCCTTTGCCCGGCGCGGTCGAGCTTCTCAACTATCTGCGCGGAGCGAATATTCCACACGGCATAGCGACCTCCGGTCGCAGGCCGCAAATTGATGCTTCGCTGGCGGCTCTGGGAGTTGGAGATGAAACTGTGGTGATCGATCGCGGCAATGTACCGCGGGCCAAGCCCGCACCCGACCTCTTTCTAGCCTGCCAGCAGCAACTGGGCGTTCATGCGGGCGAATGCTACGTCGTGGGTGACGCCGTCTGGGACCTGCTGGCAGCGCGGCGAGCGGGAATGTTGAGTATCGGACTGTTGAGCGGTGGTTATGGAGAGGACGAGCTTGGTCGTGCTGGCGCCTTTAGAGTATACCGTGATCCGGCAGAGCTGCTTTTGTCTTTGGATGAGCTGGGAATATTGCCGTAAACGTCAAGAAGAGTTATTTATCGTCAGTTGGTTTCACAAGTTCCACCTTAATTTTGCACCAAACCTGGCTTGCAACAAAAAAAGAACCGCAACGAAAGGGGGAAATCATGAATGTCTTCTGCTCTTGCACCACCCGTTAGGTGGTTTCAGGCGCATCGTCGACGCAAACAGAACTCGCTATCTTAAAGGCTTTTTTCGTTGCGGTTCTCTTTTCGTTGCAAAATTAAGGTTCTACGAGAATAGAACATTTGAAATAAACCGCGATTTACGGTTGGCGATTGACGAACAGCGATTTCGGATGTTGACAATTTCCTCGTAAATCGAAAATCGTAAATTTCCAATCGCAAATCAATCGTTCGTTTAGGAGATGAAACAGATGCTCTACATGGTTACAGAGCACTTTAATGATGGAGCGGCCCCAGAGATCTATCGCCATGCCCGCGAAAAGGGTCGCATGCTACCCGACGGTCTCGAGTACGTCGCCAGTTGGGTAGACCTGGAATTCAAGACCTGCTATCAGCTCATGCGTACCGAAGGTCCCTCGCTCTTCGCCGTGTGGACCGACGCGTGGAAAGATCTCGGCTCTTTCGAGATCGTGCCGGTGCGAACCTCTGCGGAGGCGGCAGAGGCTATTGCACGACTATCGTGATTTGGGTTCGGCGTGGGAGTGTCAGAAATCGACTAGCGGAAACATATGCTTGGGTGTAGATCAAAGCAAATTGCGATGAATGTTCTCTGCGGAGACTTGCTTGGGCGGCTGCGCTCAGCCGGAGGTCAACTTGATGAAGCATGCTGATGCACCGATTTTGGAAAAAGATTCGCTTCAGATTCTACACTCGGCTCTTGACCGGCTCGAGGCGGGATTTACCACGCTGCCGCCTCTCGCCGTGTCGTTCACAGAGGCAGAACGAATCGAGCACGTGCTCTTCGAAGTCGCCGAACGTCTGCGGGATAATTACCCCTATTTCCATCCGCTCTATGCGGGGCAGATGCTCAAGCCGCCCCATCCGGTCGCACGTCTGGCTTATGCCCTGGCGATGTGGATCAATCCCAACAACCACGCGCTCGACGGTGGGCGTGCCAGCTCGGAAATGGAAAGAGAGGCGGTGGCCGAGATCGCTTGCATGTTTGGCTGGCAGACGCACCTTGGCCATTTGTGCGGCGGCGGCACGATGGCCAATCTCGAAGCCTTGTGGGTGGCTGGGCAGCTTCATCCGGGCGCTAAAGTGGTCGCCTCGCAACAAGCACACTACACGCACCAACGCCTCAGTAATGTGCTCGGGTTGAAGTTTGAATCCATTCCGTGCGATCGCAATGGCCGGCTGGCTATTGACGCATTGGAGAAAAAACTGAAGCAAGGTGGTATTGGCACGGTAGTGGCAACCATAGGAACCACGGCAACAGGCGCGGTTGATCCTTTGCCGGAACTGCTTGCGCTGCGTGCGCGCTACCAATTTCGTTTGCATGCCGATGCGGCCTACGGGGGCTACTTTGGTTTGGCCGGAAACCTCGCGACGGATACGCGCCAGACTTACGATCGCTTGCACGAGGTCGATTCCATCGTCATCGATCCGCACAAACATGGCCTCCAGCCCTATGGATGTGGGTGCGTGCTCTTCCGCGATCCGGCCGTAGGGCGGTTCTACCAACACGACTCGCCCTATACCTACTTCAGCTCGACGGAGCTGCACCTGGGCGAAATCAGTCTCGAATGTTCACGGCCCGGTGCCGCTGCGGTCGGCCTGTGGGCCACACAGAAGCTGTTACCGCTCGTCAAAGAGGGCGAATTCGCGCGCATGTTGAATAACACGCGCACCGCCGCGCTCGCGCTCTACGATAAATTGCACGCCGATGGACGATGCTTGACGGCGTTTGCACCAGAGCTGGACATTGTGATTTGGATCCCGCGCGCTGGCCGTGTGAGCGCAGCCTCCGAACTCGCGCGCCGGATCTTTGCCGAAGCCGCACACCAACATCTCCATCTAGCTCTGGCCGAGTTGCCGGTTGACTTCTTCGATCTCTCCGCGGCTGGCATGGTGCGTGATCGCGACACTGTCATTTGTTTACGTTCCGTCTTGATGAAGCCGGAACATCATCAATGGATTGATCGGATTTGGGGGATTTTGGATCGAGCTACCACCGTGGTTCTGCCATCTTGAAAAACACCTTCCAAGCAACATGTCATGCAGGAGGCATCTTTTTCAGCACAAGCACAGTGCCAGAAACTTAACAAGATCCCTACGGGATGACACGGTGGTGTTGCTTGCCGAACCAACCCCGATCACCGGGGGTCAGGAGCAGAATGGTTACCATTTTTGACGAATAATGTTTGGGTTTTCTGCTTACACGCCTACGAGCTTTACTTGTTATTGGTAATAACTTGCTGGCTGCGAAGTACACAAAAATGATCGACACTACTCGCCCAGATCCGGATGCTTTGTTGGCCGCGGTTGAGCGCGAAGAAGAAAAAGTCGCTCGTGGCAAGCTCAAAGTTTTTTTCGGCATGGCTGCGGGCGTCGGAAAAACTTACGCGATGTTGCAAGCCGCACAGGCATTGAGGAAGCGCGGTATCGACGTGGTCGTTGGGTATGTTGAAACCCATGGCCGCGCCGAAACGCAGGCGCTGTTGCAAGGCTTGCCAGTGCTGCCGCGGCTCGAGCTCAGCTATCGCGGGCTCAAGCTGGAAGAGATGGATTTGGACGCCATCTTGTTGCGCCGGCCGGAATATGCCCTGGTTGATGAATTGGCGCATACCAACGTTGAGGGCGCGCGCCACCGCAAGCGCTATCAAGACGTACTGGAATTGCTCGAGCATGGCATCAACGTCCATACGACGTTGAATGTGCAACACGTCGAGAGCTTGATCGACACGGTGCATCAGATTACGAGTGTGCAAGTGCAAGAGACCGTTCCGGACGGCATTCTCGACCGTGCCGATGAAATTGAATTGATCGACTTGCCGCCGGAAGAATTGCTCAAGCGCCTTGCTGAAGGCAAAGTCTATACCGCCGACCGTTCGCGCGTGGCGGTTCAAAATTTTTTCCGCAAAGGTAATCTCACCGCGCTGCGGGAAATCGCTTTACGCAAGACCGCCGAACGCGTGGGCATGGATTTGCAGGACTACATGCAAGTCCATCGTATCGAGGGTCCATGGCGAATCAATACGCGTTTGATGGTGGCAGTCGGAGCCAGTCCTTTCTCGGAACAGTTGATTCGCTGGACGCGCCGTCTCGCGGCGACCATGGAAGCGCCGTGGGTGGCCGTGTATGTCAAAACCTCCCGGCCCGTGGCCGAGCTCGAGGAAAAACGTCTGAAGGAAAACATGGCCCTGGCGCGCGAACTCGGCGCGGAATTGGTCACCACGGTTGATGAAGACATTGCCAAAGCCTTGATTCGCGTCGCCCGGCAAAAAAATGCCACACAAATTATCGTCGGCAAGTCCCTCTCCAAGGGAGTATTCGATTTTCGCGGCTCGCTGGTCGACCGCTTGATTGCCGATAGCGGTGGGATCGATGTATACGTTGTGCAGAGCGATCTCTCCGCAGGCCCCAAACGCAAATACAACTGGCCGAAGCCTGGTTCCGGCTGGCGGCAGTATGTTATTTCCTGCGGCGTCGTGGTTTCGGTTGCGCTGTTGTGCTATGCGGCTGCGCCGATCCTCGACTATCGTGCCGTCGGCATGTTTTTGCTGTTCACGATTTCGCTTCTGGCCTTGTGGGTGGGCCGCGGACCGATCTTCGCCGCGGCTGCGCTGAGCGCTTTTATTTGGAATTTTTTCTTCCTTATCCCTCCCACCACTTTTCACATTCGCGAGTACCACGATGCGCTGCTGGTTGGCATGTATTTCATCATTGCCCTGGTGGGCGGAACCCTAACCGCACGCGTGCGTGCGCGTGAGACGGCGGTCCGGCGCCGCGAGGAACAAGCCGTGGCGCTTTATAACCTGGCCAAAGAGATCAACAGTGCGAAATCCCTGGATGACATCATGCGCGCGGCCGAGCATGAAGTCGGCAGAACGTTCAACAGCGTCGTAGGCTGTTTCCTGCCGCAGGAGACGGGCAAGCTTTCTCGCGCCGTGCATCCGGCCAGCACTTTTTCACCCAAGTCGGAGAAGGAATGGAGCGTGGCCTCGTGGAGCTTTCAAAATCGCAAACCTGCCGGCCGGGGCACCAATACCCTGCCTTTCGCCGAGGCAGTTTACTACCCCTTGCTGACCAACAACGACGCCGTCGGCGTGATCGGCATCGCTTCATTCTGGAAGCGCCCTTTTACGATCGAAGAAGAAGGATTATTACAAACCTTCTTACATCAAATCGCCCTCGCTCTGGAGCGTGAAACGTTGCGCACGGCCGCGGAACAAGCACAGGTGCTGTCCGCCTCCGAGCGCCTGTACAAGACTCTGCTCAATTCCATTTCGCATGAATTGCGCACGCCGTTGGCAACGATCACCGGCGCCTCCACCAGCCTGTTGGAAAGTAAGACCTCTGAAAACCCCAGGATGCGTGCCATATTGGTGGACGACATCTACAGCGCCGCACAAAGATTGAATCGCCTGGTAAAAAACCTGCTCGACATGACGCGGCTGGAATCGGGCATGCTGAAGCTGAATTTGGAATGGTGTGACGCCAACGATCTCGTGCACGTGGTATTGCGCAGTCTCAGCACAGAACTGGCTTCGCACCATTTGCACTTGCAACTTGCAGTAGCATTGCCGTTGGTGCGCATGGACTTCGTTTTGATGGAACAAGCGCTCGCGAACATTCTTCTCAATGCGGCGCAGCACACGCCGGCAGGAACGAACATTACGATGCGGACGGCGGCCGCGGATCAGGGTCTGGCTTTTGTGATCGAAGATGAAGGCCCGGGATTTCCGCCGGAGGCGCTCGCACATATTTTCGAGAAATTCTATCGCTTGCCAAAAACGAAGACCGGTGGCACCGGTCTCGGCCTTTCGATCGCGCGCGGGTTTGTCGAGGCGCACGGCGGGACCATCGTGGCGGAAAATCGCTTTGACCAGGGCGCGCGTTTCGTGATACGCTTGCCGGTCACCCCCGCGCCTCCCACCCCGGAGGTAAACGAAGCGTGACGCCGCCGGTTGTCTTGATCATTGATGACGAAGCGCAAATCCGGCGCTTCTTGAGCGTGAGCCTGGAAGCCGCCGGCTATCGCATCGTTGAAGCCACGAACGGCCAGGAGGGTATCGTGCAAGCCGCAATGTATCGGCCGGAGGCCGTGATTCTGGATTTGGGTCTGCCCGATATGAACGGTCTCGAGGTGCTGGCGAAAATCCGCGAATGGAGCGCGGTGCCGGTGCTGATCTTGTCCGTGCAGGATGCGGAGCAGGAAAAAATCGCCGCACTGGATACGGGCGCTGACGACTACGTCACCAAACCTTTCAGCATGGGCGAATTGCTGGCAAGGCTGCGGGTAGCGGCGCGGCACGCGCAGCCGCTACCAGAATCGCCGGAATTTCGCAACGGCCATCTGTTCGTCGATTTCGTGCATCGCGAGGTCAAAGCCAGCGGCCAGGTGGTGAAGCTGACCGCAACAGAGTATAATCTGCTCTTGCTGTTTATCAAGCACGCCGGCAAGGTTTTGACGCACCGGCAGATCTTAAAGGAAGTATGGGGGCCGCACTTGATCGAGCAAACGCAGTATCTGCGCGTGTACATGGCGCAACTACGCAGGAAGCTGGAGCTCGAGCCCTCCCATCCGCAGCTTTTTCTAACCGAATCGGGCGTGGGTTATCGTATGGTTTTACTCGACGAGTCTGGCAGCGCATAACGTCTTCACGTTTTTGCAGAAAAAAAGGCGCGTAGAAATGCGACCAGCTTTCAGATTGCGCATCATTTCCGGATTTCGCCAAGCGTCTTGACAATGATCGTCCCCATGGAGAAAAAACTGATCACACGTTGACGCAGACGCTCGCGACGGGATTCGCGCGGCGCTTCGACACGGCGGCGAAAGCTGCGCAGGCCGTCGTGCAGATAGATTCCGCGCCGGTGAAAAACGAAAGGATCGCGGCGGGGTTTGACATCATTTTTTTTCGCGCCAGACTTTGTCACTGCCTCTTGTCCCAAAGCAGAAACACTCTGAAAGCCCACGTCGCGTGCAGTGCGCAGCACTTTTTGATTTCCTCTTCCAAACGGCAGCGAAAGATGCACGATCGGAATCTGCAAATGATCCTCCAAAATCTGCTTTGAATCCAGTAAATCCTTGAAGAGTTCCGGCGCGCTCAGTCCCGGCAAATAGGCATGTCGCATGGAGTGACTGCCGATTTCCCAGCCGGCGGCACGCATCTCTTGCAGCTCACTCCAGCACAAATGCTCATGCCGCCGCCAGAAGAGATTGTAATCCCAATGATTCTTTTCACCGATATAGTTCACCACTGGAAAAACCGTTGCGGTAAAATTACAACGCTGCAAAACCGGCAGGGCGTGCTTTATCAAAGCGCGATAGCCATCGTCAAAAGTGAGGACGACCTCGCGCTGCTGCGTTTGTTCCGGCCGTTGCAAACAATCGGTGAGCGAACACGTGCGGTAGCCATTTTCGGCGAGCCAACACATCTGGCGCTCGAACCGGCGTGGTGTAACCCAGGTGATACCGAAATCAAAACGGGAATCGACAAGATGGTAAGCGAGAATGACGGGAGGCATGGGTGCGTCAGGTCTAAAACGTGATGCGTAAGAAAAAAAGCGCTGAGGGCGATGATCTCAAAACGGCCCAAAGGAGATGGCGTGCGCGATCAACAAAGCAACCAACCCTGCCGCCAGCCACCACCCCAGCAAAGGTAAGAGCCAACGCGCCCAAATGTGCCAGGGCAGGCCGATCAGCGCCAGGCCGGCCATGAAGTAACCTTGCGTGGGGGTAAAGACATTGGTGAAGCCGTCGCCAAATTGATATGCCAGCACCATCGTTTGCCGGGTGATGCCCAGTAAATCCGACAACGGCGCCATGATCGGAATCGAGAGCGCAGCTTGCCCGCTGCCGGAGGCGATGAGAAAGTTCAGCGCGACTTGAATGAGATAAATGCCGAGCACGCTGATGCTCGCGGGCAATTCTTTCACCAGCGAGGCCAGTGCGAACATGATGGTATCGATCACCTGTGCATGGGACAATACCACCAGAATCGCGCGCGCCAGGCCCACGACCAAGGCGCCGCCAGCCAACGCAGCGGCGCCGGCAATGAACTTTTCGGCGGTTTCGTTCACCGATAGTCCGCCCGCCGGCCCGGCGAAAACGGCGAGTGCAAAGAAAAGCCCCGAGAGCTCTGCAAGACCCCAGTCCCATTTCATCGTGCCCACGACGAGAACGATGAAGGAGAGCATGAACAAAAGCATCGCGAACGCTTGGCGCCTTGACAAAGAGGAGGAAACCTCGGCGTTGGTGAGCGCGGGACGCTGTTGATCGAGACGATAAGCCGGACTGCTTGCCGGCGCGCGTTTGACACGTTCGGCGTAGCGTGTAATAAAGGCCACCGTGATCAAACTCATCACCAACCACACCACGAGGCGAAACGCAAAGCCGGAAAACAATGGCAGCCCGGCAATGCCCTGCGCCACGCCGACGGTGAAGGGATTCAAAAACGCAGCGGAGAATCCGGCGTTCGCCCCGGCCAGGGCGATGGCACCGCCCACGATCGAATCATACCCCAATGAACGGCTGAGCAACACCAGTGCCGGCAGAAAGGGCAGCGTTTCCTCGGCCATGCCGAACGTACCGCCACCGATCGCGAACAGCAACGTCAATCCGGGCACGATGGCTTTTTCATATTTACCGGCAATACGTATAATTGCGTGAATCCCCGCGTCGATCGCGCCCGTGCCCGCAATTACGCCAAACGCGCCGCCGACGATGAAAATGTAAAAAACGATGGGCGCCACCTCCAGCAAGCCGGTGGGGAAAGCCATGAACACGTCACCAAAGCCGGCGGGTCTGGCAGCGACGCGATGATAAGAACCGGGATCAACAACCTGGCGGCCTTCTTTTTGAACGCGGTCATAGACTCCGGCCGGAATGAAATAAGTGGCAGCCGTTGCGAGCAGCAGCAGGCTGAACAGCAAGACGTAGGTGTGGGGGACGCGCAGCTTCATAGGACGAAGGTAAGTCAGGGTTGGATCGCTGCATTGTTGGAGTGTTGGAGTAATGGGGTATTGGATTAATGGACCGATGGACGGATGAGTTATCTCTCCCAATACCCCAGCACTCCATTAATCCACCAATCCAATAATCCAACATTACAATTTCATGACCTCTTCCAAAGGCACAAAGGGCAAATCAAAGGTTTCGGCCACGCCTTTGTAAGTGACTTTGCCGTGGGCAATATTCACACCTTTTGCCAACGCTGCCGAAGCTTTCACACACGCCGGATAGCCCAGATCAGCAATCTTGAGGGCGTAAGGCAGCGTCGCATTTGTGAGTGCGAAAGTCGAAGTCATGGGCACCGCGCCCGGCATGTTGGCCACGCCGTAATGCACAACCCCGTCGACTTCGTAAGTTGGGTTCTCGTGCGTCGTCGCGCGAATGGTTTCAACGCATCCGCCTTGATCGACCGCAACGTCGACAATCACCGAGCCGCGCTTCATCAGCTTAAGCATGTCACGCGTGACCAAACGCGGGGCCTTCGCGCCCGGTATCAGAACTGCGCCGACCACGAGATCGGCCTGTGAAATCGCTTTACGAATATTGGCAGGATTGGACATCACGGTGATCACGTTCTTCGGCATGACGTCGTCCAAATAACGCAAGCGATCCAGGCTCACGTCTAGAATCGTCACGCGTGCGCCTAGGCCGGCGGCAATCTTCGCGGCATTTGTGCCTACGATGCCCCCGCCGATGATCACGACATTTGCCGGCTCAACCCCCGGTACACCGCCCAGCAAAATACCGATGCCGCCGTACAATTTTTCCAGGCAACGCGCGCCTTCTTGAATCGAAAGCCGGCCTGCAACTTCACTCATTGGAATCAACAAAGGCAGCGAACGATCGGACAACTCCACGGTTTCGTAAGCAATCGCAATACATTTGGCTTTGATCACGGCTTCAGTCAACTCACGGGAGGCGGCAAAATGGAAGTAAGTAAAAACAATCTGACCTTCGCGCAATAACGGATACTCCGCTGGCAACGGTTCTTTTACCTTGATGATCATATCGGCACTGCCGTAAGCTTCCGCCGGATGAGAGACGATCTTCGCGCCCGCACGCTTGTAATCTTCGTCCTTGAAGCCGCTGCCCAGGCCCGCATCTTTTTCCACGATCACTTCATGGCCGTTGGCACGCAACTGTTCCACGCCGACCGGAATCAAGGCAACGCGATTTTCATTGGCTTTGACTTCTTTCGGAACACCAATCCGCATACCATCCTCCCGTCTCTGGGTTCACTGCCAGTTCACTGGTCTGATTCGCAAGAAGCCGGCCTTGCCTCATTCTCCCTGCTGGCATGTTCGTCATGCACCTTTCAACGCGACCCAAACGAAGATCCGCACCGTAGCTGCAAAAGGCTCTTCGTAGTCAGAGCAGATTTGCGCATAGTAACCCGAAAAACTGAAAAGGTCAATCTGAAACTCACCACTGCAAAAAGATACGCTTCATTGTTTGCGAATGCAATCGCCGTTTATGGCAAGAAATGCGTTTTCCGGCTCAATTCTTCATGCGGGATTGTTTGGGTTGGGGGTATGTCATCCGAAAATCAGGTAAGCGCTACGTCTCTTCAGTTTCATCGGCTTCCTCTTTCGAAGGCCGGATCACGGTCAGCGTGAGCTGGTCGAGCCCGAACAGATCCGCAGCGAGCCGTTGGATGCCGTCGGAAGTGACTTGAGCGATCCCCTCCAGGACCTCATCGAGCGAATAATACCGTCCCAAATAAATCTCCATGTTCGCCAGACGGTTCATGCGGCTGCTGGTGCTTTCCAGGCCCAGCATCAAGCTGCCTTTGAGCTGATTCTTGGTGCGCTCCAATTCAGACGCCGGAATGCGCTCGTCGTGCAAGCGGCGAATTTCCTCTTTGAGCAAAGAGATTGCCTGATTTTGGCGGTCGGGGTCGGTGCCAATGTACGTGCCGAAGATGCCGGTGTCGTACATGAAATCGTGAAAGGAATAAATCGAATAGGCCAGGCCGTGGCGCTCGCGGATATTCTGAAAGAGGCGCGAGCTCATGCCTCCGCCAAACAGGGTGTTCATGGCGAGAAAATGAAATTTGCGCTGGTCTTCGAAGCGCAGCGCACGCGTGCCCAGGCAAATATGGGTCTGTGAGCCGACGTCCTCTTTGATACTTTGCAGATTGCGCTCGCGCGAGGGCGCAACCAAAATGCGATCCCCGCTTTCAGGCAAGGCCTGCAGACGGTCCTGCAACAGCGCCAGCAATTCCTCATGGTCCACGTTGCCGGCCGCCGCCACCACGATACGGTTCTGCGTGTAATGCCGGCGTACGTATTCAAAAAGCTGCGCGCGCGTGAAGCTGGACACCGTCTCGCGTGTGCCCAACGTCGAGGTGCCCAGCGCATGTGAGGGGAAGAGATCGTGATAGAATAACTCGTGAATCAAATCCTCCGGCGTATCGTCGACGGCGTTGATTTCTTCGATCACCACCGACTTTTCCTTGGCCAGCTCCTGCTGGTCGAACAAGGAACCGGTGAGCAGATCGGTCACGACCTCGATGGCGATGGGAAGATGCTCATCCAGATGGTGGGCATAGTAGCAGGTCACTTCTTTGCCGGTGAAGGCATTGAGGTTGCCGCCGACCGCTTCCAGGCTTTCGGCGATTTCCGCGGCCGTGCGGCGGCTCGTGCCCTTGAACATCATATGTTCAATAAAATGCGAAATGCCGTTTTCTTCCGGCAATTCGTCGCGCGTGCCCGCCTCTACCCAAATGCCGAGCGAGACGGAACGGACGTGTGGAATCCGTTCCGATACCACGCGCACGCCCCCGGCCAGCACCGTCTTGTGAAATTGCGAATGTTCGTTCACAAAATTCAGTATCTTCCGTTTTCTGTCAATTCTTCGGCAGCAGCGCTTTGCGGCTCAGCCGCAGCTTGCCGTCGTCGCCGATTTCGATCAATTCGACCGAGACTTCGTCGCCCATTTTCAGCACGTCTTCGACGCGATTGATGCGGCGATGATCGATTTGCGAAATATGCAGCAAGCCTTCGCGGCCCGGCAGAATCTCCACGAACGCGCCGAACTCCTTGATGCCCTTCACGATCCCCTTGTAAACCTTGCCGACTTCAGGCAACGCCACCATGTTGGAAATAATTTCCGCCGCCTTCTCGCACGCCGCAGAATCCGCCGAAGCAATGGTGACCACGCCGTCGTCGTTGATGTCGATGGTCGTGCCCGTGCGCTCGGTGATATCGCGAATGGTTTTGCCGCCCGGCCCGATGATCAAGCCGATGGCATCGGTCGGGACTTTGACCGTGATGATGCGCGGTGCATACGGCGAAAGCTCTGGACGATGCGCGCTGAGCGTGGCGTTCATGAGGTTGAGAATGTGCAGGCGCGCGACCCGGGCGCGCTCCAGCGCCTCGGCCATGATCTCCTGCGACAGGCCTTTGATCTTGATGTCCATTTGAAACGCGGTGATACCCTTGCCAGTGCCTGCGACTTTGAAATCCATGTCGCCGAGATGGTCTTCGTCACCGAGAATGTCGGTGAGCACTACCGTGGTGTTGCCTTCCTTGATCAGTCCCATCGCGATCCCGGCCACCGCGGCTTTGATCGGTACGCCGGCATCCATTAACGCCAGAGAGCCCGAACACACGGTCGCCATGGAAGAAGAGCCATTGGACTCGAGAATATCCGAAACGACCCGCACGGTATACGGAAAAACCGTTTCATTCGGCATCACGGCTTTGAGCGCGCGTTCGGCCAGATTGCCGTGGCCGATCTCGCGCCGGCCCGGACCGCGTGACGGCCGAATCTCGCCCACACTGTATGGGGGAAAATTGTAATGCAGCATGTAGCTCTTATAGAATTCACCCTCGAGCTCGTCCATCTTTTGCTCATCAATTTTTGTGCCAAGCGTGACCGCCGCCAGGGCTTGCGTTTGCCCGCGCGTGAAGAGGCACGTGCCGTGCACACGCGGCAATACCGCGACTTCGCAAGTGATCTGGCGAATACTGTGCGGATCCCGGCCGTCCAAACGGCGATTCAGCTTCACGATCATCCCGCGTACCAGTTCTTTCTCAAGCGCGTGGATGATTTCCCTTGCCGCTTTTTCGCTCTCGGGGAAATCCGCTTGCAGGGATTCAACCGTGGATTTATAGAATTCCTTGAGCTGGGTACGCCGCGCTTGTTTGTCGGCTTCCTTCAGCAATTCCGGCAGTCTGGGCGTCACTATCCCGCGCAGGCGATTCTCCAAGCCCGCGGGAAATACAGACGGCGTAACGGTGCGCTGAGGCTTGGCCGCCTCCACGGTGACGGCCTTCTGCATTTGAATGAGCGACCTTGCCGACCGCAATGCAAAGGCCAATGCGGCGACCATATCCGCTTCGCTGATTTCTTTAGCCTCTCCTTCCACCATCATGATCGAATCCTCGGTCGCCGTAACCATCAGATCAATGTCGCTGCCCGCGAGCTCCTCATGGGTAGGATTGGCAACGAATTGGCCATTGACGCGTCCGACGCGGATGCCGGCAACCGGGCCGGCCCAAGGGATGCCGGACAGCAGCATCGCCGTTGAGGCCGCCGTAATGCCCAGCGTATCGGGGTCATTTTCCTTGTCTGCGGACAGCACGGCAACCATGACTTGCACCTCGTTCCTGTAATCATCCGCAAACAGCGGGCGAAGGGAACGATCGATCAGGCGCGCGGACAAGATCTCGCTGTCACTCGGCTTGCCTTCGCGTTTAAAATAGCCGCCCGGAATCTTGCCGGCGGCATAGGCTTTTTCACGGTAATCAACCGTGAGCGGAAAGAAATCTTGCTCGGGCGCCGCTTCTTCCGCGCCGACGACCGTGGCCATGACGATGGTATCGCCAAATTGCACCCAGCAAGCGCCGTCGGCCTGCCGCGCCACGCGATTGGTTTCAATCGCAAATTTCTTGCCGTTGAGTTCCGTCTCTTTCCGGTAAACCATCTACAAAAACTCCTTCACTCTATCAGTTCGCTCAATTTCACAAGCAGGCGATCGGCTTCTTCCTTTTTCACCAACATGATCGTTGCTTTGCCGGCGGCTTTGGCGTAAACGTGATCTTCTTTCACATTGCCCAGCAGCACTTGAGCCAGTTCTGCGCCCTTCTCTTTCACTGTAATTCTGGCGCGTGGATTATCAAGACCATAAACGTCAAGGTCGCCGGCCTGTTTCTCCACAAATTCGGCGGCCTGCAACCCTGCCAATGTATTGGTAATATTCGAAACTTTCCAGCTTTTTGCTTTTTTGTTTTGTGGCGCCGTGATCTGCCATTGCGCCGCGGAATCCTTCTCGCATATGATGGTGGTATCGGGATATTGCAAGCTCACATAGTCAGCGCGATAGCTTTCGAAGCCGGCGAGCCTCTTGTCGCGCAAATGCATCAAATCGACGTCGAGCTCTTTCACCAGGCTTGAATCAGCCAAAAAAACTTGCGGCCGGGCGGGATCGTGCGCATAGTAGCCCTCGCTTGTCCGTTTGCCGAACTGCACGATCTTTTGCACGCTGTCTTCACCCAGCGTCAGACGCAATTCATAATTCGGTTTATCCAGCCCATACGTTTTCCCGTCATTCATCGCTTCCACGACGAATCCGGCCACGTTGGCGTAGCTCAAGCGACTCAGGATTTGCGAGATTTTGCTTTCATCCCCTTCGGCCTGCAGCGGATGCACCAGCTTCCACTTGCCAGCCTCTTTATGCAACTCGAAATGCAGACTGGGTGTGTGCAGCGACAAACCCAGCACCTGCCCGGTGTCAAATTTCAGTAAACTCTTATCGCGCCAGTCTTCGAGCTTTTTGTCCGAATTGTTCAAAAGCGCGATCTCAGTCAGCACCACCACCGGTTTGCCGTCTACGCGCGCATAAACATAGGAGGAAGTAGTGTTCTTGTCGCCGAGATAGACCGTATCACGCTTGCCCTCGTGCGTGACCAGAATCTGCCGGTGGGCGGGCGCAAGCCCATAGGTCGCAAACGTACTGGCGTCCTGCGCAATGTCGCGTTCGCGCTTTGCCGATTCCAGGCCTTCCAGCAAACTGGTGACACTGGTTTCATCCGCCGGATAATTGATCGGCTGCACGATTCGCCATTTGCCTGCGTCTTTCTTAAATGCAATGCCCGCCGGCTGCAACGAAAAGGCCATAACTGAATCCGCCTCGAGGGCTAAGAGCTTCTTGGCAGACTCCTCGTTCTTTACTCTCTGCTCACCGCCTTTGATGTCATAAAAATAAACAAATCCCGCCAGCGCTAGCAGAAGCAGGGCCAGGATGAGATTTGTGCGCAATTTCATTGCAGTTCGACTCCACTCTTATCCAACGCAGGCTAGCTGCTACCAAGCGGAAAAGCACACGCAGAGATTGCGCAAAGGATCACAGAGAAGGCCTTTGCGATCCTTTGCGCAATCTCTGCGTGAGAATGATCACTTTTCCTCCTATTTCCTTCGCCTATAAATCACAATTGCCGCCAAAAGCGAAGCCAGCGGCAACAAGAACACGCTCACCAGCAACATCATCTTCGAGCCTGCCGCGGTCAGGTTGAGCCGGCGGTCTTCCGGATCTTTGGGCCGGATGGAAATCAAATCTTCCTCCTCCGCCAGCCAACTGAGTGCGTTCAGAAACAGGTCACCGTTCTTTTGAAAATCGAACAAATAATTCGCAGCGAAATCCGAATCTCCGAAAATCACCAGGCGGCTCTTCTTTTCGCCGCTGTCGCTTGTCACGCCGCTGGCATGCTCGGAAATACGGCGCGTGGCGGCAACGGCAACCGCAACCGGGCCGCGGGTGTCCGTGTCTTCATTGAATTGCACGCGGCCTTGCTTGATTTCGCTGGCATCAGTTTCCGCCCAACTGTTCGGTCCGGTATTGGCGAAGGCAGTGGCTTCCACGCCGGCTGGCAATGACCCTGCCACCACTAGGGAACGGGCTTCGGGATAGGCCGTCATGAATGCGAAATCTTTGGTGATGGCGTGATCGCCATACTCGGCTACCACCGGCATATTCGGCCCGCCGCCAAACAAGCGGCCCACGCCAGAAAAATCGACGATCAAATCATTTCGCACAGAAATGCCCCAATCCGAAACGATCTCACGAAACGAGGGGGCATCGGGGTCGGCGAGAATGTAGATTGCGCCACCGGTATCGAGATAGTTTTTTATGGCTTCGATTTCAGGCGACAGAAACGGCGTTTGCGCGCCGGCAATCACCAGCACCGCGCAATCCGCGGGCACACGATTGCTATCCATCAACGCCACCGTGCCGATTTCATAATTCTTCTCTTGAATCACGGCCTTGGCCGCACTCAAGCCCAAACGCTCGGAGTTGTCGAGGCTTTTTTCACCGTGATTCACCGTGAAATACACCTTTTTCTTCGTCGCGCGCGTGACTTTGATGATGGCGTTGGTGAGATCGCCCTCCTCCTGACCATTGATTTTTTCGTTCTTTCCGCGATATGAAACCACGGTCGTGCCGAAAGCGGTGATGCCGAGCTGCCGTGCTAAATCCGGTTTCTTGTCGGGATCGACAAATTCGTATTTGAATTTCGGCGTGATGGCCGCGAATTCTTTAAACGTGTCCTGGATGCGCTCCTGATCTTGGGGCAGGAAAAAGGCGGTGATGGTGAGCTCGTCTTGCAAGCCTTGCAGCACTTTGACGGATTGCTCGGACAGGCTGAATTGCCTGGCCGCCGTAGTATCAACACGCTTGCTGTGCCGTGTGGCCAAGAAATTCACCAGGGACAAAATGGCCAAAAGCAGCAGCGCCATTAACACGGCGTTGCCGGTTTGCAGCGCACCGCGCTGCGTCAAGGCCGCGACGATCTCGCGGAAATTCAGAATGATATAGGCCAGAATCAAAACGCCACCTACCGCAAGCGCGCTATATTCAAACCACGTCCATGCGGATCGAACGTAATATCCCAGCAATCCGGCAAAAAAAATCGCCAGCCCCAGCGCGCTGAACGCAGTGCTCCATTGCTTGCTCATTTGCCGTTCACCTCGACGTCATATCCAAAATGCTGTGCCAACTCTACGAGCTCTTGGGGGTTCGAAATCGCCTGATCTGCCGACGACAAGCCGAGAGCTTGCGCTCTCACCAACAGGGCGTCGCTTTGCTCTCCAATGGTTTTCGCCACTTCGGCGAGCGTCACCGGCACGCCCAATTTCACCCGACGGCCCGCAAACCCACGCCAGCGCGCCGATTCCAGAATCAGGTGCGTGAATAACAGCAGCGCAAAGATGAAGCTCACGTAAAAGACCACGTGTTTCGAATCCAATATGCCTTTGGTGAAATCATCGAGGTGATCGATGGGGGAAAGATGGTTGAGAATACTGCTCAAGGTCGATCCGGTGAAGCTGGACAGCCAGCCCAGTGATAACAGAATCAGGTTCATTGCCAACGCGCTGACAAAGGCAATGATTTGATTTTCCGTGAACGCACTGAACAACAATCCCAGCGCAATAAAGCACCCGCCTGCCAGGAACAAACCGAGATAACCGACGAGCAACGGCTGCAATTCGGGATTCCCAAAAATAAACAGCAGGCCGATAAATACACCGGTCGCAGCCAGCATGGCGAGATAAAAAAGCCATGCCCCGGCGAATTTTCCCAGCGTGATCTGCCAATTGGTGAGCGGCGAGGTCTGCAGTAGCTCGATCGTGCCCTGGCGTTTCTCCTCCGCGAGCAAACGCATGGTGAGGCCGGGCAGCAAGAACATGGCAATGATCGCAATGTTGTGCAAGAACGGGCGAATCGCCATCATGTTCACGTTCATCGCGGGCGGCATCTGGCGATACTGCTGCGCCTGCGCCGCAGACATCATGCTCATGCGCTCGAACGAAGTAACGACCACGTAAAAGAACATCCCCGTGGCAAGCAGAAAGAACCCTAAAATGACGTAAGCCAGCGGCGAAACGAAGTAAGACTTCAGTTCACGTTCAACCACAGCGAGAAAATTGCGCATTACGCTTGCGTCTCCTGTGTGAGCTTGAGAAACGCTTCCTCCAGATTCAAATCTTTGGCGCGGATTTCCAGCAAGCCCCAGCCGCTCTGCACCACGGCTTGCGCCAGCTCGCGCCGCAGATCACGACCGGTCTCGGCTTCAACCTCATAGCGGTTGAGATTGCCGTTCAGTGCATTGACCAGCGCAATACTTTTCACGCCGGCAATGCCGCCGAGCCTTTGGCGTACGTGCTCGGTCGGGCCCTCCACCTGCAGGAAGAGCCGGTCGGCACCGTGCATGCGTTGCGTGAGATTTTGAATCGTATCCTGTGCCACCACGGTTCCGGCGAGATAGGCGCGCGGCGGATCGTCATGCGTAAAAAACGGCCGCTGGCCGATGATCACGACGCGCTCACACGTTGCACTGACCTCGGGTAAAATATGCGTGCTCAAGATCACCGTGTGCGCGCCGGCGAGGCTCTTGATCAACTCGCGCACTTCGATAATCTGTTCGGGATCCAGCCCGACGGTAGGCTCGTCGAGCACCAATACTTCCGGATTGTGCACCAGCGCCTGCGCCAACCCCACGCGCTGCTTATAGCCTTTCGAGAGCTTGCGGATGACCGTGCCGCGCACGTGGAGCGTGGCCGTGTCGGACATGGCTTTTTCCACGGCACGTTTGCGCTCGCGCGCCGGAACGCCCTTGATCTTGGCGGCGAAATCTAAATAATCTGCCACCAACATCTCCGGGTACACCGGCGGATTCTCCGGTAAGTATCCGGTGTGGCGGCGCACGTCCAAAGATTGCGTGTAGACGTCATATCCGGCCACGCGCGCCAGGCCGCGCGTCATCGGCATGTAGCCGGTGAGAATACGCATGGTCGTGGTTTTCCCTGAGCCATTCGGCCCCAAAAACCCTGTGATCTCCCCTTTCTGCACCGCAAAGGACACTCTCTCGATCACCGGATCGCGACCGTATGAACGCATGAGATTTTGGACTTCGATCAAGGTTAGAACTCCTAATTTGGAGCGAGTGTTTGGGAGGCAGTGTTCAGTAATCAGTGATTAGTAATCAGTTTTTCAGTATCCTGCTGGAAACTGACCTGCTCGTTGCTGATTTCTAATATCCAGTTCTTCCGTAATTTTCTTGCCGTACCAACCCCGATCACCTGGGTCCCTGAATACTGATCACTAATCACTGATCACCGACGCAATCCGAGCTCGGTGATAAGCGAGCGATAACTCCCAATGTCTTTGCGTGAAAGATAGTTCAACAGCCGCCGGCGCAGGCCGACCATTTTCAGCAAACCCATGCGCGAGTGATGGTCCTTGGGATTCTGGTTGAAATGATCGGTCAAGCTGTTGATCTCCGCCGTCAACAGCGCGATTTGCGTTTCGGTTTTACCACTGTTTTTAGCGTCTTTGCCGTACTGGGTCACGATTTCGGCTTTCTTAGCTTTGGTCAAAGGCATGAAGAACCTCGATTTGAGTTTTGTTTTTGAACAACGTTTCCCGATAGAGCGTGCAGGCTCGCGGATTTGTCGTGTTGCAACTGTGCTTGCAAAGCTTCCACCGAATCAAACTTCCTTTCCTCACGCAGCCGCGCGATAAACTTTACTTCGCAAATCTCATCATAAGCCTGCCGGGCGAAATCGAAAACATGAACTTCCAACGAACATGAGCCCCCGTCAAAAGTCGGCCGCCTGCCGATATTCATCATGCCGCCAAATTCACCCTCTGGCAGGCGCGCACGCACCGCGTAAACGCCCTGGGCCGGGATGAGCTTGTGCGGATGCAGTGGCGTCAGATTCAAAGTTGGAAATCCGATCGCGCGCCCGCGCTCCTCGCCCCGTGTGATTCGGCCGCTCAGCGCATATGGATGTCCCAACCAGGCGCCGGACTTTTCCACCTGCCCCTGCAACAGGGCCTGGCGAATGCGCGAGCTGCTCATCACTGCGCCTTCAATCTCCCAGGGTGGCAGCTCGTGCACAGCGAAACCCAGCTCCTCGCCAAGCCGGGTCAAGGTCGCCACGTCGCCTTCCCGATTCTTGCCGAAGCCGTGGTCGTGGCCGATCACCATCGCTTGCATGCCCAGGCGATGATACAGAATCTCACGCACAAAAACTTCCGAAGGCGTTTGTGCAAACGCAAGCGTGAACGGAATCACGATGAGGCGATCGACTCCCAACTCCTCGAAACGCGCGATCTTCTCTTCAATCGTCGTCAGGATTTGGATGGCGGGCAGGCCGCTTTTTTTCAGAACCAACTGTGGATGTGGCTCGAAGGTGACGGTCGCCGTCCGGCCGCCGCGTTGCTTTGCTTCGCGTTTCACCTCTTCTAAAATCGCACGATGGCCGAGATGCAAACCATCGAATGCGCCAACTGTGAGCACGCCCGCTGGATCGGTTTTAATGCGTTCCAAGCCAAAAAAAACTTCGAAGGGCATACTCAGTCGATCAACCTTTCCAGGAATTGCTGCACCGGCACGCTCTGCGCGGCGCCGTATTCACCCACGCGCATACGCCGCAGGGATTTCACGTACGCGCCACAACCCAAATCTCTGCCCAGATCTCGCACGAGCGCGCGCACATACGTGCCGCGCGAACAGGTCAGACGAATCGTGACTTCGGGCAAGCGCACCGCGAGAATCTCGAGCTCGTAGACGGTCACGCGTCGCGGCTCGACTTCGACGGTTTCTCCGCTGCGTGCGATTTCGTATAAGCGCCGGCCTTCCTTTTTCAAGGCCGAAAACAGCGGCGGCGTTTGCATAATTTCGCCGCGGTAACGCCGGGCGTGCCCCTCGATATCGTCCCGTGCCAGCACCGGCACGGCGAAGGTGGCCGTGACTTTACCCTCGAGGTCGTGGGTATCCGTTTCCGTGCCCAGTTCCATGGTGCCCACGTATTCTTTATCGAGCTGCATCAACTGCTCCACCTTCTTGGTGGCGGAGCCGAAACAAATCAGTAACACCCCCGTGGCAAATGGATCGAGCGTGCCCGCATGTCCGACTTTTCTGACACGGCTGGCGTAACGCAGCTTGTTGACGACGTCGAAAGAAGTCCAGCCTGCAGGCTTGTCGAGATTGCAAATGCTTCCATCGGCCAGACGTGCGCGCGAAATTTCGGGTGACAAATTCAATCCCTCCTCCCGCGAATCTAGGTTTAGGGCAATGGCTCGGGCAAGAAGTCGCTGCAATGTTCGCAGATATCTGCTCGCGTTCTGCCACGGCTCTCAACCCAGACTTGGCGAATCCGGCGGCCGGACCTGTTTTAGAAGAGCATTGATGCGATCGGCATAGTCGACCGAATCGTCATAAATGAACTGCAACATGGGCGCGAATTTCAGTGCCATGCGCTTGCCGATTTCGTTGCGCATGAACCCGCTGGCGCGGCGCAGCCCGGCAAGCGTCTGCTGGCGCTCGGTCTCGCTGGACAATGAGCTGAAATAAACTTTGGCATTGCGCAAATCGTCGGTCAGACTGACGCGGGAGATCGTAATGCGCCCCACGGACGGGTCTTTCAGTTGCGTGGCAAGAATTTCGCTGAGGACTTCACGCAGCAACGAGGCGACTCGTGTTGCGCGTTTGACTGGCATATGATCCTTCACAAGGCAATCAATAGACTTCGATTTGATGCTTTAGCACTTCCAACCGATCCTCCTGATACAACAACTCTAAGATTTTATTGAAAACTTGATCGATCATCTTGTGCTCGTTGGTGACCAAAGCCAGACCCAGCAACGAGCGCTGCCACAGATCATTGTGCGCGACTTCGGCCACGGACACGTTGAATTTATTTTGTATTTTCGTTTTCACGCTGCTGAGCACGAAGCGCTTGTCTTTCAGCGAAACGCTGCCCGGCAGCAGGATCTCAATCTGGCAAACGCCGACAAACATAGCAATGCTAAAATACCTAGATCCCTACGGGATGACCATTCAGAGTTTTTCGAACAACACTTTACGTCGCCGCAACCAGCGTGCGCTTGGTTTTGATGACCTGGAACGATTCGACCACGTCGCCGACATGAATGTCGTCATAACCGGCGAGGGCCAGGCCGCATTCAAACCCGGACGCCACCTCGCGCACGTCGTCCTTGAAACGCTTCAGTGAAGCTATTTTGCCTTCATGGATCAGCCTGTCATTGCGATAGAGCCGGACATTGTCGTTGCGATTCACCTTGCCGGTCTGCACATAGCAGCCTGCGATCGTTCCGATTTTTGGAATCTTGAAAGTTTCGCGTACTGCAACCGACGCCGTGATTTGCTCGCTGATTTCAGGCTCGAGCATGCCTTCGAGCGCCGCTTTAACGTCGTTCACCGCGTCGTAAATAATTTTGTACATACGGATATCGACGCTCTCACGCTCAGCCGTTTCCCGCGCCTGTTGTGTCGCCCGCACGTGAAAACCAAAGACCACCGCATCAGAGGCAGCTGCCAGCAACACGTCAGATTCGGAAATACCACCCACGCCTTTATGTATCACTTTAACCGCCACTTCATTCGTGGAAAGCTTGAGCAAGGAGTCACCTAAAGCCTCAACCGAGCCGTCAACGTCCGCTTTAACGATGATACGCAATTCCTTGACCTCACCCTCCTTGACCTTCTGCGAAAGCTGATCCAGGGTCATGTGCCGCGCCTTGTGGAAGCCTTGGGCACGCCGCAATTGCTGGCGTTTGAGGCTGATTTCTTTGGCCTCCTGCTCCGAAGCCATGACGCCCAGCGTATCGCCGGCGCTGGGAACGCCGGAAAAGCCAACCACGCGCACCGGCCGCGAAGGCGGCGCATCGTGGACGCGGCGGCCATGCTCGTCGTACATGGCGCGCACTTTACCCCAGACTTGTCCCGCCAGAAAAGGCTCACCGACATGCAAGGTTCCGGCCTGCACCAGCACCGTCGCCAACGGCCCTTTGCCACGATCCAACTCGGCTTCGACGACTACGCCCTTGGCACGACGGGTCGGGTTCGCTTTCAAATCGAGCAAATCCGCTTCCAAGAGAACCAATTCCAGCAAATGTTCAATGCCTTTGCCGGTTTTCGCGGAGATTTCCGCCGATTGAATTTTGCCGCCCCAGCTTTCCACCAGCACGCCGTGCTGCGCCAATTGTTTTTTGAGATTGTCCGGATTGGCTGAGGATTTGTCGATCTTGTTGATGGCAATAACCATGGGCACATTCGCGGCGCGCGCGTGGCTGACCGCTTCCAAGGTCTGCTGCTGCACGCCGTCATCCGCCGCCACAACGAGAATGACGATGTCCGTGGCCTGCGCCCCACGCGCACGCATCGCCGTGAACGCCTCATGACCGGGCGTATCCAGAAAAGTGATGGCGCGATTGTTGAAGGTCACTTCATATGCGCCGATGTGTTGCGTAATGCCACCAGACTCACCGGCCGTGATGTTGCTTTTGCGCAGATAATCGAGCAAAGAAGTTTTGCCGTGATCGACATGCCCCATGATGGTCACTACCGGCGGGCGAGGCTGCAACGCGGAGGCCTCCTCCGCCTCCTTTTCATCGCCGCCGTCACTTTCGCTGTATTCCTCGACAATCTCGGCGTCATAACCAAATTCGTCCGACACCGTAACAATGGTCTCGGAGTCCAGACGCTGATTGATCGAGACAATCATCCCTAGGCTGAGGCATTTTCGGATCACCTCGCTGGGATCGACGTTCAAATATCTCGACAGGTCTGCAGCAGAAATGAATTCCGGCACACGGATTTTGTTCTCTTCGTCGACAACCTCTTCGCCGACCTCATCGCGATCTTTTCGGCGGCGCGCGCGTGGCTTGCCCGGGCCTTCCATCGCCGCCAAGGTTTGGCGAATGGACTCTTCAATTTCCTCTTCGCTGATTTTACGCTTTTTGCGTTTCTTTTTCTTGGCGCCAATGCGCTGCTTTCCTGCCAATTCCTGTTGTACCGCCCGATACTTTTCTTTTTCCTTCGGGCGCGCGCTGACGGCGGAGCTTTCCTCCTCAACGGTCGACCCAACCTCGCCTGTGCCTGCTTTCTTTCTGCGGCGACGGCGTTTTTTGCGTTTCTTGGCGGCCTCACCTGCAGCCGTTACTTTTTCCGCCGGTTTGTCTTTGTCTGACTTGGCCGGCTTTGCCGGAGTCGTCTCCCGCGCAGCCGGTTCCGCCGACGGCGCGGCCGGATGCAAATCCTCCTGCGGGATCAAGGAGACAATCGCTTCTTGCAGCGAGGGCACGTGCTTGACGTCGGCGGCTGGTTCGGAGACGCCGCGTGCGGCCACCTCGACCGGCTTGCCATCTACCACCTCGCCTCTTCCTCTGCCCGCTCGCTTGGGCGCGGCTTTCGTGACTTCAGGCGCAGGCCCAATCGGCTCCACTTTTTTGGTGACTCTGCCGGTTCTGGCTGTTTTTTCCGCCGCGCCTTCTTTTTTGCGCGTGGCCGCCCCCTGCACGCGTTCTTCCATAATCTGCGTCGCCACGCGCATGCGTTCTTCATACTGGTGGCGGGCGCGCTCGCGCTCTTTCTCTTCTTCGAGCTTCTTGTCGCGAATGTGTTTGCGGAATTCATAGTCCGCATCTTTGGCCACCGGCGCCTTGTAGAACTTTTTCAGCACTTGTTCATACAATTCTTCCGGCAGCGCCGTCATGGGGCTGTGCGCTTCGAAATCGACCTCAGCCAGAAAGCTGATGAGCGCCTCATTCGAAACGTTGAATTCTTTCGCGACTTGATGTATTCTGCGTTTAGTGGACAATCCAATACCCTGTCGAGTTAAAACCGTTCTTCCTTCCCGCTTCGCCCGCGTTACAAAATCTATCATTAAGCTTGTGGCATGGTTTCCGCCTCATCTTTTTCGCTTTCGGCCATGGTGCCTGCTTGCGGCGCTTCGGCGCTTTCCTCCTGAGGTTCGGCAGCAGTTCCCTCTTTCGGCTCTTCCGGTCCCTCCTCTGCCAGCTCGGGTTCGGCTTCAGATTCTTGCGTCTCCTCGCTCTCTGCGGCTTCGGTTTCTTCCTCTTCTTCGCCCTCCTCCGTCGCGTCCGCACTCACCTCCCCGGTTTGCTCGCGCGCCTGCACCAAAGCCCATATCTTGACCGCCGTTTTTTCGCCGATGCCTTTTACCTGCATCAGGCCTTCTTCACCGACTTTGAGAATATCGCGCACGGTTTGAATGCCGGCATCCTGCAGCTTGCCGACCATCGATTGGCTCAAGCCCTCGACGTACTCCAGAGGCACCTCTTTGCCGCGCTCCTCTTCGATCATTTTGCGATATTCAGATTCTTTCATGATCTCGATTTCGACGCCCGTCAACCGGCTGGTGAGCCGGCGATTCTGGCCGCCGCGGCCGATGGCCAGGGAAACCTGGTCATCCGGCAAAATCGCCATGGCGCGATTGTTCGGATCGTCCACCAGCACGCGCATCGGCTTGGACGGGCTCAACGCACGGGTGATGAACACTTCCCTATCCGAGCTCCAGGGAATCACGTCCACTTTTTCGTTGTTCAACTCTTTGCTGATGGCCTGAATGCGGATGCCCTTCATACCCACGCAGGCGCCAACGGCGTCGATGCGTTTGTCGTTCGACAAGACGGCGATTTTGGCGCGTTCGCCCGGCTGGCGCACCACGCCTTTGATCTCGATGATGCCGTCATAAATCTCCGGCACTTCCAGCTCGAACAAACGCACGAGAAATTGCGGATCGCTGCGCGAAATGATGATCTCCGGCCCGCGGCTGGTGCGGCGGACTTCCTTAATAATGCCGCGAATGTGATCGCCGCGGCGGTACCGTTCCGATTCGATCTGCTCCTTCTTGGGCAACACCGCTTCGGTACGATCGACGCTCATGAAAATATCGCCCCGGCTGATTTGCCGGACGTCGCCCATCACAATCTCGCCGATGCGATTTTCGAATTCATCGGAAATCACCCGCTTTTCTTCGTCCTTGATGCGCTGATTGAGATTTTGTTTGGCCGAGATGATCAGCCGCCGTCCGAAATTGGTAGGATCCAAAATCTCCAAAAACTCATCACCGACTTCGAGATCGGGCTCGATTTTTTTCGCAGTCTCGACGTCGACCTCGCGTACGCTGTCCAATACTTTGTCGACGATCATGCGCGTCTGGTGTATTTCGATCTCGCCTTTGTCGAGATGCACGTACACGTCGAAATTGTCGGCCGAGCCGAATTTCTTTTTGATCATTCCCAGCACGGTGGAGTGTACGATCTCCGACAATTGTTGCTTGTCGATATTCTTTTCCTTGACGATCTGAGCAAAAGCTTCAGCGATTTCACTCTTCATGATGATTCAACTTCCTGATATCTACCACTTGATTGTAATCTTACCGAACTCGATTTCGTCCAGGGGAATCTTGCGGCTTTCCCCTTGTGAGATGATTTCGACTTCCGCCTCGGTTACGGCTTGAATGGTTCCGGCGATTTCGATGACCGTCCCGGCCTGCTGCCGGCGAATAGTGGCCTCGCGTCCCAGATTTCTCTGAAAATCACGCCGGCTGCGCAGGGGACGTTCAATGCCAGGCGACGATACTTCCAACCGGTATTTTCCCGGCAAAAGGTCTTTGCTGTCAAACTCATCAGCCAACGCCCGGCTGAGTTTGGCGCAGACATCAATGTTGATGCCGCCCTCGGTATCGACGACGGCGCGAACGATCAAATTATACTTGCTGCCTTTCAGCTCCAAATCGACCAAATCGCAGCCAAACCCTTGTACCACTGAAGCGACCACCGGCAGTAGTTCCGCGTGCAGCTTTTCCATTTGATCTGTTTCATTTATCATGGCACCCCCCACAACAAAAAAGTGGGTTTTTTGACCCACTTTCTCAGACAACATCAAAATATAAATACTGGCTACCAAAATAGCAAGTGCTTTTTCCTACCTAACCGCAAGCTTAGGATTGCAATTCCGCCTGCAGCAATTTGGCGTCCTCCGCAAACCTGGAATCCGGATATTTTTCCAGCAGGGTGCCCAACACCCGGCGTGCGGCTTCGGGATTTTGGGCGGCGCGATAGCAACGCGCAGCGGAGAGCAGCAGCTCGGGAGCACGATAACTGGTGTTATATTCGTTCGCCACCTTTTCGTATGCCGCTGCGGCTTTGGCGTGCTCACCACGCTCGTCGAAAGTCGCGGCAATGCCGGCGGCAGCGGCGACGCTCAAAATATCGTCGTTGTCATAATCATCCAAATAAGTGCGATAATAGCGTTCCGCGGTGGCATAATCTTTCTTTTGCATGAAAGCATTGGCCAGATAAACGGTGCCTACGCCGGCGCTGGCCGTACCGCTGTATTTATTCGTCAATTTACCCAAAGAATCGATAGCGGCATCGAAGTTTTGATTGTCGAACGCCAGCTTGCCGGTGACGAACAAAAGGGAGGCTTGTTGCTCCTGCTGCTGCAGATTCCATTTGTAATAATACCCGCCGCCGGCCAACAGCACCACGGCCGTCACGCCATACAGAAAGTTCTTCGAGTTTTGTTCGACGTAATCGACCGTTTTAAACCACGCCGTGACCAGCTTGTCTTCTTTCATCTGCGTCTTCTCACGGCGCGTCAAACGTTTCTGAGGTTTAAGCATACCCGTACTTCCTTAAGGAAAATGAACAACTGCCAATCTGTTTTCTCTTGCCTTTTGCTTTCTCAGTACCCCTAGCAGGAATCGAACCTGCGGCCAAAGGTTTAGGAAACCTCTGCTCTATCCATCTGAGCTATAGGGGCGAATTTGGAGCCTATTCGAAAACCCTGAAATGTCATCCCGTAGGGATCTTGGTTGACTCGAGCGCCGTACCTATTTCACGCCTTGGTACCGAATCCGCCGAGATGCTTTCAGCATGACTGAATTCTGAGATATACGGTGATTATCCCTTAACGATCTGCAATCGTAAATCGCAGATTGGAAATCGACGACCGCCAATCAATTGTTCTTTGAATTTCCTGCTGTGCATTCTCCGTGCAGGGAAATCAAGGCGCTGAAAAGTTGCCATATTTCTTTGCCGGCAGCCAGGGTTTGCTTATTGATTTGCGACCATCGTTGACAGCTCCCGTAAAACGAACTCACCCTGATGTTCCGGGGCCGAGCGAACATTGATCGTGGTTTCAAACCACAAAAGTTATGAACTGGAAGACAAAAAATCAAGGAAATCCCTCTTGCGGTCATACTTATTTTCGTTTCTCACCTCGAATCTCTCAACGAATTCATCAAGATCAATCAATTGCCCCGACCCTTTAAATCAGCAGGCTTAGCGCTCGACTCTGCCCTCCACTCTGCCGTGGAATGACTGCAGCAAGGATCGAAAGCGGTTGAGGAAGATTTGCAGGATGATAGCCCTCAAGGGAACATGATCCACACCATCTTGGCGAGTGTGAATCGGTTCCAATCCGACATCAAAGGAACGGGATATTGTTGAGGCCAAGCTGTTGGGTGGAATCATCTCGAATGAATTGATGGAAGTATAGCGCCGGAAATATGATGCAGACGCCATAGCCCATGAATCAAGGATTAGCCGAGGCAAGGCGCTCGTAAAATTTCTTTCGCTTTTTGAACATCTTCTCGAGATACTCAATTTTGCCATCCCTGTAATCATACACCATTTTGATTCCTTTACTATGGAGCAATCGGCCGAGGTACTGGACGAGCTTTCCTTCGAATGAGAAAGGAAAGACAAGGAACAAGCAATCAAGGTTTTGAAAATGTGTGCCTTCTCCGATCAGTTGCCCTGTGGCAAGGATGATCTGATAATGACCGTCCTGGATCTGCGCGATCCGTTCTTGTCGTTTTTTTGGGGTGAGATCGCCTGATAGAACAATGAGCTCAAATTCTTGCTTCAGGTATTCGGAGAGGATCTCGATGTGCTCTTTCCGTTCTGTAATCACAAGGCAATTCTTTCCAGCCTTTGCTTCCGCTGAAATATCTCCAGTGATCAATTGGTTACGTCTGGTATCAAACGTCAGGACTTTCGTGAGAATCTGATAATCCCGGCTCCTCACCTTATGAGGGAACAGTAGATCGGTGTTCCTCACTACTACCTGAATTTGTGATTGCTGCTCAGCGTTCTCCGACTGCGCAAACCCTTTCGGCACCTGATGAATAATATCACCAAGATAGATGAAGATGAGCTTTTCGTCGTTATGTTTCCTGACTGGCGTCGCAGTCAGGCCGTAAAAGTAGTAGGGATTGTACTGCGTGATCACCTTGCGGAACATCCTTGCCGGAACGTGGTGGCACTCATCAACAAGAACCAAGCCAAATTGAGAGCCGATATCGGGCACATTCTTCATCCTTGCTAGGCTCTGAATCATTCCCACGGTAACTGGAATCTGAACTTCTTTATTGCTGCCAATGATCTGGCCGATATTCCTTTTAGGAATCGAGAGAAATGACTCGATGCGTTCGCACCATTGTGCGTAGATTAGATTGCGATGAACGAGGATTAGGGCGGGTTGTGATCTCTGTGAAATGAGTGCGAGAGCCATGATCGTCTTGCCTGATCCCGGGGGTGCGACAAGGATTCCCTGATCGTGTTGTATGAGCGCATCAACCGCCTCCTGTTGGTATGTGTGAAGTGTAAATGTCGGTTTCAGCTCTACCGGTTCACACTTCGTCCTTTGATCAACTAAAGTGTACGGAATAATGTTGTTCTCGAAATACCTTCGGAGTTGATCCAGGAATCCTCTGGGAAGAAAAACATCGGCATCGCTATCAATGATGGTCTTGAAATACCTCTCGGTCTTATACACCGACAGGCCCATCTTTTCTTTTACGGCGTATTCAGCGTTGAAGAAATTGAGGTGAGCGGTGAGAAAATTTGCAATGTCCTTGGTGATGAAGGATTTGGGAATCGAGAGGAAGTTGGAAATGGTGATGGGAATTTCTGAGCCTGTGTAGTTCACAACCGATTCTTGTTTTGCTACTTTCTTTGCAGTGAAACTCTCATACAGACTATCAAGTGTATGAATCGGCATTCGAGTTACTGACTGCAAAAGCTCCCATTGGTCATTGGCGGGCTCGAAATTGCGTGTAGGATCAAGAAAAATACTGTTTCCACTTTTCCGCGGTATTCCTTGCAACGGAAGCGCAATGAGATTTCCAAGCCCCTTTCCTGAAAGATAATCTTGACTCGGGAATAATCGATCAAAGCTATCCTCTGTATCGAATAGCCCTATTGCACCTGATTCTTTGAGAACATGCAGGAAAATCTTTCGGCCCTTATATGCTGGGTACCTCTCATGAAAGAACCACCAGATATGACCCCCTTTTCCGGAACGGGAGCGTTCGATGCAACAAGGAATACTCGCATCAGCGCAGTATTTGAATACGCTCTTTGCTTGCTCGATCCACCGATCCCCATCAAAATCCGCGGCTACCAGCCAAGAGGTATTATCTTGCAGGAGCGGATACATGCCAATGACTCTTTTGCCAAGAAGATGCTCCTCGATAACTGATTTCGTGAGTGGGGCGTACTGTGTTTTCGTTTTATCAGTGTACACTGGAACATATCCACTTGCGCTTCCGTCGAACTTTTCCCAGCGCTGCGCAAAAACGTCGCTTCTGCCTTTGAAGAAAGACATGAAAAACTGAATGCGGTCTTCTTTGGATAAGAGTGACATAAATGGCTAACTCAGTAATGTTCAACCTGATATTTGACCACTTCACTCCAGGAGTACCCTTACTCAGGTGGCTATTTCATCAAGCGGAATTTTCGTTAGATATGCTGCCACCTCATCATCGCCAATTTCTTTGGTCAAGTGGATATGAGCGAAGTCTTTGGCCTGGCTGGCAAGGCGCCAATGTTCAAGGATATTGTTGAGCGCAAGTGGCTTGCGGAGTTCTTTGCGCTTGAGAAGTTTGACAATAGTGGACAAATCAAATTTAAACTCCTTCATGATCATACCGAAATCATAGAAATCCCGATACCGGAAGCGTTCATTCATGGCTCTGATTTTCTCTGCGCAGATTTCCTGGATGTCCATTACCTTTACTTTTGTGTCGACACCATAGACATTCTTGTAGGCTAATCGCTTGGCGGGCAACACGACATTCTGCATAAAATCGATTACAAGCCTCAGTGATGCCGGCGTTGCCAACAACCCTCGGTACTGCAATCGCTCAATCTTCACGGTCGCCGCCGAGGTGTGATGTTTTTTCACCTCCAAGAACTCATACACATCGAAAACTGACTTGAGCTCATCTACGGTGACTTTTCGCAGACCCGTAAAATCTAAATCTTGGGAAAAACGTAACTGCGGCAGGTACGTATGATGCAGGGCTGTCCCACCTTTAAATACCAAAACGTCCTGGAGATTAGAGTGATAGAGAATTTTCAGAACAATGCCCAGAACGTAATCCTTTTCAGCCACTGCCAACGGATAGCGGAGCCCATGTTTATTGCGCAGTTGGAGTTCTTGCCTACTCAATAATTCGATGGTCATAATACAGGCGCCATTTTGCACTAAAGTCTTTTGCTTCGGAAGTCAGCCGACTATATCCTTTGCGGTCTTTGACAGAGAGATAGAGATCGTGAGTATTGATACCGAGTTCATCCAGCAAAAACCCAGTAGCCCGTCTGAGGGTCAGATTGCAACGCATTGCATATTTTTGAAGCTTGGCAAAATCAAATTCATCAGTATGCTCGGTTAACTTTTCCCATGCCATATTGAGAGAATTCACATCCTTTTTAAGATAAAGATAATCCAAGACCACCTTTTCTAAATCGGCGATCTTTACTAGTTTTCCTTCCACCCGTCTTTCTGAAAAGCCAAAGTAAAAATCGTCTTGGACCTTGGAAAAGGAAAAAGTAAAGCCTTGAAAGTGATATTGCCGAGCTCGAGTATTAGTAATGGCTGTAACTGCCTGCAACAATTGGTCAACGAGACCATAGTAGAACAGCGCTGAAGAAAGAGATATATATGAGTAGCTATTCAAGGCATTGCTAATCCGGAGCAATGAAATGTTGTTGGCAGCAAGCGAGGTAATGTCGGAAATCACGACATACAGCCCTCGTTTGACTCTGACTAACCAACCGCGTTGCGCCAGCCGAGCGATCTGTTGCCTGATTTCTGAATCACGGTATTTGCCTTTCAATATCCGTTTTAGATCACTGATGCTTACCAGATGGCCATTGTGAGCAATAGCTCGTTCCAGTAAATCGGCATCTTTTCTGGATAGAATTGTACTCATTGTAGCCATAAGGATTAGTTCTGTGAAATTTTCTGGTATCAATATATACAAGGAAAAGAAAACTAGCAAGACCGAACGCCAATGCCGTTCACTTAAGTGCAATTGTGTACCCGTAGTTTTCTGCAGGCGTGGGTATCGCAGGTTGGATAAGAGTTCAGAAAAAATGGAAGTCGAACGAGAAATCTCTGCTTCTTTCGTGGATGCTGTAAGATGATTGATGGATCGCCGGATTTGGATCAGAATTGTGGCAAGACCAGCTGGTAGATTCTCATCAAGTTTGATCTTCATGGAATCATCGGCACGCTGTGAACAGGCAGATCTTCGTCCGCCGAAACTGCAGCAAATGCAATGACGGCCCGTACATCTTCTTCGCTCAAAGTTGGAAAGTCTTGCAGTATTTCTTCAATACGCGCGCTTTCGACGAGGCTGGCAATTACCGTTTTTAGAGTGACACGAGTACCTTTTATGACGGGCTGCCCGCCGCAGATTTGCGGATCTCGAATGATGAAATTCCGATAGTCCATAATGACCTCATTGTTAACATTCGCACTATTGAACCAATTGCTAGATTATTTGACTGATAATGATATTTCTGGCTTATTCCGTCTGGATAGTTTTTCATGAATTCGCGGGTAATTTCAATATCGTCAACGCTTGGAGTCGCTTCACCACTAGCGTAGTTGTGCCCGACGATGATGGCATGGGCATTGGCCAAGATCGGAGCCTTAAAAACCTCGCATGGACGCAGGAGTGTTTCTTTGATGGGTTCCGTGTTGATATTATGGATACCTATGATATGTCCGTTGGCGTCGAGCATCAGTGCCAAAGAGTGTTCACGCTCTTGGTATTCAATACAAAACACGTATGAATGGTTTTTGGAATGAAGAAGAATTCTAAGCGTGAGTCAATAAAAAATCGTTCCTACTTTGGATTGAATAGGAACGATGGTAATTGAGGTGATCGGTGAACCGATATTGATTCACTCGGGCACACTCATGCGGCAGAGTCTTTCTGCTTCTTTGAGGAAGCCTCCCTTGAGCCGCTTTTTTGTTCGACTACCATGTACACGATGTCCGGCGTAGCGTTCCATTCAATGAATCTTTTGTTGTCATCGGTGACGCGCAGCGTGCCGACCGGCAGCCATTTGGTCTGCTCGTTACCTTTTGAATCGGCGTACTTCTTAGGGGTGACGATGTTGTAGAATTTCATTAGACTTCTCCTTTTTGTTTTGATTGATTTGTGAGTTGCAGTAACAATACCACAGTACGAGGAAATGAAGCAAATGGAGGGCGTTCGTGGTGAAGTCGAGGAAGAGATCAAACAATTCTTCGAGCGTCACAAATAATCTGCCTAGGTTCTACGCCAGTTGTCGGCTGCGCCGCCAACTGAAGCCGCTTCGCGGCGGCTTCGATTTTGGCCAACGGATAGAAAAGCCCAACGGATACTCTGGGGCATTTTCATGCGCCATATTGAGACAAGCATGTGTGCTAAAAACACGAATGTCAAAATAATTGGGGACAAAATGATTCGTTGCGACCATTTGCCGATTGCTTCTTTGCATTTTTCTTAACATGCTGTGCCCGTGGCTTTGGTGGTGGTTGTGGATTAAATGCTCGCAGGTGCCGCATGAATACTTTCGTGAAAGCATATGAAGATCTTTTTGACGGGGTCTATTGTTCCTTTGATCGTATTGTGATCGGCGCTTATTTCATCATGCTTCATAAGCCCGGCGGGTTGTTAACTTGGTTTCGACGGCTACGTCCAAATCAGCCCTTGGACAAAAACCAGCTCATGCGTTTTGCCTGTCGGTTTGGGCGACGTGCCAAGGCTTTTGCAAAGGCAAACCAGATCCAGATCCTTTATCCCAAACCTGGTACCCGCAAGCATGACCTGGCACAAACGTATCTGAAGAATTTCAAGAAAGATCAAGGCATCTTCTTGATCATGGTGGTGCGTGAGATGGCGTTGGTTTACGCGCTTAGCTTTTCAAACTCAGAATAAAATTCTGAAAGTTTTTTGTCATTTTTAAGCGGCCTGTTTGAGGCCGTAATCGACACACAACGCTTCCAGATTAATCTGAATATTGCGATAGAGTTGATCGCGATAATTCAGCTTGGGTTTTGGCCCGCGCTTCTTGTCGATGTGAGCTGAGGCTAAGACGGG
>JBOHQX010000134.1:0-13539 GCA_050732395.1 bacterium
AAATTTCCCACGGATTGAAGAATCCCACCGATGAAGCTATGATCTGTGGGGTTCTTCAATCCGCGGGTAAAATTTGATGCTGCACGAAGTGCTTCAGCTTTCAGCTTGTCTGAAAGGCTGGTGTAGGCCATTACGTTTGTCGGAGCTTGCCAAAAAAGTTGATATGGAAAAGGAATACAAAGCATTTTTTAAATTGTATTCTAAATATGTTCATCCATCATCTTGGATTATCATCGGTGCTGAAGAAGAAATCAATGGTTCAATGTATCGAGATACCTTCTTGCTTCAACTACAAGTCTACGCGTCAATGATTCTACAAAAAGTGACTGAAGAAACAGGTGTTTCACATTAGTATTAAATCAGGTTCCTAACAAGCCGGTTGATGTGGACAGGGCAGCCGTACTGTGAATTTCATGAGGTGGAAGACTTGAGCGACGTTGCGTGAAGTAAACGCCCAGGAAGCTGCGCTGCCGAGCAGCTTTCCAATATAAGAATCGTTTTACACAGTATTACTTAGGAAAAATTCTCACGCCTGCAAAGATTCTCGAAAGACAAAATAATTATAGCCAAAGTCACTTTTTAGCATTTTGATTTTTAGGTTGTGATTATCACCGGTCAAGCATCGTGCAAGAAGACGTTTTATGATCGTTTTGCTCCAAATGGTTTTGTTTTTTGGGGGAGCACCTGAATAGTCACGATTTTCGCATAATGGCCATCATCGAATTCTAACCTGGCACAGGCCTGATATGATATGATAGGTTATTTCCTTGAAGTCGCTCAAGTGGACTTGGTGCTTGCATCCGCGCCGAGGTTGTTGGGATTCATGCGCTGGGTTAAAGCGCGGCTGCAGAATCGCCGCGGCGCTCCGCCCTGGCAGTTCTATTTCGAGCTGCGCAAATTGTTCGCTGCTGTTGTACTCGTTCCTAAAAAGGTTTTTTTACAGAAAAGATACGCAAGATTTCCTGAGAGAAACTGAAGCCCTATGAAGCGACCATTTTCGAACTCCGGCTTCTTGGTGATGCTCTTGACTGCTGCTGTCGGTTGTGCCAGCTCCGGCAAGCCCATCATAACGCCATCTGGGCTCGTCTACACCGTCGTCGAGAAAGGATCTGGTCCCGCAACGCGGATTGGTCAACACGTCCTCATTCACGAGACCACGACGTTTACCGATGGCAGGCTTCTCTACAGTACGCGCACCGCGGGACAGCCATTGCGTTTCTTGCTTGGCGACAAGCAGGTGATTGATGGCGTAGACGAAGGCGTGACGGGGATGAGGGTCGGCGAGCGTCGGAAGATGATCGTACCGCCGGAACTGAGCAGGCGGAACACGTATAAGGAATGACAAACAATAATGGCATTCCCAAAACAACTTAGCAAGGTTCGTGCATGACAGGCTATTTTTTCGAACTAGCCCAAGTACTCCTGGCGCTCGCACTCGCGCCCGGGCTGGTGGGATTTACACGCTGGGTTAAAGCGCGGCTGCAAAATCGCCGCGGCGCGCCGCCCTGGCAGCCGTATTTCGAGCTGCGCAAATTGTTCGGCAAGGAAGTGGTGAGGTCGAACTATGGCTGCTGGTTGTTACGCTTTGCGCCCTATCTCGTGTTCGGAAGCACGGTGGCATCACTGGAGGATTTCGTCTTTGCCCTTGATCACCATACCAGGCTCACTTTTCTCAATATCGTCCATCAACATCCGGACTTCCTCCTTGGTACAGTGGCCGGTTTTCCAGAGTTGGCGCAAGATGCGCTTGAGGTCGAGAGAGAAAATGTTATTGGTTATGCAAAAATTGTGGGCCCGTTTATCGTTAGTAAGGAACCTGAGGCCGATGCGATTGAGACAAATGGCGATTCCTTCTTTCTCACCGGCATGCAATGATTTTGGCAAGGTGGAAATCAAGCCCTTTTCCTCAGCGGTAAGCTTGAGGGGCTGAAACTGTGTCGCTGCAGATAGAGCATCAATAATAGGTTGCAGAAAATGACGTCCTTTTTGCAGGCCAAGCTTAATCTCCTTTTCGACCGCGGGAGGAAGATGGAGAAAGTCGGCTTCGGCGGCGGCAAACAACAAATCCAACCGCTTAATCCGAGCGAAGGTTGAGAGAATGCTGGTATCGGCGACAATCATTGTTCTTTGCTAAAGAATCGCGCGAGGTCTCTATCCATTGCCTCGGCCGGCTCGGCCTCTATAGTGATGGGAATATGGCGTTCGTGCAGAATCTCTTGAAATTCCCAGCGGTCAATGCCGGCAATTTCGGCGGCGCGGCCAAGAGAAACTTCATCGGCTCTGAATAGTTCGATGGCAAGTTCCAGCCGCAAAGCTTTGTTATTGAGCAGAAGATTGCGAAGAGCATCCGCAATGATCTCTTCGCGGCTTTGATAGAGACCGGTTCGAAGCAGTGCATCAATCTCCGGCTCGGCAAGTGCTGTTTGAATCATGGCATTCCCAATTAGTTTGTTGTTATGTTCGTCATATATTTGAATGAATAAAGATAGCAGGATTTCTTTTCAAAATCAACTCTGGTGAGCCAAACTCTATCATAAGATGATGCGTTATAACGTTGCATAGGCAACTGAATTTCAAAATAGTGCGATCGGTGAATATGTTCTCATCCACGAGACCACGACCTTTACCGATGGCAGGCTGCTCTACAGCACGCGCACCGCTGGACAGCCATTGCGTTTCTTGCTTGGCGACCAGACAGAAGCTTTTTTCTTTGATCAATATAGGATTCGTGCATGGCCGGCTATCTCCTCGAACTCGCCCAAGTGCTCCTGGCCCTCGCGCTCGCGCCGGGATTGGTGGGATTCACGCGCTGGGTTAAAGCGCGGCTGCAAAATCGCCGCGGCGCGCCGCCTTGGCAGCCGTATTTCGAGCTGCGCAAATTGTTCGGCAAGGAAGTGGTGATGTCGAACAATGCCTCCTGGCTGTTTCGCTTTGCGCCCTACCTGGTGTTTGCCAGCACGGTGGCTGTGGCCCTTATTATCCCGCTCTTGTATGTGCCGCTGCCATTCGATGCGGTGGGAGATCTGTTGGCCGTGGTTTATTTGCTGCTCCTGGGCACATTCTTCCTCGCACTGGCCGGCCTCGACCCCGGCACTGCCTTCGGCGGCATGGGCGCCAGCCGGGAAATGACCGTGGCGGCCATTGCAGAGCCGACCATTGCCTTGTCAATCTTCGGTCTTGCCCTGGGCGCCGGCTCGACCAATCTCGGCCGCATCGTCATGGCGACTCTAGAGCATCCTGGCGCGGTCATCAATCCCGGCCACGTGCTCGGTTTTGCCGCGCTCTTCATCGTGACGCTGGCCGAGACCGGACGGCTGCCCGTGGACAATCCCGCGACCCACCTCGAGCTCACCATGATTCACGAAGCCATGATCCTGGAATATTCCGGCCGCTATCTCGCCCTCATCGAGTGGGCGTCCTATCTGAAGCTGCTCATCTTCTTCACTTTGCTGTCGAATCTGTTCGTGCCCTGGGGCATCGCAACGGCAATGTCCCCGGTTGTGCTCGCATTTGCATTGATCACGCTTGTGGTCAAACTGGCGCTCCTGGCACTGGTCGTGGCCGTTTTGGAAACGCGCATAGCCAAGCTGCGCCTCTTCCGCGTGCCGGAGCTGCTGGGGCTGTCCTTTATGCTGGCGTTGCTGGCCGTCACTTCATCCTTTTTGTTGAGATAACTTCCATGAACATCAAAGCCATCTTAACCGGGGCTAGCGGAATGGTGGGCGAAGGCGTTTTGCACGAATGTCTACAGCATAACGAAGTAAAAGAAGTATTGGTCCTCGGCAGAAAACCTTGCGGCATTGCGCATCCGAAACTAACGGAGATTGTCCACGGTAATTTATATGACCTTTCGGCTCTTGCAAATCAACTCACCGGTTTCAACGCCTGCTTCTTCTGTTTGGGCACGACTTCGGTTGGAAAAAGTGAAGCGGAGTATTACAAAGTGACTTATACGCTCACCTTGCACGTCGCCGAGACGCTGAGCAAGCTGAATCCCGGCATGGCTTTCTGTTATATTTCGGGCGCAGGCACAGATAACACAGAAAAAGGAAACACCAGATGGGCAAGGGTGAAGGGCAAAACGGAAAATGACTTAATGAAATTGCCTTTCAAGAAGGTATATGCTTTTCGGCCGGGCTTTTTACAGCCCACAAAAGGATTGAAAAACACTCTTTCTCTTTATAAAACTTTGGGCTGGCTTTATCCTTTCGTGCGAGCAGTGTTTCCTAATCGTGCCTCTACTCTAAGAGAACTGGGCCTGGCAATGATCAATTCGGTGACCAAAGGGTACGAGAAGCAAATCCTTGAAGTAAAAGATATTGTTGCGTTGTCAAGAAAATAAAACGACAAATGAAAAAACCTCCAACGGGTTCATGAGCAACGCCCTCTTCTCACAGCTCGCTACACTCGGCGCGAGCCTGGTATTGTTGTTCGGCATGGCGCTGCTGTGGCGGCGCAGCCTGGATGCCTACATCAACGCCTTTCGCTGGCAATCGATCATGCTCACGCTGTTGTTCCTCATTGTCGGCTATGGCGGCCACGATTACGAATTGTACTATGCGGCCGGCTTTTTATTTGTGCTCAAAGTGCTCATCATGCCGCGCTACTTGCATCGTTTGCAGGCTAAGATCGGGGTAAAGCGCGAGATCGAGCCATACGTGAACGTCGCCACCTCGCTCATCATCGCCGGCCTGCTCGTGCTGCTGGCCTACGCGGTCACGCGGCCGTTGGTGGCTGTGAGCAGTTTGCCCACGCGCGGCGGCCTGCCGTTGGCGGTGGGCTTGATCTTCGTCGGCCTGTTCGTCATCATCACGCGCAAAAAAGCACTCACGCAAGTCGTCGGCTTTCTCGTGTTGGAAAACGGCATTGCCTTGCTGGCCGTGCTTGGCACCTACGGCATTCCGCTCATCATCGAGCTCGGCGTTTTCCTCGACGTGCTCATGGGATTTCTGGTGATGCAAGTTTTCGTCTATCACATTCACAGCACTTTTGAAACGATCGACGTGGATCGCTTGAATCAGCTCAAACATTCGTAATTCACACTTCCTGTCAAAGAACCAATCAGATATGATGCCTGCGCTACAAATCTTTGCGGTCGTGATAGTACTACAACGTTAAGTTCGAGATTTCGCCCAACAATTCGATTGTCATTCCGAAGGAATCTTCCCAAGAGGCTTGCACCAAAACCTAGGGAAGATGCTTACAGCATGACAGATTGAGAGGGGCAAATTTTTAAAATTGTCGTGACTATTCAGCTCAAAAAAAGAAGAGTAAACGGATGAAGCGGATTGAACGGATAGTGATTCTGCAAAACAAGTTTTCGAAATCCGCTTTATCCGTTCAATCCGCTTACAAGACACAGGAGCTGAATAGTTACAAATTGTCAAGTTATACCATGGGAACAAAATGCCATTTTTCTTTTTGCTCTTGCCTCCGGTCCTGGCTGCGCTCGTGGCTTTGGTGGTAAGGCCTTATCGCACCTTTGTCGGCTGGAACAGTGCTTTGCTCTCGCTCCTGCCCTTGGGCGCGGCGATGACCTTCCTGCAACACGCCGTCAACAACCGCGAAGCGCCGGTGATGAGTCTGGTGCTAGGTGCGTTCAAGCTCAATGAAGTGTTGCGCGCCGACAGCTTTTCAGCGTTGTTGCTCGTATGTGTCACCGCCGTTGCCAGCCTGACGCTCTATCTCGGGCCCGGCCTGGGCCGCGGCACGCATTACCGCCCCTGGCAATTGCGGCGCTATCATTTTTCCATGAATTTGTTGATCGCCGCGATGCTGCTGGCGGTCACGGCCAACAACGTCGGCATCATGTGGATTGCCATCGAAGCCACGACCATTTCTTCAGCCTTCATCATTCCGCTCGAGCTCACCAAAGCTTCGGTGGAGGCCTCGTGGAAATATATTCTCATCGGCTCGGTGGGGATCGCGCTCGCCTTTGCCGGCACCGTGCTCGCCTATTTCGATTTTGTCGCGCTCGCCGGTCATACGGACGACGCGTTGAACTGGACGGTGCTGTTGGCGAACGCGCCTTCGTTGCATCCCGAAGTTCTGCGGCTCGCGTTCATTTTCCTGCTCATCGGGTACGGCACCAAGGCCGGCATCGCGCCCATGCACACCTGGAAACCCGACGCATACGGAGAAGCGCCGCCGGCCTTGAGCGCGTTGATGTCCTCGGCGTTATTCGCGGTCGCGATGTACGCCATCGTGCGCTGGAAAGTCGTGGCCGATGCCGCTTTGGGTAGCGGCTACACCGACAACCTGTTGCTGATGTTGGGGTTGTTGTCACTCGCCATCGCCGCATTCAGCGTGGTGCTGGCGACGAACTACAAGCGCATGCTGGCGTATTCGAGCATCGAGCACACCGGCCTGATTTGCATGGGTCTCGGATTGGGACCACTCGGCGCGTTCGCGGCGGTGTTGCATCTCGTCAATCACACCGCAGCCAAATCGCTCATGCTGCTTTTGGCCGGCAACATCGAGCGCAAGTATGGCTCCGCCCTCATCGCCAATGTGCGCGGCTTGCTCAAAACCATGCCCTGGACGGGCGGGCTTTTTGCGGCAACGTTGCTCATACTCATTGGCTTTCCGCCCGGTGGCATTTTCATCAGCGAGTTTGCGCTGTTTCGCGCCGGCTTTGCGCTCGATCATCCATGGCTCATGGGCGCAGCGCTCGCGCTGCTGACGGTTATTTTCGTTTCTTTCATTCAGCATCTCAACCAAATGCTTTATGGCGTACCGGCCGAAGGGTCCTTGCGGGTGGCAGACGTTGCAGGTGACGAAGTGAGCGGCTGGCGCATCGCGCCATTGTTTCTCGGTATGGCCGTGCTTGTCGTGCTGGGGTTGAGCCTGCCCGCGCCGTTTGCCACCCTGCTCAACCAGATTGTGGTGATCGTTGCCAGGCAGTAAAGGGATTCTCTCCTACGGATGGATGGGGACCACTGGATGGTTCTATCCGTTGGTTTTTATCTATCCGTGATCTTTTAAGGTGCGCAAACGATCACGAAGACTAACGTCTTTTGGTGCAAAATCAAGGGTCTACTCAGAAAGCCCAAGCGCTATGTACGATTTTTTCCGCCTTCAAAAAACGCTCGCGGAACATTTCAAAGACCGCGCCAGCAATATTCGCGTCTTGCGTGGTAATGAACTGCATCTGCAAATCCTGCGCGGTAATGCCTCGCGTCTCGCCAAACTGCTGCGTAACGAATTTCAAGCCGAATTGATTTTGATGGCCGCCAACGATCGCCGGGCTGACCAGGGCGCGTTCGAGGTACATTATCTCTTCGCCAATGCTCGTGAGAATTGGTTTGTGCACGCCAGCAAACAACTGCCGCCAGATCAAGCTTCGATTATCTCCATGGCGACGTTTTATTATCCGGCCTCTCGATTCGAGCGCGAGATGCGAGACTTATTCGGGATTCAACCGTCCGGCAGTCCCGATCTGCGACCGCTCGTGCGCCACGCGTTCTGGCCGGAAGATTTCCATCCACTCCGCAAAAATGCCGCACTGCCGGAAAAATTTGACGACGACGGTACGCCCTTTCCCTTCAGGCCGGTCGCGGGCGAAGGCGTTTACGAAATCCCGGTCGGCCCCGTGCATGCCGGCATCATCGAGCCCGGGCATTTTCGCTTCAGCGTCGTGGGCGAGACCGTGATTGATTTGAAAATACGCTTGTACTTCACCCACAAGGGCACCGAGAAGCTGTTTGAAGGCCGCGCACCCGCGGCCGCCGTGGAATTGGCCGAGCGTATCTCCGGCGACACCACGACCGGTCACGCGCTCGCCTATTGTCAAGCGCTGGAAAAGCTGGCTGAAACCGAAGTGCCCGAGCGCGCACAGTATTTGCGCGTCATACTTCTGGAGATGGAGCGGCTCTACAACCACGTCGCCGACTTTGGCATGATTGCCAACGACACCGGCTTTGCTGCCGGCCATTCGCATTGCTTTCGCATACGCGAGCGCTTGCTGCGTTTGAACAAACGCCTCACCGGCAATCGTCTCCTGCGCGGCGGACTCGTTCCTGGCGGCGTCGGGCATGAGCTCCCCCGCGACCTCGATCTGGCGGCGGAGCTTGACGAAATCATTACAGACTTCAACGAAATTGTCGAGATCAGCCTCAACAACACTTTGGTGATGGATCGTCTGGAAGGCACGGGGCATTTGACTCGCAAAACCGCGTCGGATCACGGCGTGTTGGGTTATGTTGCGCGCGCCTCCGGCCTGGACGTTGATGTGCGGCGCGATCATCCGTTTGCCGCCTATCCCAAACTGCAATTCAATGTGCCGGTTTTCGCTTCCGGAGACGTGTATGCGCGCACCATGGTGCGCGTGCAGGAAGCGCGCGAGTCGGTAAGCTTGATCAAGCAGGCATTGGCAAAAATGCGTTCTGGGCCGCTAGCCGTGCCACTTGGTTCATTGCCGCCCTTTGCGCCGGCATTCGGTATGGTCGAAGGCTGGCGCGGCGCGATTGTGCACTGGGTAATGGTGGATGGCGAGGGCAGGCTCTATCGCGTCAAAGTGAAAGACCCCTCGTTCGTGAACTGGCCCGCGCTCTCGTTCGCTCTGCTCAAAAACATTGTGCCGGATTTCCCGTTGTGCAACAAGTCGTTCAATCAGTCTTATTCGGGGAATGATTTGTGACGCAGGACTGAATGGCTCGTCTTTTTCTGACTCCTCGGCCTTGTAGAATATTTGGGCGGAACGTCGACGCCCTTTGCATTGTACGATGCAAGGAAGGCTCACCCGACCCTCAGCTTTTTGCGAAGCTAACCCCTCCAAAATCAGCCTTCATTTGAACGCTCAATCTTTTGCGAATTTTCCTCACGAGGATTCGCGCAGGATCGGTGTTTTCGCAAGATTGTCCCCTTCATATTTTCAGCTACCTATCCCGCCTCATTGTCACGGACGATTCCTGGCATCATTTTCGAATGACTGCTGTGCAACAGAATGAGGTGGAGGCGTCAGCCTTCACTTGCTCCAGAGTTTTTTACCGTTTCCAACTCATAAAGGAGACACAGCATGAAGCAAAAGCTCTTCATCCTCGTGCTGACAGGGATGTTTGCGTTGCAGTTGGGCTGCAACAGGGATCTACCGCTTTCACCGGAATTCGAGGCACAGCACGAAGCGCAAGATTTGGAAGCCCAAGACTTGCTGCTGTCAGACCGAGAAGGCTTGGGGAACATCACGGTCATGACACGCAACCTCTACGTCGGTACGAACGTGGACGCCGTATTGGGAGCCCAAAGCCCTGAAGAAGTTCCGGTGCTGGTGGCACAAGCCTATCAAACATTGCTGTCCACAGATTTCCGTGAACGTGCGCAAGCACTGGCGGACGAAATCAAACAAAATCGCCCTCATCTGATTGGACTGCAGGAGGTATCAACCATCCGCACACAGTCACCGGGAGATGCCGTCATTGGCGGCACCACGCCCGCAGTAAATGTGTTGTTCGACTACCTGGCAATCCTGCAGGAGGCGCTCCGGGCACGCGGACTGCATTATCGCGTTGCCGGCATCATTCAAAACGCGGACGTTGAGGTGCCGATGGTGGTGAATCCCAGTCCATTGGCATTCGACGACGTGCGTCTCACAGACTATGACGTGGTGCTCGCACGACAGGATGTGCGGATTTCCAACGTGGCACAAGTCAACTACCAGGCACGGTTGGTGGTGCCGTCGTTTGGCGCCGAAATTCCACGCGGATATATTGCCGTTGATGCGAGAATCGGCTCTCATCGCATCCGTTTTGTCAACACCCACCTCGAGCCGGCCCCGATCCCAGAGCTGTTGCAAATCCAACTGGCCCAGGCGCAAGAGCTGGCCGCGGCGCTGGAACCTGAACGCCTGCCCGTGGTTTTGGTGGGCGACCTGAACACGCAAGCGCTCACCGGTGAGACATATCAATTTCTTGCGACGCAAGGTTACGTCGACGTGTGGACGCAGAAAAAGAATCATGACGGCGGCGAGGGTAACACGTGCTGTCACGATCCCGACCTGCGCAACACCACGGTCCATCTCGACCAGCGCATCGATTTGATTCTGGCCAGAAGCGGCAGGGATTCTGATGATCGCTTCTTGCAAGGCGCCGTAGTCCGAGTGGTAGGGGATGAGCTGCGCGACCGCACGCCTTCCGGCCTGTGGCCTTCGGATCATGCTGGTGTGGTGGCGCGTTTCCGCATGCATAAGGAAAGTGATGCCGTGCTGGCCATGGCCGAGGCAGAATAGTGTTTCATCGCAAGAGTTTAGCAATATGAAGCCAAAACCAAAAAAATCGCCCACGGAATTGGAACTCTCATGGAAACCAAGCACAAATTCATCACTTCCGTGTCAGTTCCAGTTCCGTGGGAGAAAAGCTGGTTTCAGATGGCTAAACTTGTACGCTGCTCTTTTTTCTCATATCGCCGCGCTGTAGCTTCAGGGGGGAGTTTCATGGGGAAACAGCGCGGTGATGCAGTAACTTCTCGCATTTGCATCGACCGTCTGAAACAGAATTTCCATAAGCAGGATGCGCGATCATGGCGAAAAATATTTCAAACCCTTCGACCGCAAGCAGTGCCCATACCCCGGATCAGTTTGCGCGAAAAATTTCGCGCGCTGATTTTCTCAAGCAACTGTTCTTGCTTTCCGGCGCCGCTTTGACGGCTTGCACACCGCTGCGTATCGCGTTGAAGACCTACCCCGATCACTTCGATGCCGATCACGAATTGAAACAAAGGCTGTTACACGCGTTTGCAGCAGCCGTGATTCCGGGCATTGCTCTCGGCGCCGCGCACAGCACACGCATGCTCACGGACGATTTTTATGCGTTTCATTCTTATTGCGGCTTTTTTGCGGCCGATCTGGCGCACAGAAGCGTAAAGCTCTATGGCGATAATGATTTTGACCGGCTTTCGATTCAACAACGCACGCACGTCATCCAGGACGGATTGCAGGCGGACGCGACGACAGCCAGACTGTATCAAGCCGCGATTTACATGGTGCAGCTTTCATTTTATGCGAGTATCTATGACGATAAGGCCGGCTGCGCTCTGATTGATTTTCATGGCGCGAACGCGGGCTTTCCCGCGGCTGACGTGTGTTATAGGAATAGGGCGATTCCGCTGGCGCATGAGACAACAAGCGACGGCAACCCTCCATGAGCCATGGAAGTGGAAGAATTTCGTACCTGAATTTTGCAACGAAAAGAGAACCGCAACGAAAAAGGCTTTTGAAATCGTGGTTTTCGCTAATCGTGTTGAAAAACACAAAGCCACCCATTCGGTGAGCTTCAGTAAAACAACCAGACTCCACAAATCTCCTTTCGTTGCGGTTCCTTTTTAGGTGCAAGTCATTCTGGGTGCAAAATTCAGGTCGTAACTATCAACCTTCGCATGTCATTCCAAGAAACATGTTGAATTCCGATTTTCGATTTACGATTTACGATCGCAGATCGGTAATCGGCAATCGAAAATCATGTAGTGTCGAAAGTATTATGCTGAGGTGGTCATCATGGGGACGCTCAAAACCGACGTACTCGTCATCGGCAGTGGCTTCGGTGCGGCTGCACCCGCCCTGCGCTTGAGCCAGGCGGGTTTCCAGGTCCTGATGCTGGAAAAAGGGAGGGATATTGTTCCCCAAAACGATTTCAAACAGACGCAAGACCCGAAATATCTCCTGCAATATCTGAAAGGCATGTCCAGCGAAACGGTCAGCTTTACCTACGCCGAAGGTCTCGGAGGTGGCTCGGGGTTTTATGAAATGGTTTCATTGCGCGCACCCAGTTTGGCATTCGAACAGAAGGACGATCATGGCCGGCGTTTATGGCCAGGAGCGATTGATCGCCAGGCCATGGAGGCCTACTACGATCTCGCCGAGCAGATGCTCAAGGTGGAACAGATCTCCGTTGATGAAATTCCAAAATCCGGCGTCGTGTTTTCTTTGTTGATGAAGAACCTCGGCTACTCTTGTGATCGCGCACGCTACGCCGTAAAGGGCTGCGTCGGCAGCGGCTTCTGTATCTCAGGTTGCCTCTTTGGCGCGAAACAATCCCTGCACTAAAACTATCTGCCGCAAGCGCAGCGTGCCGGCATGGAGATTCTCACCGATAGCGAAGCCCTGAACATTCGTGCTCTCGATTGCGATCGCCATGCCACCCGCGCTTACCGGCATATGGCCGCGCTGCCGCATCGCTATGCGGTTCATTGCCGCAATGACAAGCGCCGTGAACAGTTCACCGTGCACGCCAAGCTGGTGATTTTGGGTGGTGGCACCGTGGGCACAGCCAAGCTACTGCTCCGCTCGCAAGAACATCTGCCGTTGCTCGGCAAGCACGTGGGCAAGAACATCACCAGCAACGGCAGCGTAAAAATCGCCGGCCTGCTGCCGGAAGGATTCATCGACGGCGATATGTTGAGCGGCAGGTCACATCCCGGCATGATCAGTTATGAGTTTCTCGAAACCATGGGCCTGACAATTTCTTGTGCCAAGCCTTTGCCGCTGCAATTGCTCACTGCCGCGCGCATCAAGCTCGAGGGTGACACGCGCCAGCCAGCATATTGGGGAGAGGCAAACGTGGCATTGATGAAGCTCTATCGCCGCCGTATGATCATTCTCTACGCTCTGGGCCTGACGCCCCCGCGAGCAGAGATCCGGCGCAAAGGTTCGTCTGATTTCGAAGTTCATCTCGATCTCGACGATGATCTGCGTGGCTATCACCGGCGCACGAAGGGGCTGTTGCAATCTATCCTGCAGCACAGTGGCTGCAGGATGCTCAATGATCGTCCCCTCGATCGTGAAGGTCGAGAGTATGATGATCTGCATTTTTCAACAACGCACATGACCGGCTCATGCCGCATGGCGGATCACAAACGATATGGGGTCGTCGATGCCTATGGCGAGGTTTTTGACTACCCCGGCATATATGTCACCGACGGCGCTGCCATTCCGACTTCTTTGGCGGTGAATTCCAGCCTAACCATTCTCGCGAATGCCGAGCGCATAGCCGCGCATTTGGTGAAACGGTATGCGCGCGACCGGAGCGAGGCACCTGCTCGTGTGGCAGAATAAATGCTCTCGCGGCAGGCGTTTCCTGTTTTTACAGGAATGATGACTTGACAATGCAAAGTTAGATCCGCACCCCCTCAAACTGTCATGCCGAAGGCATCTTCCCTAGTTTTTGTGCAGCTTTTGGGGAAGATTCCTACGGCATGACAAACACATGGGACTTACTAGAATCAATCGTAACCATTCAGGTGCCTTTTAAGAAGGCAAAACTATTACGGGCAAAACTATAGCAGAGATATCGACAAAATGGATTGAGGGCAAAATGATTTCAAACCATTTTATCATTCATCCTTCAGAATCTTATTACCCAGTCCCCATTGATTTAATCGTTTTGCCCCAAATAGTTTTGCCTTCCAATTTGCACCTTCCCAGCAACATGTCATGCAGGAGGCATCTTTTTCAGCACAAGCACCGTGCCAGAAACTTAACAAGATCCCTACGGGATGACACGGTGGTGTTGCTTGCCGAACCAACCCCGATCACCGGGAGTCAAGAGCTGA
>JBOHQX010000135.1:0-15584 GCA_050732395.1 bacterium
CATCTATGCCGAGCCTCAGGGTCTATTGCAACCCGAGCAAATTCCGAACGACCCATTTTTCAACCGGCAATGGTAGCGGTGGCACTATCTCCGAAGGCGCCGCCGCCGTAACGAGCGCAATCAATCGAGGCGCCCACGTTCTTAACAACAGCATTTCCACTGCGGAAAACTCGCCCACGTTTCGCAGTGCTTATGCCGATGCCTATAAAGCCAATCGCGTGGCTGTCGCAGCGATGGGAAACCAATCTGGAGAAATTATGCGCTATCCGGCGGCTTTTGGCCAAGGCATTACCGCGGTGGGAGCCACGACCAATCAGGATGTCAGAGCCAGCTATTCCAATTTTGGCAATTGGATCGATATGACAGCGCCCAGCGGTCCTGACTTTGTGTATGGGAATGATAGCACCGACGTTTTTACCACTGTTCCAGGAAGTGGCTACAATGACGTTTTTAGCGCCGGGAATCCAATCTCCGGCACTTCTTTCGCTACACCGATTGTGAGTGGAATTGCAGCCTTGCTTTTGTCGTACAATTCCAGTCTGTACAATGACGATGTTGAGCAAATCATCAGACTTGGCGTTGTTGATTTAGGCGATCCGGGTTTTGATAATTTGTATGGTGCTGGCCGTGTAGATGCCCTCGCCGCATTAAATCGTTTACGTTCGCCTTACACTGTGTACCAACCCAGTGCTAGCGGAGGCACAGATCATAGCAGCACCGGGCAATTTACCATGACTTTTTATTCCACCCCTGGATTAAGCGATGGCGTCTATCTTGTCAAGCGCCACGAAGTGCGGAAAACGATTACGTTTTCTGTTACTTATCCGGAAACGCCAACGGTTTGGGGAAGAGGCGTGGGTACGAGTGGCTACTTATCTTCGAATCCAAATTTTGGCATGGGATTTTGTGAAGTCGTACCCGGCACATTGACGGCAACGGGCGTAACTCTGCGCACGTACGTCTATGAAGTGTGGACATACCCGATGCAACAATGGGTCGGTTGGAAACCAACCACACCTGCCAGTGTCAATTTCAATTATACGATCAACGGCAAATCGGCTGTTACCATCACCGGCCCAACGATATTGCCGTGGAAACAAGAAGGTACCTGGACCGCCAATCCTTCCGGCGGCAGTGGTGCCTACACCTACGAGTGGAGCTTTCGCAACGCGGGTGATCCCAATTGGACTGTGGTATTATCCGCCACTACGGCGCACTACACTCGTGCCATGCTACCTAACGATATGGAGCTACAGGTCAAGGTTACCAGCTTAGGCCAGAGTGTCTATGATACGCATTACGTTCAAGAAGGTATAACGAAGGAGGCTCCACAATCCAACGAAGAAAACCTCCCCCTGCCGGTAGTTTTCTCCCTTGCACAGAATTATCCCAATCCTTTCAACCCCCAAACCCTTATTCGCTTCGGCTTACCGGAAGGAATGACTGTGCAATTGGAGATTTTTGATCTGGTTGGCCGGCAAGTGCGTAAGTTGATTGACATGCCCATGCCCGCGGGGTATCATGAAATCATTTGGAACGGCAAGGATAAGGCGGGTAGTGATGTGCCCTCCGGGGTTTATCTCTATCAAATCTCTGCCGGCAATTTTCAGGATTGGAAAAAACTGGCATTGGTACGATAGCCTGAAGTTTTGAATTGACTGCATTCCTCCCGTTGATTATATTGATACGCTTGCCCGAATCGGGCGAGCGTTTTTTATTTCTACGTCTGCCATTCCGGAGGGAAGTTTTGAAGTCTGAGCAGTTTACTTGTTTTGAAAAAGTTTCCTCCTGAATGACAGCTACGAGGGAGAAATTTAAATTTCAGGATAAAATCTTTCCATGCACAAAATCCTCCGCGACGATGTCGAGATTACCATCAACAACCGCCTGCCACTGGTGCCGTTGAAAGACGTCATCTTGTTTCCCTATATGCTTTATCCGCTATTGATCGGACGCGAATCTTCCCTGCGCGCGCTGCATGAGGCCATGCTCGTCGACAAGTTGATCTTTCTGGTGGCGCAGAAAGACGTTGCCAAAGAGGAGCCGGGTAAGGACGATTTGTATCGTATCGGAGTGGTCGCTCGCGTGTTGCAAGTGTTGCGCCTGCCCAACGGGCTGATGAAAGTCCTGGTAGAAGGCCTCGTGCGCGGCCGGATCATGCGTTTTTTGCAAGTGCCGGATCACTTTCAAGTGCGCATCGAAGTGATTCCCGAGCTGCTCGACGACGGCGTCGAAATTCAAGCTGCGACGCGGCGCTTGACCGGCTTGTTTCGTGATTACGTCCGCCTCAGCCGCCAACTACCTGAAGAAATTCTGCTCAGTCTGGAGAATTTGACGAGTCCGCCGCGCGTGGCCGATTTCATTGCCGCGCATATCCAGCGTGAAGTCAAGATCAAGCAGGAGATCCTCGAGATTCCGGACGTGCTGGAAGAGCTGAACGCGCTCGCGGATTTGCTGGAAAGCGAGAAACAAATTCTCGACGCCGAGCGCTCACTCGAGGAAAAAGTGCGCGGCCGGGTGCAACGCTCCCAGCGAAATTTCTGGCTGCAGGAGCAGATGCGCGCGATTCAGGAAGAGTTGGGCGAAGAAGGCGAGTCCGACAACGAGATCGCGAGGCTGCGTGACCGTATTCAAAAGGCGGGGATGTCGAAAGAAGCGGAAGACAAAGCCAACGAAGAAATCGAGCGTCTGCGTATCACCGCGCCGATGTCGCCGGAAGCGACGGTCATTCGCAATTTTCTCGATTGGCTGCTGGCGGTGCCCTGGCAGACGCGCACCGAAGACCTCCTCGATTTGGTACAAGCGGAAAAGATTTTGGATGAAGATCATTATGGCCTGGAAAAACCGAAGGAGCGCATCCTCCAGCATCTCGCCGTGCTCAAGCTCGTGCAACAGCTAAAGGGGCCGATTTTATGCCTGGTCGGCCCGCCGGGCGTGGGAAAAACCTCGCTGGCCAAATCCATCGCGCGCGCGATGGGGAGAAACTTTGTTCGCATGTCCCTCGGCGGGGTGCGCGATGAAGCCGAAATTCGCGGCCATCGGCGCACGTACATCGGGTCGATGCCGGGAAGGATCATTCGCAGCATGAAGCGCGCAAAATCCGTCAATCCGGTCTTTTTGCTGGATGAAATCGACAAAATGACGATGGATTTTCATGGCGACCCGGCCGCGGCGTTACTCGAAGTTCTGGATCCCGAGCAAAACCGGGTGTTCAACGATCACTATCTCGAAGTCGATTATGATTTGAGCCGCGTGCTGTTTATCACCACGGCGAACGTGCGGTCGCAAATTCCCGAGCCTCTGCAGGACCGCATGGAAATCATCAACCTGCCCGGCTATTTGGAGCACGAAAAAATCGAGATTGCCAAGGGCTTTCTCATTCCCAAGCTGAAAGGAGAACACGGACTGCAAAGTTTCCCCTTGCAGTTTGCCGAGAGCGCACTTTTCAAAATCATCCGCGAATATACCCGCGAGGCGGGCGTGCGCAATTTGGAGCGCGAGCTGGCCACCATCTGCCGCAAAATCGCGCACCGTTTGGCCAAAGACGAAACCGTGAAGAAAACAACGATTACGCCTGCAAACGCGGCCCAATATCTAGGCATTCCCAAACACCCGCAGCGCCCATTGTTGGAAGCTTACTCCATCGGTACGGCGACGGGCCTGGCGTGGACACGGTACGGCGGCGATATTTTGGAGATCGAGGTCAGCTTGATGCCGGGCAAGGGCAACCTCACGCTCACCGGCAAACTGGGGGACGTGATGAAGGAAAGCGCGCGCGCGGCTTATTCATACGCGCGCACGCACGCGCAGCGCCTCGGCATCACCAGCGAGTTTTGGAAGGACCTGGACCTCCATTTGCATATTCCCGAAGGCTCCATCCCCAAAGACGGCCCCTCGGCCGGCATCACTTTGGCGGCAGCATTGATTTCCGCGCTGACGGAAAAGCCCGTGCGCCGCGACGTCGCGCTCACCGGCGAGATCACATTGCGCGGCACGGTGATCGGCGTCGGCGGCCTGAATGAAAAAATGCTGGCGGCGCAGCGCCTGGGCCTGAAGCAGGTCATCATCCCCGCGGAAAACGCGAATGACGTGAAGGAGCTGCCCGCGCCGTTGCGCAAGGGCATCGAGATTATCATGGTGCGGCATATCGATGAAGTATTGGCGCGGGTATTGTGCGAGAAGGAAACGCTCAGCTCCTCGCAGCCGGTTTCTGTCGAACCAAAAAACGAGGGGCGCGTTGAATCGCAGCGTCCGCGTGGGGATGATCGCCCGCCGGCGATTCATTGAGGGCGGCAGATGCCTGCTAGCCGTCACTCTGCGATCGAGGACGACCGCCTCCAGAAGCATAGAACCTTAATTTTGCAACGAAAAGAAAACCGCAACAAAAAAGTCCTTTAAAATAGCGGATTTCATTAAGCAATTATTCAAGAAGCCAAAGCCGTTTCCCCCCATCGTTTCCGGCAATGAGAGCACCTATCCCCGCATCTTCACCGGCGTTACAGCAAAATTCACGGTCGGCAACGTTCGATTAAGAGAGACCATAAGAGCGTTGATTTCATCTTCGCTCCAAACGGAAACAACCCCAAGGCCTTTTTTCTATTATTTGAATTGACTACGTTTTTTCCGGTAGCTATATTTTGATGCTCGCTTGAATGCGGCGGGCTTTTTTCATTTGGAGCAAGAGCGGCTTCATCAAAATCGTGCCCCAACAACGGAGGCCGCGAGCTAGATTGACATATCATGCCACAATCCCCCTCGGGATGGCACATTCAGAGATTGCCGTTTATCATGCGAGTCCATGCCGCTGAATTCGTGGTGAGCGCGGTCCAACAGTCGCAGTTTCCCCAAGAGCCGTGGCCGCACATTGCCGTGTGCGGGCGCTCGAACGTCGGCAAATCCAGCCTGCTGAACACGCTCTTGCAGCGTAAAAATCTGGCCCGCACCAGCGGCACGCCGGGGAAGACACGGCAGATCAATTTTTATCGCATCACGCCGGGAGGCGCGTCGCACGGGGCATATTATTTTGCCGATTTGCCCGGCTACGGTTACGCCAAAGTCTCGCAGGCCGAGCGCGAAAGCTGGCGCCGGTTGATCGAAAGTTTTTTTGAAAAGACTTCCCGGCTCGCAGGCGCGATTTCGATCATCGACAGCCGCCACGGGCCGATGGACAGCGACCTGGAGTTGCTGACGTGGCTGGCGGCGCTCGAGCTGCCGGTTATTTTGGTGGCAACAAAAGCGGATAAACTTTCGAATAAAGCCCGTGCCGACATGTCGCGGCAAATCGCTGCCGCGGTTTCCCATCTTCCCCTAAAGAAAGTGCTTTTTTTCTCCGCACACACCGGCTACGGCAGCAACGAGTTGTGGAAGGCAATCATAGAGCTCTTGCAGCAGCACTAACATATGTCATTCCGCCTGAATGACATACCGTATTGAAGTTGTCAACAACCGAAAAGACAAATCACCCATGCGCTCTCGTCTATTCACACCTGGACCGACAGAAATTCCCGAGTCCGTGCGCGCGGCGACTGCACGCTCCATGCCCTATCACCGCGGCCCGGAATTCAAAAAGATCTTTCTGGAAACCCTCAACCATCTCAAATATTTTTTTCAAACCCAGCAAGAGGTGCTCGTCTTCACGTGTTCAGGCTCCGGTGGCATGGAAGCATGCGTCGCGAATTTGCTTTCGCGCGGTGATCGCGTAGTGACGATCGAAGGCGGCAAGTTCGGCGAACGCTGGTCGGAAATTTCCCGCGCCTTTGGCCTGGAAGTCTCGGCGATGAAGGTCGAATGGGGAAAATCGCCCGATCTCGAAGAATTAAAGAAGCTTTTGCAACTCATTCCCGCCACCAAAGCCGTGTTCTGCACGCACAGCGAGACCTCCACCGGCGCACTGACGGACGTCAAGGCGGTGGCAGAAATCGTGCGTGCGCATTCCGAGGCCCTGTTCATCGTCGATGGCATCACTTCGGTCGGCGTGTTGCCGTTTTATTTTGATGATTGGCTAATTGACGCCTGCGTGTCCGGGTCGCAGAAAGGGGCGATGTCGCCACCGGGCCTCGCCTTCGTCGCGCTCAGCCCGCGTGCGTGGCAACGGCACCGGCTCGTCAATCTGCCGCGATATTACTTTGACTTTGCGGCGGCACGGGAGGCGGCTCGCGAAGGCAATACGGCCTGGACGCCTGCCATTCCAGCGATATTGGGACTGGCCGAATCCTTGCGCCACATTCGTCAAAATGGACTTGAACATTACTGGAAACATTACGAACGTTTGGCGCTGGCGACGCGCGCCGGGATGCAAGCCTTGCGTTTGGAAATTTTTCCGCAACACCCCTCCCACGCGTTGACCGCAGTAAAGGCGCCGCACGGCCTCGACGGAAAAGAATTGGTGAAAACCTTGCGTGAAGCATTTGGCGTCACGATTGCGGGAGGACAGGGGCATTTGAAAGGAAAAATTTTCCGCGTGACCCACATGGGAGATTATGATCATCTCGACATGATCGCGCTGATGTCGGCATTGGAATTGGCGTTGCTCAATCTGGGGTGTAAAACTGAACTGGGCGCGGGACTGGCGGCCATGCAGCGCACCCATCATGCACAGCTTGCAGGAATGAAGTAAGATGGCGAAGATTCTGATCGCGGAAGACGACCGCAACACGCTTTCTGGCCTGGTAGAAATTTTGCAGGAAGAAGGTTATGAAGTCAAAGGAGTCGACAGCGGCAAGGATGCATTGCGTGCCATCGAGCGGGAGACGTATGACATCCTGCTGACCGATTTGAAGATGCCCGATTTCGACGGCTTGCAGCTTTACGAAGCCAGCCGGAATTGGGCGCCGGATATGCGCACGATCGTAATGACGGCGTTCAGCTCGGTCAAAGAAGCCGTGGAAGCGATGAAGCGCGGGGTGTATGAATATCTCACCAAGCCGCTGAATCTTGATGAATTGTTCGTGATTTTGAAGAAGGCAGCGCAAGAGCAAAACTTGCAGCGCGAGAATCGCGAGCTCAAGGATCGTCTGCAAAAGAATTACCGCTTCGAAGGCATCATCGGCCAGAGCGCCGCGATGCAACAAGTTTACAAATCCATCGCCAAGGTTTCGCAGAGCCAAGCAACGGTCTTGATTCGCGGCGAGAGTGGCACCGGCAAAGAGCTGGTGTGCCGCGCGATTCATTACAACAGCGCCCGCGCCGGCAAGCCGTTGATCGAAATCAGTTGCAGCGCCTTTCCCGAAACTTTGCTTGAAAGCGAATTGTTCGGCTATGAAAAGGGCGCTTTTACCGGCGCCACCAGCCGCAAAAAGGGGCGTGTGGAAATGGCCGACGGCGGCACGATTTTTTTGGATGAAATAGGCGAAATCTCCGGCAGCGTGCAAACCAAGCTTCTGCGCCTGTTGCAGGAAAAGGAGTTCACCCGGCTCGGGAGCACCGAGTCCATCAAAGTCGACGTGCGCGTGATCACCGCCACCAACCGCGATTTGGAAAAAGCGATCCTGGACCATTATTTTCGCGAAGATTTGTATTATCGTCTGAATGTCATCCCCATTTTTCTGCCGCCGCTGCGCGAGCGTTTGGATGATATTCCGATCTTGACTGATTATTTCATAAAACGTTACAGCACCGCAAACGACAAACATATTGCCGGCATGTCCGAAGAGGCGCTGCACATGTGCGCGGTTTATCACTGGCCGGGCAACGTGCGGGAATTGGAAAACGCGATCGAAAACGCCATCGTGCTGGGCGAAGGCGATGTGATATTGGCGGAGCATCTGCCGTTTACTGTGACCTTGCGCCACAAGACTCCAGCCACGGCCAACACTTTTATCGGCGCGGGACCGACCTATCGCGAAAAAATGGAGGCGGCGGAAAAAATGGTGCTGGAAGATGCCATTCGCCGCGCCGGCGGCAACAAATCCGAAGCGGCGAAGAAACTGGGGATTAGCCTGCGCACGATGCGGTACAAGATTCACAAGTATAATTTGTGAATGGTGCCAGGATCGTGCCCAGCGGGAAGAAAAACGGCCAACGGGCTCAAAAAACCTTGCAACCTTGTAACCCCCTCATTCGTATGTGCACTCACTCCTGAACATGCTTAAACGATTCCTTTCCGTATTGTTGTGATGCATGAATCACCCACCCCACCCTGTGCGCGTTTAAATGCCACGGAGGAGACTCATCATATGAAACGTTTGTTCGCCTGTCCGAGCATGCTGTGGTTGCTGGCTGCCGGTTCCGTCATGGCGCAGGAGCAAATCCTCGTTGATCTGCACGACCTCCGGCCGCAAGCCGTGGAGGTCAAAGGATTCTCACTCGCGAGCGATCAGAAAATCGCGATTAAGGCCGTAGGTTTCAGATCGAGCAGCCGGCGACCGCCTGTGGCTTCGGCGTGGATATTGAATGCGCGCACGCGCGCATTGGCGTGGGAGCTGACTGAATCCAATACGCAGTCTTACGGCCGTTATTTCAGTAAGTTCGAGGACGACGTCCATCTGCCCGCCGGCGATTATGCAGTATATTATTCTTTCTTCTCATATTATTTTTATGAGGGCGGTCACAGCATCAGCGGGCTCGGCGAAGCGGTGGGAAATCTGGTGGACGAATTGTTCTTTGACGGCCGCTGGGACGAGGGCGAAAGAATGGACCGCGGAAAAACCAAAGACCTCGGCATCGTCGTTCGCGGCCGCGGGCAGGTGTTGGATGATAGACAGCTCGAAGCCTTCGCCAAGGCGAGGCAAGACCCGGCCTTTGTCAGCATGGCGTCTTTGTGGGATGACGATTACAAAAAGCAGGGCTTCACTCTCGACCAGCCGCTCGAGCTCGAAATCCGCGCGACCGGCGAGGCGCGCTATGACGAAGAATTTGATTACGGCTGGATCATCGACACTAAAACCCGCGAAAAGGTGTGGAAATTCGACTATCGTGATTCACAGCGGGCAGGCGGCGCTGAAAAGAATCGACTGGTTCGCGCAACGATAAAACTGCCCGCCGGAGATTATGCCGCGTTTTGGGTGACGGACGACTCGCACTCCCATCGCCGCTGGAACGCCACGCCACCGTACGATCCGGAGTTTTGGGGTCTAACGATCGCCGTGAAGGATGCGGCCATGAAGAAGCACGTACGCACGTTCGAATACGAGGACGTTCCCGCTCAGAACGTTTTCCTGCAAATCACCCGCGTACGTGACGATGAGTTTCTTTCTGAAGGATTTTCTTTGAAAAAACCCACCGGCGTTCGCATTTATGCATTGGGCGAAGGCCGCGAAGGGGAGATGTTCGACTACGCCTGGATCGTCGACGCCAAAACGCGCAAAAAAGTCTGGGAGATGGAGTATTACAAAACCGAGCACGCCGGCGGCGGCGAGAAGAACCGTTTGTTTGATGGCACGTTGCGTTTGGCGGCGGGAAATTACGTGGCCCATTACGTGAGCGACGGCTCACATTCTTTCCGCGATTGGAACACCTCACCGCCGATCGATCAGGAACATTGGGGCTTGACGCTGATGACCGCCGAGGAAGCTTCACCGGCGGAGGCGATAGCGGCTTATGAAGAAAAAAATGACACCGGCGTTATTGCGCAAATCACGGGCGTGCGCGATGACCAGCATCGCCAGATGGACTTTCGTCTAACCGAAAACAGTGACGTGCGCATTTATGCCGTGGGCGAGGGCCGGGATGGCGAGATGTTCGATTACGGGTGGATAGAAGACGCGCGCTCCGGTCGCGTGCTGTGGGAAATGACGTACCGTATGACTGAACACGCCGGCGGCGGCCGCAAGAACCGCATGCTCGATGACACCATTTCTCTCAAAGCCGGCGAGTATGCTTTGCACTACAAATCCGACGGCTCGCATTCTTCGCGCCATTGGAACGACAGCCCGCCGCATGATCCGGCCCATTGGGGAATTACCGTTTATCGCAGCGGCCAATAACCATTCGTGAATTCGCTCTTGTGCGCAGGTTCTTTATTGCACAATTTCCAAAGCGCAGGGTTTCCACTCTGCGCTTTTGTTTTTCAATTGATAACTATTACTACAACGTTGAGTCAACGCCGGCGCCAGGGAGGTCATGCTGAAAGCATTTTCCCAAGCGCTGGGCACAAGGCCGGAATAGATTTTCATATTGCATCAAGGAGGTTGAAATGAAGTTTCGCGAGGTATTTTTCGCCGGTATTTTCACCGTTGCATCCGTTTCGCTTGCGCAGGACCAAAAATCGAGTATTCAAGCTTTCACCGATAAGATCGAAGACCGCGGCGAAACCCGTATACTATACTGGGATGGCGCGAAAAATGCCGCTGCCGGCCAGCTCGTTATTCATCATGGCCGCCCGGTCTGGCGTCCGGAATATGACGATCCCAAGCAATTCGACGCGATGACCAGCGGCAAGGTCTGGCGTTTGGGCAAGGATTTCTGGACGACGCTTTCCACCGATCTTGCTTTGAAAGTCGCTGGCAAAGACGTCGCTCCCGGCGCGTATTATCTCGGCGCGGAGCGCTCCGCCGATGGCGCCAAGTGGAGCCTGGTTTTTTACGAGACGGCCAAAGTACGCAGCGCCCGCATCGATGCCTCGCAAATCGAAAAAGCCACGGCTGCATTCAAGGTGCCGCTGGATTTTAAGACGGTGACTGCGGCGAATGAAAGATTGAGCATCGCCTTGACCAGCGCAAAAGAAAAGCCGCAAGAGGTCAGCCTGCGCATCGCTTGGGGCAAATTCGAGCTGGCCGCCCCGATTCAGGTGCAAATGTGAGGTGGCTGCCATTCCCGAGCGCCCCGCCGGCAATCAGTGAAGCATCCGCCCACATGCCTATTCGAAATTATCGAGATGTGCTGAAGAGCCTCTGGTTAGTATTTTTATAGCCAACGGATGCAAAAACGACCAACGGAAAAACAAAATCCGTTGGTCGCTCTTCCATCCGTTGGAAAACCCTTCTGGTTGCGGGCTTCAAGGCCCCTTCAGTGTTCGTTCGCGCTAGCCCTGCCTAAACTGTGCCAAGAACCTCACAACTGGAGCGAAAGATGTGCAATCTCGCCTTGACGGTTATGATGTTTTGCCTCGCTCAATCCCTCTCATTCGCCCAACCCGAAAATGTGCAGCTCGTGCGTGTCAAAACCGAGGCACGGCTCCAAGAAATTGCCAATGGAGTTCGTGGTGCGATGGGAATCGCCGTGATCGACTTGAAAAACGGCGATCGCTTTGGGCTCCATGAGAATATGCTCTTCCCCCAAGGCAGCGCCATCAAGATTCCGGTTTTAATGGAAGTGTTCAAACAAGCGCAGACGGGGAAATTCAAGCTCACGGATTTGCGTCCCGTGAGCGGGAAGTATCAAGTGGGAGGGAGTGGCGCGTTGCAATTCCTGGGCGATGGCACCTCACAGCTCAGCATTCGCGATCTTGGCGTTCTCATGATCGTGCTCAGCGACAATACTGCGACCAATATGCTCATCGATTTGGTGGGCATGGAAAACATCAATCAAACGCTGCGGCAACTTGGCTTGCAACAAACGCGCGTGCAACGCCGCATGATCAATCCGGCTGCCTCCGCGCGGGGCGAGGAAAACCTTTCCACACCTGCCGAGGCCGCGCGTATCATGGAAATCCTCTACCAGGGTGAGTTCATCAACCGCGCGATTTGCGATGAGATTCTGGACATTCTCAAAATACCCAAACCGGGCAGCGTTAGCGCCGCGTTGCCCGCCGATGCCGATATTCCGGTTGCGTTCAAACCCGGAGGCATTGCCGGCGTGTCGACGGAATGGGCGATTGTTTATTTCAGCGAGCGCCCGTACATCGTCACCATCATGGAAAACTATGCCGTCGAAAACGAGGCCGAGAATGCGATGAAGGAAATCTCACGCACTCTATATGATTATTTCTGGCGCCTGGGCCGCGCGACGAAGTATGGCACTTATGTTGAGCCGGGGTTGAGGGATTGAGGGGTGGTGGATTGTTGGATTATTGGATTGGCAGATCGGTGGGTTGATGGATTGGTGGAGTGTTCGTCCGCATTGACCGAATCAACTATTTATCCAGCAATCCAGATATCCATTAATCCAACACTCCATTTCAGTTCGCCGTGTAACCTTTTCCGCCATCTTGTGTCTCACCTTGTAGAGGTGACTGTCACTTTGACCAAGTTTGGGAATTGCGTTTGAAGCCAGCCGCTCCAGATTACGCTCTCATCGAGCAGGCGCGCCAGAGGCAGCCGGAGGCGTTTCGGAAATTGTTCGAGCTTTACAAAACGCCGGTTTACAATTTCGTCGCCCGTATGATCGGCCAGCCGCAGGATGCCGAGGACGTGGTACAAGAAGTATTCGTGAAGCTCTATTACAAGCTGGCATCATTGAGAGAAACCCGTTATTTTACAACCTGGCTGTTCAGCATCGCCAAGCACGAAGCTTTCAACTACACGCGCAAGCATCGCAAGCGCAAGTGGCAGGCACTCCCTGACTCCGACGAGATACATGCGCAGGAGGTGATGGTGCCGGTGCATCAGCACAATCCCGAACGCGACATCGCAGATCGCGAGTTGGATGATTTGCTGCAAACAGCGCTCAACGCCGTGCCCGAAGTCAATCGCGCTGCCTTTATTTTGGGCGTGCTGGAGGAATATTCGTACAAGGAAGTTGCCGAGATGCTGGGCTGTTCGGAGAACAACGTCAAATCGCGCGTGTTTCGCGCCCGCGCGATCATGAGTGAGAAATTGGGACCGTATTTGAAAGCGCAGCAAGCTTGAGTTTCTATGAAAATGAATTGCCACGAGCTCGAATTGATTCTGTCCGCGCGGCTGGACGGCGAGGCCACGGCCTCGCAATGGCGATTGGCCGAAGAACACATGATCACCTGTGTGCGTTGCACGAAAATATGGCAGGATTTTCAAGGCGGTGCGGATTTGCTCAAGCACAGGCTGCCGTCCCTCGAGCCTCCCGCCACGCTGTGGTATGGCATCGCCGCGCGCCTTGAGCACGCCGGCCGGCCAGCAAGGCTGGCGCCATTTGGCGCATGGTGGCGGCGTTTCCTGGAGCTTTATGCTCCGCAAACACCTCGCGCGTTATATCTGGTGCGCGCCGGCTTCGCGGTGTTGGCGCTGGCTGCCCTCGGCTTGCCTTTTGTTCTCAATTTGAGCCAGGAACAAATGATCGCCACGAATACGCCCGCGACGCGAGATACGACCTTTGCCGCGACCGCGCCTCCGCGCAGCCCCTCTGCGCAAGCCGCCCAGAATCAATTCGTCAGTGCCGGCCTGGAACAACAGATGGTGAATTATTTGGAAGATACCCGGCTGCTGCTTTTGGAAGTGAAAAACGGCACCAGCGAAGATCAGACCCTCGATCTGAGCGATCTCCGGCGAGCTTCGCAGCGTTTGCTCGAGCAAACGGTGACACTCAAGGCGGACTTGAAACAAGAGGACGTCGCGCTGCTGAAAAATTTCATGGAACAATTGGAGCCCGTTCTCCTCGATCTGGCGAATTTGGCCGACGCGCCGGAGCGCGAAGAAGTGGAATTATTGCGCGCCGCCATTCGGCAAAAAGATCTTTTGATCAAGATTGAAATCGTCGATCTCAAAGCCCTGGAACGCCAGCGCTTACCGCAACGAGAGTCGCCGCCCGAACGCCGCCCACTCGATAAAACTGTCATATAATCGCCCGGGAGTTCAACAAAGATGGAAGGTATGAAAAAACTGTTCTGGTGCATCATTGGCTTTGGCACGATCTATGGATGTGGAAGCAACGTCGTCTTCGCGCAGGAGGATTATGACAGTGCCCCGTTGGCAGAAATATCACGGCTGGAAAGAAGCGCTGGCCAGCCTGCCGTACTGGCGCAATTGGAGACTGATAATCTGGATTTTGCCGGGGCATTCGAAGCCGGGCCGGGAACCGGCGAGGATTTGAAGCTGTTCGAAGACGGCAAGCGCTTGCGCAATGAGAGTAAATGGCAGGAGGCTATCGAAGTTTTTCGCAAGCTGCGCCAGCAATTTCCCAATAGCCCGTATGCGGATGATGCACAATTCTGGATCGCGTATTGTTTCAAAAAACAGCCGGGTAAAGCAGAGGAGGCATTTCGCCAGTATGAAGCCCTGGTGCGCGAACAGCCCAAAAGCTCGTGGACGGATGACGCCGAAGCGGAAATGGTGGAGCTGGCGCGCGATCTCGCGGCGCAGGGCAAGAGTGAATACAAGCGCTATGTCGACGAAGGCCTGGAAAAAGAATCTCGTCTGGCGCGGCTGCAGGCGCTGATTGCGTTGGGCGATTTGAAGGATCGCAAGGCCATCCCGTTGCTGATCGACATTCTGAACAAGGAAACCGATCCGGCGATACGCTTGCGGGCGATGATGATTTTGGAGGATTTCGAGGCGCCGGAAGCCATGCCCGCGGTGCTGCAGGCATTGAAAACCGAAGAGAACAAAGACCTCAAGCTGCGCGCGTTGTATTACCTCGAAAACGTTCACGATGAGCGCTCGCTGCCGGTTTTGCTGGAAGTATTGCACAAAGAGAAAGACAACGACTTGCGCTTGCGCGCGCTGTACGTGCTCGAGGAAATGAAAAGCGCGGAAGCGGTTCCGGCCTTGCTGGAGGTTTTGCAGAATGACCCCGACCCCAATCTCCGCCTGCGCGCTATTTACGCTCTCGAAGACTCGGGCGACGAGCGCATCGTGCCGGCTCTGATTCAATTGTTGAACAAAAAAGAAGAAAACCGCGACCTGCGGTTGCGCGCACTCTACATTTTGGAAGATCAGAACGACCCCCGCGCCGTGCCGGCGCTGCTGCAGTTGCTCAGGACCGAATCCGATCCCGATTTGAAGTTGCGCGCGTTGTACGCTTTGGAGAACCATCGGAGCGAAGGCTCGGCCGAGCAGATCATAGACACCCTCCTGCAATTGTTGTCTACCGAGCAGAATCTCGACCTCAAGCTGCGCGTGCTGCACATTCTGGAAGATCTCGGCTCCAGCCGCAGCGTGCCCGCGATGCTGGAAGTGCTCGACAAGGAGAAGGATGCCAATCTGCGGCTGCGCGCCCTGAGCATTCTCGAGGATTTGGAAGACCCGCGCGCGGTGAAAACCTTGACCCAGGTGCTGGCCAAGGACGAGGACCCCAACGTGCGGTTGCGCGCGTTGCGGGCTTTGGAGAACATGGGCAGCGCGGAAGCCGTGCCCGCGTTGATTGAAGTGCTGCGCAACGATCCCGACGCCAATCTGCGCCTGCGTGCGGTCAAGATTCTGGAAGATTCGCAGGACGGCCGTGCCATCACGCCGCTGATCGAGGCGGCGAAAAGCGACGCCAATCGCGAAGTGCGCAGCCGCGCGCTCATCGCCCTGCGCGCCTTTAACGATGAACGTGCCTCTGCGGCTTTGATTGAGTTTTTGAGGCGAGAGTACAAGGAGTAAGCCGGGCATCTTTTGATCACGAGGTCAAGTGAAATGCCCGGCATGAAAACAAGGAATTGCATCATTCAACAATTCTGTTATATCCTACACCAGCCTTTCAGACAAGCTGAAAGCTGAAGCACTTCGTGCAGCATCAAATTTTACCCGCGGATTGAAGAACCCCACAGATCATAGCTTCATCGGTGGGATTCTTCAATCCGTGGGAAATTT
>JBOHQX010000136.1:0-17591 GCA_050732395.1 bacterium
GCCCGGTTGTGTCGTAATTTGCAAGATCAGCGAGCATTAAGTTCTTACTCCGCAGGGATAAACGACTAAAGCATGATTCTTGTTGTAAGCCAGGGATTCACCCCGGTTCTTGCGCAATAATAACAAATGACAATTCCCATAAATTCGTCATCGTAATTCTGAAATCGTGTACTTAATGCGGTTCTACACCAACAATCAACGATTGTGGTTAGAACTCTATCTCCACAGAAATATGATTGACCCCGCCCAAATACTTGAAATCCTCGTAGGCATAACCAAGCGCTAACTCAACACCCCCTACGGCAGGAACTTTCAAACCTGCACCCAAAGTCAGTCCTCTTTCACTGTCCGCGAGCAGGAGCTCGTTATAGCCTCCGCGTAGCGCCAGTGACTCTTGGAATGCAACAAATTCCACCCCCACATTTAGGCTCTGCGCATTGTCATTCGGATTCACCCCGTCACACGCAAACGTCACGCGCGTTCCTTCCGGCAGCCGCAAATCCCAGGAAAGCCCGAGACGCATGATGATCGGCAAATCAAACGGGTCCGTTTTTAATGCCGCGACAATGTTGTCGTTGTTTCCGCCCTGGGAGGGAGCGACGTCCACGTAGCTATTCAAGTCCTCGCCATTCATCTGCATCTTGGTGCCGATATTGGAAACGCTGACGCCAAAGCGAACGTCCCGAAACGGCGTCATGAACACCGTGCCCAAATCAAAAGCAAAGGCTGTCGCGTTGCTGTGGAAGATTCTTTCGTTGACATACTTGAAATTTGCACCAATGGCAAAACGATCCGTCAAACGCCGCGCGAAAGCAATGCCCACGGCGGTGCTGGTCGCGGTAAAAGTCTCGCCCGTTCCCATGGGCGCCACCGGCGTGGTGATGTCCATCTCATCTGATTTCAAAGTGATCACGTTGATTCCGAAAACCCCCAAATCCGCCATTGGCAAGGAGAAACCGGCATAATAGAATCCAAGGCCGGGAAGCCACGGCGAATGATGGACAAACAACGTTCTTTTCGATTGATTGGCAATGTTTCCCGGATTCCAAAACATCGCGGAACCATCGCCGGCAATGGCCGTAAAGGCGCTGCCCATAGCGATGCCTCTTGCGCCTACCGGGATGCGCAGAAACGTCGCGGCAGAAGTGCCGACTTGCTTGACTTCCTGGCCATGAACGCGGGAAGCCAGGCCAATCAGCATGAGCGCAATCAAAAGCCCGGGAGTTGCTATTTTTTTCATCATTTGATTCACCTTCATCGCTATGAGAATAATGCGTACATTGTCTGGTATTATAACTTCAAAAGCCAACGCGGATAAACCGCAGCCAAAAAGATTAGCTCATGCAATGAATATGCGAAGCCTTCCAAGGACCAAGCAATGTAAGAACATTCATCCCGCAAGGGCTGGACAAGGTCGTAATGGCTCGCAAGGAAAATCTTTGCGTAATCTCTGCGTATTCTTTGCGTGAGAGATAAATTCTGCGCATTGGGAATTTATCACGCAGAGCATCGCAAAGGATCGCAAAGAAGAGCTCTGCTTAAACTTAGTGCCTATCCGAAAACCTGAAATATCATCCCGGGATCTTGGTTGATTTGGGCACAATGTCGATTTCAGGTGCGGGTGCCGAGCCTACCAAGTGCTCTATTTCTCTGTGTTGAAAAAGACATTAACTTTTGCTTATTTGTGGTTCCTTTACTTTATAATAGCAAACGTCCCGGTTTTTTCGCCGACGCCGGGAGCTTCGACGTGATAAATGTACAGGCCATATGAGATATCCAAATTTTCTTTGCTCATGACGTCCCAAATCTCCGTGCCGTTATCAACGGTTGAATCATGCTCGAGCTTGTCGATGAGCGTGCCGCTCACGTTGTAGATGCGGATGGTGCACTTCTGCGGCAGATTGATAAAATGGATTTCACGCGGCCCGCGCCCGCTGTTGTAAGTGTTCTGAGGCTCCCACGCGACCGCGGCGACATATGGATTAGGGACTACGCGAATATCCTTCATCTCCTGCTGCGCCAGCTCCTTGGCAATACTTGCGCCTTTCATTTGGAAATGATAAATGTCCTGCGAAAGAAACGGCTTCTTCAGAAAAACATTGAGGGTGTCACCCTCCTGCGGGTTCCGGCCATTGGGTTTGAGGTTCATGTAAATTTGCCAGGTGTAAACCAGTCTGCCTTCGGCGTTTTTTTCCAGCAACAGGATGACGTCCGTATTGTCGGCGTCGGTTGGATCGACGGAAAATCCGCCATCCCTGCCGTGCATTTCAGAGAAGGCGAAGACCACGTCTTCATTCGCGACAAAATTCCTGATCTTGAAATTGACGGCCTTGGCGGGCAGTCTGAAGAAACCAATCGAGGTGTCCTTCGAAGTGCTCGTTCCGGGTTGGCCAATGATGAGCTGATAATCATTGGGGCGCTTTTCGCCTTGTACGCCGATGAAGGTGACGGGAGAGAACACAAACGGGAAGACTTCCCCTTTATTCCAACCGGATCTTACGGCATCGAGTGCAACCGTGAGCTCATTTTGCAGCGTCAGCTGGACGCCGTCAAAAACCGGAATCTCGTCGTCAGCAGCCAGAAGCGTGCTCTTGTCGATGCGCACGACGCCGGCGGTCAGATCGCGAACAGAGAAGTTCTTGGTGGTGAGCGTATCCGTAGCACTGCCGGCGATCAGCGTGTCTTCAAATGTGATTTCATAAACGTGACCGTGCTTGATGGCGGCGGGATCGATAACGCCGATCGCAATCCCTCCCGTGGAGCTGCCGCTCGTATGCTCGAATTTTTGCACCTCCGGCGGAAGATAACCGGCCGCGCTCGCTCGCGGCCTGACCACGGCGACGTTGGTTCCGGTTCTTATGCTGCCTTGCAAATCAACGTCAATACTGATCGGCGTTTCAGTCGGAGCAATATTGGCGGGAGCATAGCCAAAATCATAAGCGGTGACGGCATAAAAATAGCGCTGGCCATTTACGACGCCATTATCTACGTAGGAATGAGCAAGTCCGGTGTCGTCTCCCAGGTAAAACTGCACGCCGTTGAATCCAATCGGATCGAAGCCCTTGATGCCGTCTTTCAAGTCGAACTGTGCGATCGGCTTGTACAATCGCGCCACCCCGAAGCCGTCGGTGATTAGTTTTGCATCCAAAAAAGCGGGATCGGTGGCGCGATAGATGCGATAGCCTTCGAAATCCTGCGCCGGCCCGCCGATATCGGCCAGGTAGCGATCGACGGAATATTCGGCAACCTCATCCCAGTACAGCGTCACTTTGCCATCTCCCGGCACCGCGGTAAGCGTCAATTGGGTGGGCGCTTTGGCAAATTGATAATCAGCTTCGTAGGCTTTGCGAGCGTTCGTAAGTTTATCGGAAACGCTTCGGAGATCTTCATCGACAGTTTGGCCTCCGCCGGACATGGCAACGGCGATGGCCATGCGCTGCCGTTGTCCCGGTTCCATCGGAAAAAAACCGGAGGCCACAAAGGTATCGAATTCTCCCGTCGGCCGGGGCAGATCAAAACGGCCGGGAGTCATAAAAGTATCCCAGATGTAGCGATCGGGCGTCGTGTTATAAGAGATATCACCGACCGGGATTTGAACGGCGGAAGTCAGGCCGATCAAATCGGTCTCTGAGACGTCCGTTTTGTCGATATTGGGTTCGCCGGGAAACTCCGTGCCTGCGCCGGTGGAGGCCAGGCCATCCGCCTCGCCGGGATCTCCACTGTCCTTCACGCCATCCAGCCCCAGGTCGTCGTTCGAAGAATTCCAGTCGCGGTCATTATCAAAGCCATCGTCGCGTGACTCATCGATCATCGGTGCGACGGAACTAAAGGAGGGTAGAGCGTTTCTACCAGGCACCACAAAACCACGTTTCAAGGTATCTCCGGAGGCGAACGCAAGATAGTTCACGTATCGCACCGGCCCTTCGATTTGGCGAATTTCATCGTAGCGCAAGCGATGGAGCGCAAAAGATTCGTCGATCAACCCGTCCAAATCATCGTCCAGCAAATTTGCGGAGGTGTCTTCCACCAGTACGACGCCCTCCATGGGCAGGTTGATCTCCTGGCCCAAACTGACGACGGTTCCGCCATTTTGTGGATACAGCGTAATCCGTCGCTCGAACGTCTCCAAATCGATCAGCACGATCTTGTCGCCGGGCCGGAGGCTTCTGGGCGTGAAATCATTGTCGGTAAAATGGGGCAGCAAGGCCTCGGCGTCGCCCTCGATCATGCCCAATAATTCCGGGTGGGAATCTGCATCGCCGTCATTATCGATGCCATCCACTTGATTGCCGGGGGTTTCCAGATACTTGATGGCGGCTACGCCAACGGGCTCGCCGCCGAAGGGATTGGTGCCGACGCGATCGGCATCTGTCATAAACGCAACGTCCGACTGCAGATCAATAAAGGGCTGGTCATCGGTGCCGTCACCGCCGACATAATCCGCGAGAAAGACCAGAAAGGAGGTTTTGGGAATGCGCTTGGTACCATCGTTTTTGACGTCGTGAATAAAGAAAATCGCGTCATTGATCAACACTTGTGTCCATGCCAGGGCGCGAACGTCCATCAGCAAACCCAAGCCCCGGCGGGATGGATCGGTCGTGTCCGGCTGATAATTGAAGCGACTGTAGAGGTCGTCAGAGGCGCGATAGAACAATTCCTGATCCGCATTGAACACATTTTTGCCGAAGAAGCCGTTCCACGAGCCCACCCAGCCGGGATCGACCGGATCCTCCCGCTTATCGCGCCAGCCGCTCTGCGAGGCCGGCGGCCAGGTTTGTGGGTCATCGCTTTTGGCGATTCGTTTCGGTTCGATGTCCGGATTCAAAAAGCCCGGTACGGGCTCCATGGTCCACGCTCTGCCGTCGGGGCTCGTGCGCCACGCAAACAGATCGACCATGGGAATCAGGTTGCCCGAGGCATCCTTGACCTCGCCGCCGATCCACATGCCGACGATCGACACATAGATCCGCCCGGTGTTCTTGGGCCATTCATAGTTCACGGATTCCGGCGTCTCCCGCGGCGCCCCGCTGTAGCCGGAATTGAAAATCGAAGTCCGGACGTTGTTGCCGTCGATGTTCGAAAATGCCCGATAGATCAGATCGCCTCTATGATCGGAGGGGACGTGTTGGGCGGGTTGGGTATATCCGATGTTTATCAGCAATCCCACGAGGCAGAAAACAAGCAAAATTCTCTTCATATGACTTTTTTCTTTGAGCCGAATGCTTACTAAAAACTGATTTGCGTACCCAATTGAATTTTTCGCGGCTCCGAATAGAAATCCGGCCGAACGAACCACGAGGGGTCTGCTGTCTGTCCTTCGGCCAGGCTTTCGCGCGCGGTATAATCTGCCTGGCCGGTATCGGCCCAGACCGTCAGCGGATTTTTGGCGTCGAACAGATTGTGTACGCGCATAAAAAATTCAAAATTCAACTTTTGCACGGTGAAATTCTTGAAGGCATTCAGATCCACGGTCAAGAGATTGGATTTGCGCCGGGAATTGGTAGGCAGCCCGGATATCACATTTTGACCGGTCAAGGTCCCGGACAAAACCTCTGGGGTATAGGGCTGCCCGGAATTGAAACGCGCAATGACGTTGCCTCCCCAGCTCTTTCGCCCGATGAAGGCGTTCAAATTGAATGCGTGTCGCTGGTCCCAATTGAGCGGGGCTAACTGTATCGTTGGTGGTGCACCGGTGGTGAGCGCAAAATACTCATCCTCGGGGCTGGAATTCGTTCCTTGCACGACTTGATAGGTATAATCCAGATCAAACGCGTAAAGATTGGCCAACCGCCGCGTTATGGTCAGCGTAAGTCCCTTGACGTTCGCATAATCGCGATTGATTGCTTTTGAATAAGTGACACCGGCAGAATAGGTGGGAATCGGCGGGCTGGAAGAAATCCAATCGCGGATATCGCGATAGTAGCCGGTAATGTCAACGCCGATATGCTCTGAGATTTGCTGTTTAAGGCCCAATTCGTACATGGTCGTTTGCTGCGGATTCAAATCCGGATTTCCAAAAGGCCCGGCAATGCCCTGGCCTTCGGTCAATTTCAGCTCATCGCCGTTGAACAGCAGGCCGTATTCGGGTATCTGTTGAAATATTCCATAGGAAAAGTGAATGACCCCTCTATCCGTGATGGGATACGCCACTCCGACTCTCGGGCTCAACAACGTCTTGGCCTCTGCGTCGCGATACCAAAACGATTCCCTTTCTTCGAGCGAATACCTGTTCTCCTCCAGTTGCTCGTCAAGAGCGATAAGCCCGTCCCCGTCCACGTCTTTGTAAATGTGGCTTAATCTCAGAGGAGTGTAGATATTTGGATCTTGCGGATCAGCCGGAATGCGGCCATTGGAATTAAAATAGTCGAAACGCAAGCCAGCGTTGATGATGACATTTTCATATTCGATTTTGTCCTGAATATAAACTGCGAACCGTTCGGGTTCTCTCTTGAACAAACTGTGATTGGGTGTGGAAGTAGGCAGGATTTCGGGTTGAAACGGTACGATCTGTTGGCCATTCTCATCTTCTGTCGCCACTAGCGTCAAGTTCTCAAAATCGATCTGGTCCCTTTGGATCTCAACGCCTGTTTTGAGTTGATGCCGGCGGCCGACCTGGTTCGTGAAATCAAACTTGCCAATAATGCTTTTCGTCGATCGGCTCGAACGAAAGAGGTCGGTGCCCGCTTTGAAAAACTCATTCGTGCCGGCCGTCAGAGAATCAGGATGTACGTAGCGTGCGTCGAACGGATCATCGTACAATTTCGATTCTTCGGTGTTCGTTTTGTAGGAGAACGTAGCTTCATAAAACATTCTTCCGCTTAAAACGTGTGCCAACTTGGCAATTACAGTTGCACCGTAACGGGTAGAGTCTCTCATGCCATTGGAATTAAATCGATAAATATGATTGTAGGAGCGCATAGTGCCGGAGCTTCCCAGAAAATCGATCCTGAGAGTTAATGGGCTCAGAATGTTCCATCTTAATGCGCCTTGCCCGCTCCACCGATCGGAGTTGTTCATGGGCGAGGCGCTGCTATCACCGAGCTGGCTGCGTCCTTGCGGAAGGAAAACATTGGGGCCGTAAAGCCACCCCTCATTTTCGTATCGTCTTCCGGTGAGGAAAAAAGTAAGGCGATCGTTGATCAACGGCCCGCTGAGGGTTGCCTGTAAATTTTTCTCGGCGATCGGGTTGAAATCATCGATGTTCCAAAACGGATCGGTGTGATCGCTGAAATAATCGCCGGCCCAGGCTTCAACCTTGCCGTTTAGGCTGTTTCCACCGGTCTTGGTAACGACGTTGATGACGCCGCTCATGGCATTGCCATATTCGGCGTTGAAAGTGCCGCTAATCACCTGCAATTCTTGAATGGACTCGTTTTCTACGATCAACGCGGGACTGCGATCAAAATCGTCCGTGACGCTGATGCCATTCACCAGGTAGGCGATTTCCGAGGAACGGCCTCCTCGGATGTGAAGATCTCCCGTGGCCCCTCGCGTGATGCCAGCCTGCAAATCGAGAACGTCACCCACCTCCTGTACTGCCATATTTTCAATTCTATCTGCCGAGACCCGGGCTTCGGAGGAGGTGAGATCTTTGCGCACCAGGGGCTTTTCCGCAACCACCACGATCTCGTCAGCTTGGAGAGTTTCAGGCTGGAGATCAAAGTTTATGGTGGTGGTTAAATCAGTTAAAACCTCGAGGTTTCTCACCAATACTCTGCGATAGCCTATGTAATTGGCGATAATCGTGTGATTCCCCGGGGGAACTCGCAGGATCACGTAATAACCCCTGGTGTCGGTGGCTGCGCCCAAACTGCTCCCCTCAAGCATCACATTCGCTCCAGGAAGAAGTTCTCCGGTTTGGCCATCTTTTACGACGCCGACGATCTTTCCGGAAGTTTGAGCGAACGACGAGAGAGTTTGTCCACCAATGATAAAAACCAGAAAACCGCAGATTAGCTTCATCCGGGAGAAAGCTTTTGAGTTTGGGCAGATCAGCGTTGGAACAGCGCCTGGCCTGTTCATCATGAGTTTCCTTATCCGATCAGTTCATTCGAATTGCGCTCAGTCTCTCCGGGTAAGCGACTACCTTTACTTCCTGGCGAATACGTGACAGTAAATCCTGCCTGGTCCTGCTCTGCCAAATTGGCTTCAAAGTGTTCGTGGCTTCCGAGCGCGCTTCGTTGAATGTCCGCGCACGCGCGGAATCCTTGCCCACACATTTGAAAAACCCAAATTGCGTCTCGATTTTTACCGGTCCCACCCAGTCACCGGTCTGGAGCGGAAAAATACGCTCGGCATAGGCGCCCAGTTCTTGATAACTGAACGATCCGAGGTCTCCATTCCTTTCCGCGCTCCGTCTGCGCACGGAATGCGCCTTGGCCAGCTCTTCGAATGAAGCATGATTCACGAGTTGATGTTTGATCGCCCGGGCGCTTGCGGCATCGTTCAAAATAATTTCCCTCAAATGAATCTTGGGCGGAATCAAGAACTGCGCTCTATTCCGTTGATAAAAGTTTTCGAGGGTGTCTTCCGGGATGAAGGTCTGAAGAGAGATCGTCTCTTCCATGCGTTTGAGGAGATACTCATCCGTCTTCTGCTTGACGCTCGCATGATAAGATTCGGATCTGTGGAGGCCCAGTTTTTTTGCTCTGGAAAGCATATGCGCGCGTACAACGAGCCCGGCAATAAAATCTTCGAGATTTTCCTCGTTTCGCATCCATTGCAGCTGCTCTTCCGACGTAAACTGCGCGTATTGGTTGAAGGTTTTCACCCGCCACACGCCGAGCTTCGAACGAACGAGCTCTTTTTGGCCCAAGTCCTCATCGTGTTGCAATGCATAGCTATCTTCTGTTCCCGCGGGAGCAAACGATCTTTTCTTGATGGAATCCAGCAATTCGATGACCACGGGCTTATAAAATGAAATCTCCAATTCTCGTCGCAGCGAATCCACGTAAGCCCGGGTCGCTTCTTTCACTTTCCGGGAGCGCCAGTAACGCGCCAGGCCGAAACGGCGTTTGGCATACTCCGATTCCGTCAATAAGGGCCTGGTCATTCGATCCTGCACTTGAATGATGCTGTATCCTTGTGCCGTACGAACCGGTTTGGAAATCTCTCCGAGGCTCAAAGTGAGCGCAGCATCTTCAAAGGAAGGATCCATCTCGTCTACCGAAAAGTACCCGACGGAGCCACCGGTGTCGCGCAATTGCGGATCTTGAAAATTCTCTCTGGCCAACTCTTCAAAAGATTTCCCATTTTGCAAAGCCGTATATAGCGAATCGGCCTGTCTGAAGCTGGGAGCGTACAAATGGCGGGCCTTGATTTTCGTATTGAATCGAATGAACACCTGCCTGAGCTCATCCTCGCTCACCGGCATGCCGCCTGAAATGAAGCGCTGATGGTATGCCTCGAGCAGCACTTGAGTTTGAATCCTTTCAATCTGGAAGCGCCCGTAGGCGTCATTATCGTATCCCCGCGCTTCAGCTTCTACAATGAGCAATTCTTCTTCCAGCATGGTATTGAAGATCCCCCTCCTACTTTGGGCATTATCCGGTATGTCAGTCCTGGTTCGCAGTGTTTTGTACCGGACGATGAAGTTTTCTTCACGAATGGCCCGATGCGCGATGACGGCTAAGAGTCCATGGTCCCCGCCGTTTTTCGTTGGATTGTATTTCAAAAAAAGGATTGTGGATAAGGCTGAAACACCGAGGAGAAATGTGCAGGCAACCCACGACAGTCTGCTGCCTCTAATGTTCCTGTCAAGACTATTCTTCACTTGGCTGAGAGGACGCATACGTGGAGAAAGCCCGAAATTGGAGTTTAGTGGTAATGATCGTAAACGAGGCAGTGCAGATGATCGAAAATGAGCATGCTCCCGTAGCAGGAAAATACGAGAGGTTCGTGGTAAAACCGGCAAAACCCCATATTGTTATCGCTAACAATTTGTGTGACGGGATTGTAACGGAACAAATTAAGAATGTCAAGCCTTTTTTGTTGATTCGCAGCCGCCGCGAAAGCCTCGATCCGGTGCCGTGGGCACAAAAGCTCTTTGAACGCACGTCACCTGGCACTCGCACAGAGCAACGTGCGCACGCTCACCGGCGGCACAGCCGGGCATACGGCGCAACCCGATCCACGCGGGGATTTTGACGAAGATTCATTGATCTGTTTCAAGTCCTACGGATCGTCTCCAATTTTTTTGCGAGTGTTTTGTCTCAAGATCAAAGTGGTTGGTTGAACAAAAGGAATTATTCCAAGTGAGTATTCTGCTTTCCATTCTTGTTTTGAGCCTCTGAATCTCACCTTGATTGCCGCTCATGTGTTTCAGCTACCGCCGGAAATCGTTAGTTTCACCAAAAAAGTATTGAGCAGAAGCTTGGAGATTCGTACTTTCCGGTTGAGTAAGATTCTGGGCATCAAATTCTCGCTTTGAAAACCCTCAAGGTTATCCGGCTTTCCCAGAACCATTGCTCAACTCTTGAGGGTTTTTAATTCAGGGGATGCGACAATTTATTCCTGCCATGAGTAGCCGAGGGGTTAGCATCACTCAATCGCCTGGCATTTCATGAGCTTTCGATGGACGAGCTGACACCGCTTCGCACAAAACATTTTGCCCTGAAGCTGATGCGACCGGCTACGATGTCGCTGTGGGTTCTGATGTTCCTCTAATACAACTCGGGCAACCTCCTGTCCTAAGTTGCCCACATCAACTACAGCAGTGAAGAGGAAACGAAGTGGATACCAACCTGTTTTTCGAACGCCCCATCCTCAATTCTCCTTACGAGCTTCCGGCGAGGCATTGGGAGCTTGATGCGCAAGGCCAGCCCACGCAGCAGATCATTGCAAATCGCCGTGTAGCCGAGTACATCCCGCCGATACCCCAGCCAAGGAAACGCAAAGGCTCCAAAGAACAGCAGCAGATGATCTTCGACGAAGGCCGGGGGCTTTCCACGCGAGAACAACAATACGATCCCACCCCGGTCATCAATGAGCTTCGCCATCACATTAACCAGTGGCGAAACTTTCCTAACCCCAGCCACTGGCAAGTCACGCCCGAAACCGCACGGCTGCTGCAGCATTGGCGCCATCACCAGTTCAACAATATTCGTCCCTTCTTCTGTCAGGTGGAGGCGGTTGAGACTGTGATTTGGCTTACCGAAGTTGCACCACAACTGGGTAAAACCGGCAGCCGGTTCCTCGAGCATCTTGCCAGCGCCAATAAAGAAGCGAACCCGGAACTTTTGCGCCTAGCTCTAAAATTGGCAACTGGTGCAGGCAAAACCACGGTGATGGCATGCTGATTGCGTGGCAAACCATCAATGCCGTGCGCAAACCAAGCAGCAAGAAATTCACACGCGGCTTTCTCGTGATTACGCCGGGCTTGACAATTCGCGACCGTTTGCGCGAGTTACAACCCAACGACCCCGACAGCTACTACCAAAGCCGTGAGCTGGTGCCCAGCGACATGCTGAGCGATCTCGGCCGCGCCAAAATCGTCATCACCAATTATCACGCCTTCAAGCTGCGCGAGCGCATGGAAATTTCAAAAGGAACGCGCGAACTATTACAAGGCCGGGGTGAGTCACTCAAGACATTAGAGACCGAAGGCCAAATGTTGCAGCGCGTGATGCCCGACTTGATGGGTATGAAAAACATTTTGGTGCTCAACGACGAGGCGCATCATTGCTACCGCGAAAGAGCCGGCGCGGAAAAAGGCGAGGAGCTGAAAGGCGAAGACAAGAAAGAAGCGGAGCGTAACAACAAAGCCGCGCGGCTCTGGATTTCCGGCCTCGAAGCCGTGAACCGCAAGCTTAGTCTCGCTCGGGTAATCGATCTTTCGGCGACGCCATTTTTCCTGCGTGGCTCCGGCTACGCGGAAGGCACGCTGTTTCATTGGACCATGAGTGACTTCTCGCTCATGGATGCCATCGAATGCGGCATTGTCAAACTCCCGCGCGTGCCTGTGGCCGACAACATTCCGAGTGGGGACATGCCCAAGTTTCGCAATCTCTGGGAGCATATTCGCACGCGCATGCCCAAGAAGGGTCGTGGCAAATCCGATACGCTCGATCCGCTCAGCCTGCCGGTCGAATTGCAAACTGCACTGGAAGCCCTCTACGGACACTACGAAAAGACTTATCAACTGTGGAAAGCGAGCGGTATTCGCGTTCCACCGTGTTTCATCATCGTGTGCAACAATACTTCCACCTCCAAGTTGGTTTATGATTACATCTCCGGTTTTCATCGCGTGAATGAAGATGGCTCGACTTCGTTGGAGAACGGCCGCTTGGCGCTTTTTCGCAACTTCGATGAGCACGGCAACCAACTCGCGCGGCCCAACACGCTGCTCATCGACAGCGAACAACTCGAATCCGGCGAGAAGCTCGACGAGAACTTCCGCGCGATGGCAGCCGATGAAATCGAGCGTTTTCGCCGCGAGATCATTGCGCGCACCGGCGATCCGCGCCAGGCGGAAAACATCAGCGATCAAGATTTGTTGCGCGAAGTCATGAACACTGTAGGAAAAGCTGGCCGCCTCGGTGAAGCGATTCGCTGCGTCGTTTCGGTTTCCATGCTCACCGAAGGTTGGGACGCCAACACGGTGACGCATATTTTGGGTGTGCGCGCTTTTGGCACGCAGCTTTTGTGCGAGCAGGTTATCGGGCGCGCCCTGCGCCGCCAGTCTTACGACCTCAATGAAGAGAATCTTTTCGACGTCGAATATGCGGATATCCTTGGCATTCCGTTTGACTTCACCGCTGCGCCGCTTGTGGCGAAACCCCAATCGCCGCGCGAAACCATTCACGTCACCGCGGTGCGACCTGACCGCAACCATCTTGAAATCAGATTTCCGCGCGTGGAAGGTTATCGCGTGGAATTGCCCGAAGAACGGCTGATCGCAGAATTCAACGACGATTCGATTCTGGAGCTGACGCCCGATCTCGTCGGACCTTCAACAACCCGGAACGCCGGCATTATCGGCGAGGGTGTCGATTTGAATTTGGAGCATCTCAACGACATGCGACGCTCGACGCTGCTTTTTCACGTTGCCAGGCGTTTGTTGTACACAAAATGGCGCGACCGCGGCGAGGATCCCCAACTTCATTTGTTCGGCCAACTTAAGCGCATCACCAAGCAATGGCTCGACACCTGTCTCGTGTGCAAAGGCGGCACGTATCCGGCACAGCTCATGTATCAAGAATTGGCCGACATGGCTTGCCAACGCATCACGGCCGGCATCACGCGCGCACTCGTGGGTGTTCAGCCCATCAAGGCCGTGCTTGATCCGTACAACCCGACAGGCTCAACCATGCACGTGAGTTTTCGTACTTCCAAGCGCAACCGCTGGGAAACCGACGCGCGCCGTTGTCAGGTCAATTGGGTGATTCTTGACAGTGATTGGGAAGCAGAGTTTTGCCGGGTGGCCGAATCGCATCTGCGCGTCAAGGCATATGTGAAGAATCACAATCTCGGCTTGGAGGCGCCGTACCAGTTCGGCTCTGCGCAACGCAAGTATCGGCCCGATTTCATCGTGCTGGTTGACGATGGCCATGATGATCCGCTGCACCTTATTGTCGAAATCAAAGGCTACCGCCGCGAGGACGCTAAAGAGAAGAAATCAACGATGGAAACGTACTGGGTGCCGGGTGTCAACAACCTCGGAGAGTATGGCCGCTGGGCATTTGCTGAGTTTACCGAGGTCTTCGAGATTGAAAGTGAGTTCAACAAAATGATTGAAAGGTTCACCAATGAAAACTAAGTTGGTTCAAATTTTGGGGATACTGGAAAGCGGCGATTCCCACGGTTGAGGGCAGGCACGACAGCGATATCCTTGGTAGGCAGTATAATAAGATCAACGTGTCTCAGAAAGTGAATTATGGGAGGGCGATCCATGGCTGAACAGGAACCCCTGATACCGAAGCATGGCGGTTATCGGAAGCTGAAGAGCTTCCAGATCGCGCAGTTGGTCTATGACGTGACCGTGCGCTTCTGCAATCGCTACATCGACAAACACAGCCGCACCCACGACCAGATGGTGCAGGCGGCACGGAGCGGAGTGCAAAACATCGCTGAGGGAAGCCAGATGTCGGGCACTTCGAAGAAAATGGAAATGAAATTGACCAACGTGGCGCGGGCAAGCCTGGAGGAGCTGAGGTTGGATTATGAGGATTTTTTGAGGCAGAGGGAACTGAAATTTTGGGAACCGAAAGACCCGCGGCGCCAAAGACTGATTGATCGGCGCTGCAAAACGGCGAATGAAGTAGCGGTCTGGGTGAAAGAGATTTATGGACAGAGTGGACTTTATGGACAGTCCACTCTGTCCATAGAGTCCATGAAAGCCACCTATTCTGAAATTACGGCTAATGCCGCGTTGGTTCTAATTGGTGTGGCTGTCTCTCTTTTAAACCGCCAATTGGCCGCCCAAGCCGCGGCCTTCGAAAAAGAAGGCGGTTTCACCGAACGGCTTTACCAACGACGCAAAAGCAACCGAAAGCAGTAAATTGGGATGATGAATAGAGCAGGCAAGGACAAACAGCATGGCCAAGAACAACAAGAAGACCGTTGCAACCATTAAACACAAAGACGCTTCGCGCAAAAACATTCCCACCGCCGAATACCAATCGGTGATGCAGAAGGAAGAGCAAAGCCCGATGCGCGTGGCTTATGAGCGCCGCAACCGCGATCTCGATCCGCAATTGATGTGGCGCGGAAAGGATGAGCAGGATTGGTCTGATTTGGTCGTGCAAGCGCCGCCGCTTTATATTCAGGAGAAGGTTCACCCGAAGGTGTTGATTGACGATCTGCTCCGCCGCAGCGAGGCCGGCAAGAAAACGGCGGAAGACCAAGCTGATCTCTTTGCGGACTTTAACGGCCTGCCCAGTGACAACGCCAAAACCGAGTTCTACCAGCACGACGCCAACTGGAGCAATCGCATGATTCTCGGCGACAGCTTGCAGGTAATGGCTTCATTAGCTGAACGTGAAGGCCTGCGCGGCAAGGTGCAGTGCATTTATATTGATCCACCCTACGGCATCAAATTCAACTCCAACTTTCAATGGTCCACCACGAGCCGCGATGTGAAAGATGGCAACACCGATCACATTACGCGCGAGCCGGAACAAGTGAAGGCGTTTCGCGATACATGGCGCGATGGGATTCATTCGTATTTGACGTATTTGCGGGATCGCTTTACAACAGCTCACGATTTGCTCCATTCAACTGGTGCTCTATTCGTTCAAATGAATTCTGAAAACTCTCATGTTGTGAGAAATCTTTTGGACGAAGTATTCGGCTCTGATAACTTCGTGGCTGATATTTCTTTTCGAAAGAAAAGCATTCCCTTAGGAGCAAAATTCCTGGAAACGATGCATGATCACATTCTGTTCTATGCACGCGATAGAAACTACCTTAAATTTCGACATTTCTACGACAAGAACGATGTTTCACAAATATCGTCCCACGGCCCTTATGCATTGTATCCTGATGGAAATTGCGAAAAAATTGACCCAGAAGAGTTCATGCATCCTAGCCACGCGAAAGGTACTAAGTATTACCGTTTATTCTCATTGCTAGCGCCTTCGTATTCATCCAGTACCGTCTATCCGTTCAGTCACGAAGGTCGCATATTCGCCCCTCCCAGCAAAGGATCATGGGTTGTGAACGAAAAAAAGCTTAGGCTGCTATCGTCAATTGAAAGGCTCCAGCCGGAAGGCAACAACTTAAGCTACCGACTTTTCTACGATGACTTTCCATATAGAAAGAGAACTAATCAATGGAATGACTCTCCGGTATCCTACAAGAAAAGCTACGTTGTTCAAACTGCCGAAGAAGCCATTGCACGCTGCATCCTAATGACCACCAACCCCGGCGACCTCGTGCTCGATCCCACTTGCGGTTCGGGCACAACTGCTTACGTCGCCGAACAATGGGGCCGTCGCTGGATCACGATTGATACATCTCGCGTCGCGCTCGCACTGGCCCGCGCGCGCATCATGGGAGCGCGGTATCCTTATTACTTACTGGCCGACAGCCGCGACGGGCAACTCAAAGAAGCTGAAGTCACACAAACCATTCCTTCTGAAGTGCCCACGTACAACAATATCCGGCAAGGCTTTGTTTATGAGCGCGTGCCGCACATCACGCTGAAATCCATTGCCAACAATGCTGAAATCGATGTGATCTGGGAGAAGTATCAGAAGGCCATCGAACCGCTGCGTGAAGCTTTGAATGAAGAAGTGGGAAGAGTGAAAGGAAAGAAAGGCAAAGAGCCGTGGGAAGAGTGGGAGATTCCTCGCGAAGTCGATGAAAACTGGTCTGCGAAAGCGAAAAAGCTGCATGCAGAATGGTGGCAACAGCGCATCGCCCGGCAGAAAGAGATCGACGCCTCCATCGCAGCCAAAGCCGAGTTCGAATATCTCTACGACAAGCCGTATGAGGACAACAAGAAAGTACGCGTGGCCGGACCGTTTACGGTCGAGAGCCTTTCGCCGCACCGCGTTTTAGGCGTGGATGAAAATGACGAGCTGATCGACAGCGTAGCGGACGCGAAAACCGGCTACGGCAAGCTTTGGGATTTCACGCAGGTAATGCTTGAAAATCTCAAGATCGCCGGTGTGCAGCAGGCCCACAAAGAAGACAAGATCAATTTCACCTCGCTCACACCTTGGCCTGGCCACTACATTTGTGCCGAAGGCCGCTACCGCGAAGGAGAAAAAGAATCCAGCCGAGAAAAACGCGCCGCCATTTTCATCGGCCCGGAATTCGGCACAGTTTCCCGTCCGGATTTGGTGGCTGCCGCGCGCGAGGCCGGCGATGCGGATTTCGACACGTTGATCACTTGCGCCTTCAATTATGACGCCCATACTTCGGAATTCAACAAGCTCGGCCGCATTCCCGTGCTCAAAGCGCGGATGAACGCCGATCTGCACATGGCCGGCGATCTGAAGAACACCGGCAAGGGCAATTTGTTTGTCATCTTCGGCGAACCGGACATCGACATTCTCGACGTAAAAGAAGGTCAAAAGAAAGTGAAAGTTAATGGTGTGGATGTCTTTCATCCCAGCACCGGTGAAGTTCGCAGCGACAACGCTGACGGCATTGCCTGCTGGTTCATCGACACCGACTACAATGAAGAGAGCTTCTTCGTCCGCCATGCATATTTTCTCGGCGCAAACGATCCGTACAAGTCGCTGAAGACCACGCTCAAAGCCGAGATCAACGAAGATGCCTGGCCCTCGCTCCACAGCGATACCTCGCGTCCCTTTGACAAGCCCAAATCAGGGCGGATCGCGGTGAAGGTGATCAATCATTTGGGGGATGAGGTGATGAAGGTGTTTAAGGTAAACTAAAGGAGTATCGTTTCACAGTCGCTGAACCTAACAGGCTCGCTCCGCAGGGCTTGCCCCTACGGATTGAAGATTGACAGCCAAATGCAGAACAAAAAAATCTCATCTCCGCAGGGCTTGCCCCTGCGGAATGATGACTGACAGCCAATGCAGAACAATAGAATCTCATCTCCGCAGGGCTCGCCCCTGCGGAATGAAGACTGACAGCCAAATGCAGAACAAAAAAATCTCATCTCCGCAGGGCTCGCC
>JBOHQX010000137.1:0-3618 GCA_050732395.1 bacterium
CCAGTAGAAGCTGTAAAGTCAAAATTATTGTAGTCAAAATGATTAAAGACGCTTACATGATTTTGACTCAAATCATTTTGACTAATAGTTTTAGGCTTTAGTGTATTTCAACTGGTCATTCGCATTAATACTCTTCAAGCGCTTTCAAACCGTGCGAAAGCCCCTTGCGTGCCGAAAACCAAAGCCCTTTGGGCAGAATAGAAATGCAAGAGCTCTTCTACGCAGCGACACGGAGAGCGCAGCGCGGCGCAGTCCGCAAGGAGCGAAAACCCGCAAGGGTCTTTGGGCCGGTTTGCCGCCCTTTGGGGCGCGCAACCAAAAAAAGACTCACGCAGAGCTTCGCGAAGACTCGCAGAGATTTGCCGCACGGCGGAGCCGTAACCCAAAACTTCACTAATAAGAGCAAAGTTCCACGAATTTGCATTTCAAAATCTCATGTAGGCGCTTAGCCATTTAAACTCAGAATAAAATTCTAACTTTTTTATCGTCAACGGATGAAAAGACCAGAGGTTTTATCCGTTGGACTTGATCGATCCGTTGGTCGCTCTTCCATCCGTTGGCGATTTTTTTGGTTTCGTGCTGCCCGTAAGGGCTTCGGTTTTCGGCCCGAAGGGCCCTTGAGTGGCTTGTCCGAAAATCCGAGGTAGTTCCCATGTAGGTTGAGTTCGTGAAAAAAAGGAGATTATTTCTCTGCGAGCCTCAGCGAATCTCTGCGTGAGTCTTTTCTTTTAGGTTGCGGCTGTGAAACTCCGTGTCCCCGCGTGGAAAAGGGCGTCATGCCTGAATCGATTCGCTTACACTTCAGCGCGCGTGCGCCGGACCGAATAACACGGCGTTGAGAAACAGTAAATTCAATCCGTCTATGAAAGCACGGTAATTGGGATCTTCCGCGAACGCGACCACATGGCCGCCGCCTTGAGCCTGATACATGATGCAAGCCTTGTTGGCAATTTGCTTGCGGGCGGCTTCCCAGGCAAAACCGCTGAGCAAAACTTTGTCTTCCGGCAAATAGACGCCGAGATTCACGCCTTTGTCGAGTTTCAGCGGGGTAAAAATGAAGTTGCTCTCCACCATCACGTTCGCCAAACTGTTGTAGCCGGCGGTCATCCAATGCGTGTTTTCGAGCTGAATGCGCATGATCGCGCCGGGCGTGCGCTCGGGCAATTCTTCTTCAGGCTGAATGCCCTGATGCAGATTGTAGGTTCCGGAGGAAGCGGTTGTGCCCGCAGTCGAGGGCGCCGCGCTTTCCTCCGTTTTGTCTTTCTCGCTTTTACGTTCCGGCTTGCCGCCACGCAGCTCGCGCGAGGTGGCGAGCAAATTCACCTTCTCCTCCGTGAGCCAGCGGGTGGCGTCGCCGATGGTGATCAACGTTCCGCCGTTTTGCATCCAGCCCTTCAGTTTTTGTGCGCCGGATTCGCCCAGCATTCTGGTATAGCCGCCAAATGCACCGGTGCCGTCGGGCAGAATGATCACGTTGTAGTTTCTGAGATCCGCCGATTCGAGCTGCCACGTATGGATCACGGTTACCGGCAAGCCATACATTTGCTCCAAAACATAACGCGTCCAGCCGGCCGAGAGCGAGCTCGTCGGATAGTTGTACGCCAGGGCTATTTTCGGCGGCTTGAGATACTGCACGTGGTTGCTGCCGAAATTCACGCCGGCAGCAACCCAGGAATCATTCACGGCAAGAACCTCCACGCCGTGCCGGGTTGCGAGCTTTTGCATGCGCTCGAACAAATCCTCCGGGTTGTCTTTCACTTTGATCAGGAGCGTACCGCGCGGGAAGGCGTTGCCGGAATGCTGGATTTCTTTATCTATAGTGTGCACACGCACGTTTTGGCGCAAGAGCTCGACCAATGCGGCGGCGGTATTGTTTCGACCCCAGGCGATCAAATAACCGACCTGTGCTTTGCTGCCCGTAAGGACCTTGGCGCCGCTTATCTTTCCCTGCGGTTGCGGCACTTGCGCCACCACACTGATTTTGCCGCTTGACACCTGCTCCGCCGTGTAGCAATCGACGTCATACAGCAACGGCAATGACCAGCCGGTGACATCGTAAATCTCATCGCCCTGGCGTCTGTCCATGCGCTGCCGTTGCTGCTTTATGAACACCGAGTCCATGTCGGTGTGGCGATCCATTAATGTTTTTAGTAAACGCTTCGCCGGCTGGGCCAGCGAGATCACATATGTGCCGGCGGGGAAATCCTTCGGCTGCAGTTTTTGTTCATAATAGTCGCGCACACGCGCGTGGCGGAATGCTTCTTGCGCTTGTTGCACTTCAATGCCCTGCTGCATCAACAAAGCGGCGAATTTAGCGGCACGCGCGGGGTCGCGGCCTGGAGCAATGAGGTACTCTTTCACCGTTTCCGTCGAGCTTTCCTCCGCCGCGCTGCGGCGATATTCATAGAAATAACGCAGCATCTCTTCACGGTGATTCGCCGCCATCTCGGTGGTCGACAAGGACGCGATAAAATGATGCTGCACTGCTTCACGATAATGCAGCAACGTTTCATCCTCGCGGCGAATCACCAGGCCGTCGGTGCCGGCCTGCTCATAGGTCATGCCGATGGCGCCCTGAAAGATCGGCCAGCCCTCGCCATAGCCGGGATAAAAGGAATCGAAAACCTCGCGCGTGAAGTAATCGAAGCGAAAACGGTCGAACCATTTGGCGTTGTTCTGGCCGTAGCGTACGAGCCATTCCTGCTGCGCTTTGGTCAAGTTGGGATTGAGCGGCGCGGCCGGCGGAGCGAAATAATAGGTTTGATTGTATCCCATTTCGTGGAGATCGACGAATACTTGCGGATACCATTCCAAAAAGGTGCGCGTGCGTCCCCGCGTTTCCGGTTGCGTGTTCGCGAACCAATCGCGATTCATGTCGAACAGATAATGATTCGTACGCCCGGAGGGCCATAGTTCGTTGTGCTCCGCGGCCTGCGTCTCGGGATCGGGCCAGCGGCCTTGCGTTTGGCGTAGATAGGTGACATAGCGATCACGGCCGTCTGGATTTTCGATCGGGTCGATAATCACCATCGTTTGGGAGAGAATTTTTTTCACCAATGAATCGTTCCGCACGGCGACAAGATGATAGGCCAGCAGCAGCGCCGCATCGGTGCTGGAAATCTCATTGCCGTGCACGGCGTAAGTCAGCCAAACAACCACCGGAAGCTCTTTGATCAACCCCTCCACTTCATTGGGCAGAAGCGTACGCGGATCGGCCAGCCGTTTCATGCCGTTTTTGATTTCAGCGACACGTGCCATGTTTTCCGCGGAGGCCACGATCAAATAATAGAGTGCGCGCCCTTCCCAGGTCTCGCCATAACGCACCAGCCGCACCAGGGGCGCGGCCTGCGCCAGCGCTTGCATATAACGCTCGGCTTCATGATGCATAGTGATGCGTTCAGCCCAATCATGCCCGGTGACATTTTTCAAAGTTGGAATCGCCGGATCATAAATGGCGCCAGGATAGAAATCGAAGGATTGCGCGAAGAGAGAGACGGTCGTGGCTAACAGAGTCGTTAGATAAAAAATCCGGCGTTTGGCCGCCATTGCTCTTCCTCCCAGTGGTGGGGAACAGTGTTCAGGTCTCTAATTGTGAATTGTGAACGGTGAATTGCGAAT
>JBOHQX010000138.1:0-4588 GCA_050732395.1 bacterium
CGCTTCAATCTCAGACACAACCTTTTGCTTGAAAGCAAGGCTGTAGCGTTTTTGAGGCCCAGGCTCTGACATAACGAAACCTCCTGATATGGGTTCAAAATCTGACAACCTATATCAGGACGAGACAGCACACACTGATTACTGATTACTGATCACTGATCACTGATTACTGAACACAGATTACAAATGCAAACCGAACCGCTCCACAGAAAATATCTCAACCCCACCACCGTCTCACGCCTCGCGAACATGAGCCTGCGCGCGCGCTTGGTGGTGGAAGGCTTCATCACCGGCTTGCATCGCAGCCCCTATCACGGTTTTAGCGTGGAGTTCGCCGAACACCGGCAATATATGCCCGGCGACGAGATTCGCCACCTCGATTGGAAGGTCTACGGCAAGACCGACCGCTTTTACGTCAAGCAATTCGAGGAGGAGACGAATCTCAAATGCCACCTGCTCGTCGATCAGTCCGCTTCCATGGGCATTGCGCATGAAGGCCGCGTCAGCAAATTTCAATACGCCAGTTATCTCGCCGCTGCGCTGAGCTATTTGATGATGCACCAGCGCGACGCCGTGGGCATGGCGCTGTTTCACGAGGGTATCACGCGCTATCTGCCGCCACGCTCGGTCATGAGTTATCTCACCGCCGTGCTGGGGGAATTGGAAAATGCGCAAGCCACCGGCAGCGCGCACTGGGAAAGCTCGCTGCACAAAATCGCCGAACAAATCAAGCGCCGCGGCCTGATCATTATTCTTTCCGATTTTATGCCGCGCGATCTTGACACTGATCCCAAAAATATACTGGCAGGCTTGAAACATTTCCGCCACCGGCATCACGAAGTGCTGGTGTTTCAGATTCTGGATCGCTTCGACTATCGCTTCGAGTTCCGCGAGGATGCGATTTTTCAGGATGCCGAATCCGGTGCGAGCCTGCCGACGCAGCCGCTTCATATTCGCGCTGCCGTGCAAAGGGAAATCGACGAGTATCTGAACTGGCTCAAGCGCCAATGCCGCGAGCATCGCATCGATTATAATCTGCTGGACACTGCCATGGATTTCGATCGCGGCTTGATGCAATTTCTGTTGAAGCGCAAACGGATGGGCGGGTAGCCCCCGCGGGCTTGCCCGGTGGCAACTCCCGGCCAGTTGATTCAAGCAACCATGAAGGTTTTCCTTTTTTGGCTTTCTGCAATACTAGTTGTTATCGCCGGCTACCTCGCCTATCTGTGGTGGCACCCGCGCCGGCGCTCGCGCTTTCAGGTTCGACTCACCGCGATTTTCCTGCTCTTCTCGCTCACACCCACCGTACCGCTCGTTTTTTTGGCGAGCACACTCGCCACCAATACAGCCGACGTTCTTCTGGTTCCTGAAGTCGAAACGGCAATGCTCATGGCCGTTGCGGCATTGAAAGCGCAATGCGAAGACACCGGCAAACGTCTGGCGCAAGCATTTGCAGGCAGCGGGTATGCGCCGGAAGCGCTGGCGCGCTGGGGGATTGATTATTACCTCATTTGGCAGCGCACGGACGGCAATCTTCAACGAACAGTAGTCCACGGCCGCGATGAAGACACGCGCCAATTGGGCACGACATTCGGCGAGGAGCGAGTGCACGAAATATGGGGACAAACCGGCAGCGAGCTGGAGGTGATGCACCCAAACCCAGTGTCTCCGGCAGATTCGGCAACTTCCGGACACTGCCGTATGTGGCTGCCACTTGGCGCGAATGAGATGGTGATTCTCGGCTTCCGCGTCGCGCCCGACGTCATCCCGGCGAGAGCCCAGCTAACGCAAACCATGCGCATCTACAATGCCCTCACTTTGATCAAGGAAAAAACGCTGCAAGATGAGCTTATCTGGGGCGCGGCCGTGGCAATCGTGTTCGTGTTGAGCCTGCTGTCGGTTTTCATGGCGCGGAGCTGGTCGCGCCGGCTGAGCCAGCCCATCGAAGATTTGATCGGCGTGACGACGAAAGTGGCGGAAGGTGATTTGGCCGTACAGGCACAAACACGAGCGCGGGACGAAATCGGGCAATTGGTCGACGCCTTCAACAAAATGATCCGGGACTTGCGCAGCAATCGCGAGAAACTCATCGCGGCGGAAAGATTGGCGGCCTGGCGGGAAGTGGCGCGCCAGGTTTCGCACGAAATCAAAAACCCGTTGACGCCTATCCAGCTCGCACTGTATCGCATGCGGCAGAAATTGGGCGAAACAACTTTATCCCAACCAGCTCTGCAGGAATCTTTTCAAAGCATTGAAGAAGAATTGTCCAGCTTGCGCCATCTGGCCGAGGAGTTTTCCGGCTTCGCCCGCCTGCCCAAGGCAGAACGGCATCCCGAGAATCTCAATGAGCTCATTCAACTCACGATCCAGCTATACGAAACCGGCGGCGGGAACGTCCGCTTTCAACTCGACCTCGACACCGACCTGCCCCTGTGGCCATTGGATCGTGAGCAGATCAAGCGCTTGTTGAACAACCTAATCAAAAATGCCAAGGAAGCCGCGCATCCCCAGCTTTGTGAAGTGGGCATTCGCACCGGCCGCAAAGATGAGCGTTTGATCCTGGAAATCACCGACCATGGCCCGGGACTCACCCCCGAAATGCAGTCCCAATTGTTTCAACCTAATTTCACCACCAAGCGCGGCGGTTCAGGATTGGGCCTGGTCATGGTCAAACGCATCGTGGAGGAGCATGGCGGTGAGATTACCGTGGTGAGCGCGCCGGGAGAGGGGACGGTGTTTAGGATTTGTTTTTGAATTGTGGGTGTGTTGTGCGTTGAGGATTGAAGATCGTGGATCGTGGATTGTGGTTTTGTCGCCAGCGACGATCCACCATCCACCATCCACCATCCACCATCCACCATCCACCAGCCACCTTAGCGCTTGGCGAGCGGAATGACGAGCTTCAGCCCGCTGTGGGTGTTGGAGAAACTTACCACTTTGACATCGACCAGGCCTTGCGCCAGTGCCGCAGCGCGCACCATGTCTTCTTTGATATGGGCCTGGCCTTTCGGCCAGATCACCCAAATGCCGCCGTTCTTCTTGAGGGCGCATCGCAGCGTTTTCAATTTGCTCAGCGCATTGACCTTGTCTGCCGCGAAAAAAATCAAGTCAGATTCGTTCGCGACTTTCGTTTCGAAAACATCCTCAGTACGATCGCACAGTTGTTGCCTGAAATTTTCATCTTGAATGCCAAGCACGGAAACTCTGAGGCCCGGTTTGACGCCTAGCTTGTCTATCACGCTCCTGGGATAACGAATTTTGAGCGCCCACTTTTCAGCCTGCGGTCCGAGCTCGAAAATCACCGTGCCTTCCGGAAACTGGATTCTTAGTTTTCCGCTTTTGGCCTCAAAAGACTCGATCTGTTTGAAAGGAATTTTCAAGCTGAAATCGCCGCGAAATTGCAATTCCGCTGTCTCCAAATGCGCCTTGCCTTTGGAAATTTTGCCGTCAAAACTGGCGCGGCACAGCGCTTCGAGTCCCATGTATTCTCCTTGGAGGCTTGATTAATTTGCGATTTTCGATCTATGAAGCAATTGACAACATCTGAAATCGCGGTTTTACATTAAAAAAGTGCAGCTTTTTGGGAAGTATCACCAGCCAGGCACTTATATTCATGGAGCCGAACGGTCGTCTTTTGCAGAAAAGGAAAATTCGTAACTATTCAGCTCTTAACCCCGGTGATCGGGGTTAGTACTGCGAGAAACTGACCGGAAAATCGGATATTAAAAATCAACGACTTGCAGGTCGGTTTCTTGGAAGGTGGAAATTGAAAGGCAAAACTATTTAGGGCAAAACAATTGATGTAAATGGAAGATTGGGCAACAAATTTCAGAAAAATTTTAAAGGTTCTATGGCAAGATGATTGAATAATAAAATGATTTGAAATCATTTTGCCATTCAATCATCTTGCCCAAAGCTTTTCAATGGTTTTGCCCATAATCGTTTTGCCTTCTTAAAAAGAGCTGAATAGTTACGAAAATTCTTACTATCTTCACGCGCCTTTAGGGCAGCCTAAGATGCGCAAAATTCAACTTCCGCGCAATGCGAAAATAACGGACATGTGGCCATGAAAACAAACAGAATTCTGCCATTTGCATGCTTGCTGGCGTTGCTCGCATTTTTTGCAATTTTGCACAAGCCCGGTGCCATTGACCAATCACTCTCGTCCTCGCGTGCAGCGGAAAAAAAGCCCAATGATTGGTTCTTTCTGCAACGCGCGTTTCCATTCGACCGCATCGACAAGCGCTCGCGCCTCCGCGCCGTGCAACAAGCCCAGGCGATACGGTCTTTGCAAAAGAACAACACCCGGGCGAGCTGGATACCCATCGGGCCAACCAATATTGGGGGCAGAATTACGGCGGCCGCAGTTCATCCTTTCGATCCGAATATCATTTATATCGGCGCCGCTGCCGGCGGTGTATTTCAATCGATCGATGGGGGCAATACCTGGCTCGCCATTTTTGACGAACAGCCCAGCCTGTCCATCGGTGCGCTTGCCATTGATCCAAACAATCCTGAAATCATCTACGTTGGCACCGGTGAAGCCAACGGCAACTTTGACTCCTATGCCGGCGATGGTATTTATAAG
>JBOHQX010000139.1:0-23338 GCA_050732395.1 bacterium
AACCTCATTCTGTCATGCAGAAGGCATCTTGGTAGATTCGGCACCTAGGCCTGAAATCGGCACTGTGCCCGAGTCAACCAAGATCCCTGCGGGATGACATTTCAGGGTTTTCGGACAGGCTCTTAGGTCATTTCAACAAAGTCATCCGCCGCGTCCCGATAAATAACGGCTCGCCGTTTTGTCCTTGCACTCCAATCCGGTAGAGATAGACCCCGGCGGCCACAGGATTGCCGAGCTGATGACGCCCATTCCAGAGCAACGAATGCTTTCCGGCGGCCATCTCGCCATCTATGAGCGTCCGCACGAGCTGGCCGGTTTCGTTATAAATTCTCACCGTCACAGTGCCCGCAACCGGGAGCGCGAAATTGATTGCTGTGCCGGGATTGAACGGGTTTGGATAATTCTGCTCGAGCTGAAACTCAGCCGGGGGCGCCAGCGTGGTATTGTCCAAATTTGCTACATGTTTGACCATCGTGATTTGCGGCTTGATTTCCAAGGCCACGACCGCCCAATCTACGGCGCTGCTGAACGTGCCGTTTACACTTACCGTCGAGGCCGAAGCGATACTCTTATCCTCCACTGCCACTGCAGCCGCGCTGCTGTTGCTGCTGCCCTGTTTGAGGTCAGCGCGTTCCGTATATCCGGCACCCGGCGTGTGGCTGGTGTTTCGCATCGCCGCCGCACCATAAACCATCGCGCCATTGATGGTCGTCGACAAATCGAATGAATAAGCATTATTATCCAAGCCGCCCGAGCAGGCGCCATTCGCGCCGTTGGTGTTGCCGGAAATGAGGTTGCCAATCGGATTCACTGCATCCACGCCGGAGTATCTTGATACGGCGATCACGGCATTGCTCGGCGTCGAAGCGAGCGTCGCGGTCACAGGGCCATTTCCGCTGGCCGTGCCCTGGGCTTTCCACACGTCCACGCCGGTTTGATTACGGCCGGCACATTGCGCTAGCACGCGTGTCCAAGTCAAGCCCAGGCCGGAAACGCTACTTACGCCGACATTGGACTTGAATGAAATCGCCGCCAAGTAAAGGTGGCCACTTGCAGCGATGAGGCTCGTGGAAGTCGTGACGGTCGCCGAGCTGGTCGACCCGCCCGTTTGCGTTTCTTCGTGAACAACCTGGCCGTTGCCGCCGCTCGCGGTAAAAGTCGCCGTCACATTTTTGTTGGCGTTCATCGTCATCGTCGCCGGATTATTCGATCCGGTCAAATCACCGCTCCAACCGCTGAACTGCCACCCGGAAGCTGGATTGGCTGTCAAAGTCACCACGGTGCCTTCATTATAAGTTGCACCTGCGGGGGCTTCTGAGCCGGGCGGGCTAAGCGCCACGCTTCCCGAACCGGTGGTATTCACTGTCAGCGCATATTGCGGGAGCGATGGCTTGATTTCCAACGCCACCATGGCCCAATCCACCACGCCGCTGAAGGAGCCGTTGACTGTCACTGCGCCGGCGGAAGCGGCCATTCTATCTTCCACCGCCACTGAGCTCGTATAGGTATCACCCGCTTGTCGAACTTCACCTCGTTCGGCATAACCCGCGCCTGGCGTGTGCGTTCGCGCTTTCATGGCTATAGCCCCATACACCACGGCGTTATTGACGGCTGTATTTAGGTTGAAGGAGTAGGCGTTATTATCGACGCCGCCAGAGCAGACGCCGTTGCCCTCCACGCCATTCGTGTTACCGGCGATCGTTTTGCCTATCGGATTCACACTGGCGACGCCCGAGTATCGCGACACGGCAATCACGGCGGTCTGAGGCGCATTGACAAGCGTCGCGGTCACAGGACCATTGCCAGTTGGCGTGCCCTGCGCCTTCCAAACTTGGATGCCCGTGGAATTGCGTCCGGAACATTTGACTTTGACCAATGTCCAGCTCAACCCGAGGCCGGAAACCGCCTGCACACCCACTTTCGGCCGGGTCGAAATCGCCGCGAGATAGAGATGGCCACTCACTCCCGTGAGATTTACGGAAGTCGTTACGATCGCAGCATTGGAAGACCCGCCGGTCTTGGTTTCTTCTTGAATGATCGGACCATTACCAGGGGCACTCGGCGCAAAAGTCGCCGTGACATTTTTATCAGCGTCCATCGTGATGGTCGCAGGATTGGTCGATCCACTCAAATCGCCGCTCCAGCCACTGAACTGAAATCCTGAAGCCGGGTTCGCGGTCAATGTGACCATTGTGCCGGCAGCATAGACGCCGCCCGGCGGATTCAACATTACGCTTCCCGACCCGGCGGTGTTAACCGTTAACGTAAACTGGCTGGGGGCTCCGCCCAAATCAAGATAATTGTGAAAATAAAAACGCGTTGTTTGATCGCTGGCCAGGACGAGCAGACCGGTTGCGCCGTTCAAGCACTGCTTGGTCGAGGTCGGATTGCTGATCATCGAATCCGTGGTGCTTTGAATAAACGGCGAGCCTGGCCCGGGAGCAAAGGCGATATTGCTCAGGTCACTACTCTTCATGTAAATGACGCGGCTTCCGGTCGCCGCACTCGAGGCGAAGACGTAAACTTTGTGATGCTGGCCATCGATCAATAGCATCGGGCGATCATAACCATCACTCACGGTGCTCAGGACATAGCGCGTCCAAACCCCGGCGGCAGTTCTCTTGAGCAAGTAGGCAAGCGGCAACGCACTTTTGGTCAGGTTGGTCTTCGTCACGGCGTAAACATTGCCGTCGTTGTCGCAGGAAGGCTTGAGATTGATGTGGTCATAAGAAACCGCGCCAAGTGCCGGGTCCGCAAGCGCTTCTTCCTTAGGTTCCCACGCTTCATCCGCATGGCCGTCGAGGTGTATCGCGAAGTATGATTTCTTATCGTTTTGGTTGGACCACAAAATGCCGATCTTGTTGTCGCCCGCAAGGGCATGCGCTCCAAATGCAACCACGGATGAAATGTCATCCCCCCTAACATCGGTTCCCTGCACCGGCAAATCGAAAGGCGCGCCCCACGTGAGATCATCACCGAGACTGCGGTTGACTTTGACTTTGCCGCCTTCGGTCCAGGTCACCCAAAGTTTGCCGGCGGAGTCCTTGGCGAGCACCAGCGTCTCTGAGATTGAACCGTTCACCGTGACCGGAAAACCGGCATCCAGGCTGTACCTCTTGGACGCCGGATCATAGCTGTAACGGTAGAGACGGCCGGCTTCCGAGCTCGTGGTTGGACCAGGGCTGTGCGTAAAGATTTGTGATACGAGATAGAGACGCTGGCCATCCCAAAGCGCATCGGCTTTGGCTTTCGTGCGCTCATCAATCGCCGTGCCCGTGCTCGTCCAACTCTGGGTCGCTACCTCGAAGCGATGAATCGTGTGTTTGCGCAGACCAAAATCCCACAAACTCCCCCACCAAACACCGTCGTTCCACCACAGCTTGCTCTGCGGCTTTTCTCCAGTTGGCATGCTGTTGACGGTCCCGCCAAAATAAAAATCACGATAGCCTGCCGTGATCGGCACGGATTGCGCTTGTGCCGAGCCCACGTTTCCGATAATAGTTAGTAACATCTCGGCGCATAAAAGCGCGATGTACCAGCGGGCATTGCACTTCATTGCCCCAGTTCTTCCTTTTTTAAAAAATCCTCTTGCAATACGCCGCATAGTCCAAGCTCCCGCTTGATAACCTCGTTACCGTGAACTTAAATGGAAGGCACCTGAAGCAAGCTCTCCGTCGGCTTCAGCCGGCTTCCGCTTTTTATTTATTCCAAGAACGTCATTCGCCGCGTCTGCATGAAAGTTGTCGCGCCATTCCCGTCTCGCGCGATCATTTGATACAAGTATATGCCCGCGGCCACCATTTGACCGGATTGATTGCGACCATTCCAACGCACGACATGCCGCCCGGCGGCCATATCGCCAGCAACAAGCTTGCGGACGAGCTGGCCGGCTTCATTATAAATATTTACGGCCACTGCGCTCGCTTCCGGCAAATAGAAATTGATCAGCGTACTGCGAGAGCCGTTGTCAGAAAAAGGATTGGGATAATTCTGCGCCAATCGAAAAACGGCCGGAGCCGTTCCCCTCTCATCATCGCCGCTCACGCCACTGGAATTCGTGGTGATCAGCGGTCTGATTTCCAACGCCACCATTGCCCAGTCTGCGCTTCTGCTCAGAGAGCCATCAACCGCGATCGTTGTTGTGGTGGCGAGGCTCCGATCTTCCACAGCGATCGACGATGCCGTACCGAAGCTGCCTTCAATAAGCTCGGCGCGCTCCGTGTACCCTGCTCCCGGCGTATGCGCTTCATCGCGCATCGTGGCTGCACCATAAATCATGGCGCCGTTCAAAGTCGTGCGCACGTTGAATGAATAAGCGTTATTATCAACCCCACCCGTACAATCGCCATGCACACCATTGGTGTTGCCCGAAATGATATGGCCAATCGGATTGGCGCTGTCCACGCCGGCATATCTTGACACGGCCATAACGGCATTGCTCGCGGCCGTTGTGAACGAAGCGGTTACTATACCGTTGCTGCTCGACAATCCTTTGGCCATCCACACCTCAATGCCGGTTTGGTCACGTCCGGAACACTGCTCGCGTACCAGCGTCCAGTTCAGTCCAAGGCCGGACACAAAGGAGACACTCACTTTTGGCTTGGTCGCAATCGCGGCCAAATAAATCTGCTTGTTAACCGCGGTGAGGCCTGCAGAAGTCGACACCGTGGTCGAGTTACTCGAGCCGCCAGTTTGCGTTTCTCTATGGCTAACTTGACCACGGCCATCACTCCGGGTGAAAGCGGCCGTCACCTTTTTGCTCGCGAGTATGGTAATGGTCGCTGGATTCTCTAATCCGCCCAAATCGCCGCTCCAACCGTTGAACTGGAAGCCCGCCGCCGGCTTTGCCGTGAGTGTCACCACCGTACGCGCGCCGTATGAGCCGCCGGGCGGGTTTAACGTCACCTGGCCTGAACCCGTGGTTTCGATGGTCAACGGATACTGATTGCGGTCTCCGCCCAAATCAAGATAATTGTGAAAGTAATGACGCGTCGTTTGATCACTGGCTAAAACCAGGAGACCAGTGGCGCTGTTCAAGCATTGCTTGGTAGACGCCGGATTGCTGATCAAGGAGTCTGTCGCGCTTTGAATAAACGGCGTGCCGAGACCCGGCGGAAAGGCGATCTCACTGAGATCGCAGCGTTTCATGTAAATGATGCCAGCGCCGCTCTTCGGGCTCATCATGAAGACATAGAGTTGGCGATGTTCGCCATCAATCAGTAACAAGGGGCGAGTATGGTTGTCACTCACGGTCGCAACGACAGTATTTGTCCACACACCGGCGGCATCGCGTTTCAGCAGAAAGATACGAGGCGCCTCGCTTTGCGAAAGACTGCTCTTGGCTGTAGCGTAAACATTGCCTTCGTTGTCACAAGACGGTTTGATATTGATGTAATCATATGAAACCGCGCCGAGAGCAGAATCGACCAGTGCCTCTTCTTTCGGCTCCCAGGCTCGATCCGCATTGCCGTCCCGATGCACCGCAAAATAAGTGGTCTGATCATTTTGGTTCGACCAAATCACACCGATCGTGTTGCCGCCCGCAAGGGCTTCTGAGCCGAAGGCCAAGAGTGCTGAAATATCATCTTCAGCAACTGCATTTCCTTGCACTGGTAGATCAAATGGCACACCCCAACTCAGATCATTGCCAAGGGATCGGTTTATCATGACTGCACCGCCCTCTGTCCAAGTCACCCAAAGCTTGCCCTTGGAGTCTTTGGCAAGCACCAGCGTTTCCGAGATCGAGCTGTTCACGGAGACTGGAAAACCGGCATCAAGGCTAAAACGCGCAGTCGCCGGATCATAGCTGTATCGATAGAGACGGCCGCCATTCCCGCTCGTGGTCGGCCCCGGATTGTGTGTGAAAATCTGCGACACAAGATAGAGGCGTTGGCCGTCCCAGAGCGCGTCCGCCTTGGCCTTGGTGCGGTCATCGATCGCCGTGCCGGTACTCGTCCAACTTTGGGTCAAGACATCGAAGCGATGAATCGTGTGGGTGTGCCGTGCCGGATCCCACAAACTTCCCCACCAAATACCGTCGTGCCACCACAACTTGCTCTGCGGCTTTTCCCCGGTTGGTGTGGTGTTGACGGCAGTGCCAAAATGATAATCACGATAACCGACCGTGATGCGCTCGGATTGCGCGTACGCGGAAAAGGCACCGCCAAAAATCATCACCCAACTACCCATTCCAAGGAGTGCACCCCATCGCCAAAAGTTCTGCATGAAGGCCTGCAGACTGATTTTCCGTAAGCCCCTTCTGATGTCGGGCATCTGTGAAGCTTTCTGTTAACGTGCCTGTTGCGGTAAAACTAAGGAGGTGGGATAGAACAAATTGGCTATTGCATCGCCGTAAATCGCTGTTTCTCAGTTACGGGAGCACAAAACGTCTAAGTTATTTTATCCCACCTTCTAAAAGGTTACTTGAGCAGCGTAATCTGCCTTGAGCTACGCTGTGGGCCCGCCTCGAATCGAATCAGGTAAATGCCTGAGCCCACCTCTTGGCCTTGATCATCGCGGCCATCCCATCGAACCCGCTTGTATCCGGAGGGTTGGACGGTGTCAACAAGTTTGCGGACCTGTTGACCATAGAGATTATAAATGAACAAGCCCACTTTCGCCTCTTCCGGCAAGGCGTACTCGATAATGGTCTGAGCGTTAAATGGATTCGGGTGATTCGGATAAAGCTGATAATCCATGACCGGCGCAGAGCCCTCTGATTGATTTTCAGCGGTCACACCGGGCTTACTGACGCCTGCTTGCGATTTGATCTCCAAGGCCACCACCGCCCAATCTACGGCGCTGCTAAACGTACCGTTTACACTTACCGTCGAGGCCGAGGCGATACTTTTATCCTGCACTGCAACCGAAGCGGCGCTGCTGTTGCTACTGCCCTGTCTGAAGTCAGCGCGTTCCGTATATTCGGCACCCGGCGTGTGAGTATTGCCTCGCATCGCCGCCGCGCCATAAACCATCGCGCCATTGATGATCGTGGACAAATTGAATGCATAAGCATTATTATCCAAACCGCCCGAGCATGCGCCATTCGCGCCGTTGGTGTTGCTTGAAATGAGGTTCCCAATCGGATTCACTGCGTCCACGCCGGAGTATCTTGATACGGCGATCACGGCATTGCTCGGCGTCGAAGCGAGTGTTGCGGTCACCGCGCCATTTGCGCTCGGCGTGCCCTGTGCCATCCACACCTCCACACCGGTTTGATTGCGACCGCCACATTGCGCTTGCACGCGTGTCCAAGTCAAGCCCAGGCCGGAAACGTTGCTTACGCCGACATTGGACTTGAAAGAAATCGCCGCCAGGTAAAGATGGCCACTAGCAGCGGTGAGATTCGTGGAAGTCGTCACCGTCGCCAAACTGGTCGACCCGCCGGTTTGCGTTTCTTCGTGAACAACCTGGCCGTTGCCGCCGCTCGTGGTAAACGTCGCCGTCACATTTTTGTTGGCGTTCATCGTCATCGTCGCCGGATTATTCGATCCGGTCAAATCACCGCTCCAACCGCTGAACTGCCAACCCGCAGCAGGATTCGCGGTCAACGTCACTACCGTGCCCGCATTGTAAACGCCACCGTTAGGATTCAGGTCAACGCTGCCGGTGCCCGCCGTGGTCACCGTCAAAGCATACTGTGTAGCTGGCAACTCCGTGAAAGTAGCAGTGACATTCTTGTTGGCATTCATGGTGATCGTCGCCGGATTGGTCGTGCCGGTCAAGTCACCACTCCAGCCGCTGAACTGCCAACCCGCAGCGGGACTGGCCGTCAACGTCACTACCGTGCCCGCATCATAAACGCCTCCCGGAGGATTCAAAGCTACGCTGCCGGATCCCGCCGTGCTCAGCGCCAACGCATACTGCGTAGGACCGCTGCCGCCTTGCTGTGGCTTGATCTCCAACGCCACCACTGCCCAATCGACGATGGCGTTGAACGTGCCGTTCACAATCACCGTCGAGGGCGAAGCGATACTTTTATCCTCCACGGCAACGCCAGCCGCGCTGCCCGTGCTGCTGCCAACCTGGGTGATCTCGCCCCGCTCCGTATACCCGGCGCCCGGCGTGTGCGTCCGCAGCCGCATCGACGCGGCACCATACGCCATGGCACCACCTACGCTCGTGGTCAAATTGAAAGCATAAGCAGCATTATCCGATCCGCCGGAGCATAAACCATTGACACCAGTGGTATTCCCGGATATCAGGCTACCAACCGGGTTTGCGGTCGCTACTCCAGAATATCTTGATACCGCCATTGCGATATTCGCTGCGTTTATGGGGAGAGTCGCGGTAACTACACCGTTGCCGCTCGGCGTTCCTTGCGCCATCCACACCTCGATGCCGGTTTGGTCGCGTCCGGAACACTGGCTTTTGACCAAAGTCCACGTGAGCCCAAGTCCGGAGACACTGCTCACGGCAATTCTCGGTTTGGTGGAAATCGCTGCCAGGTAGAGTTGCCCGCTGGCGGCGGTGAGACTCGCCGAAGTCACCACCGTCTTCGAACTGCTGGAACCGCCGGTTATGGTTTCTTGATGAACAACCAAGCCGCCGGGACCGCTCACTGTAAAGGTGGCCGTGACATTTTTGTTGGCATCAATCGTGATCGTCGCCGGATTAGTCGATCCAGGTAAATCGCCGCTCCAACCGCTGAATTGCCAGCCGGAGGCAGGCGTTGCCGTCAACGTTACTACTGTGCCTTCATTATAGATCCCGCCGGGAGGATTCAGTGCCACACTCCCCGAGCCAACGCTATTCACCGTCATTGTATACTGCGTGGCCGGCAACTGCGTGAAGGTAGCGGTTACATGCTTGTTGGCGTTCATGGTAATGGTCGCCGGATTTGTCGACCCAGTCAAATCATCGCTCCAGCCGTTGAACTGCCAACCCGCAGCAGGATTGGCTGTCAATGTTACCACGGTGCCCGCATCATAAATTCCACCCGGCGGATTCAATGCCACAATTCCCGAGCCCACCGTGTTCACCACCAGCGTGTATTGGGTAGTTACCGTTGTAACCGTGAAATCACTGGCGCTGGAACCGGTGCCAACGGAATTGGTGACTTCGATTTTGCCGGTGGTCGCGGCGCTCGGCACAGTCGCCGTAATCTGTGCATCCGAGTTCACCGCAAAGCTCGCTGTAACGCCATTGAATCTCACCACGCTAGCGCCGGCGAATTTGCTCCCATTAATCGTCACCGCAGTGCCCGGCACTCCGCTCGCAGGCGTAAATGAGGTAATGGCTGGCCTGCCGTTGCTCGCCAGAGTGATGTAGTTGTGCATGTAGTAATGGCCGGATTCCTCAGCCGCGACCAGGAGCAATCCGGTGGTGCCATCGACATTGTGTTTGGAGGCCGTCGGATTGTTGAGGTCGCGCTCCGTCGAGCTCTGTATGAATGGAGTGCCCACGCCGGAGGCGAAAGTGGGATTGTCAATGGAGGTTTTCTTCATCCGGATGGTGCCCGTGCTCGAATTGCCGCTTTTGGCAAAGACATACAAGTCACGATTTTCTTGATCAATGACTATGATCGGACGTGTAAAATTGTCCGAGCCGTTGGCCACAACGTACTTTGTCCATACCCCACTGGAGCTTCGTCTCAGCATGTAGATACTCGGGGCATTGGAGTTTCCCAAGCTGGTCTTCGTCACACAATACAAAGTGCCGCCATCGTCAGCCGTCATTTTTAAATTCAAATGATCATCGGCAACCGCGCCCAAATCGGGATCGGTCAGGGCGGTCTCGCGAGGTTCCCAATCGGTATCGGGTTTGCTGTCCAAATGAAACGCAAAGTAACATTTCAGATCGTCTTGGTTGCTCCAGATAACGCCGATCTTATTATCATTAAAAGAAATAATGCTCGAGATGTCGTCGCCATTCAGATTTGATCCTTGCACCGGGATTACAAAGGGTGTACCCCAAGTCAGATCATCGCCCAGGCTCCGGTTCACATAAACTCTTTTGGCTTGAGTCCAGGTGACCCAGAGCTTGCCGTTAGAGTCTTTTTCCAAAACCAAGGTCTCGGACTGGGCATTATTCACCAACACCGGAAATCCGGAATCCAGACTGTAAGATTTGGTCGAGGATTGGTAGCTATAGCGATAGAGCCGGGCCGAAAGCGCCGGCGTGGTATTGTTGGTTTTCTGCGAACTGCCGCCATAGATATGGGAGGCGACATATAATTTCTGTCCATCCCAAAGCGCGTCCCCGAGGGATTGGGAGCGGTCGTCAATATCAGGGCCGACATTCACCCAGCTCTGGGTGGCAACCTCAAAGCGGTGGATGCGGTATGTATTCGTCGCCGGACTCCATAGGCTTCCCCACCAATGGCCGTCGTTCCACCACAGCTTGCTCTCGGGTTTTTCCGACGTGGGAAAAGCGTAAACAGTCGTTCCAAAGTTGAAGTCGCGATAGCCCACTGTAACCGGCGTCGATTGCGCGCGAGCGGAGGAGATCATTCCGAAAATTGTAACGAGGAAGCCCGTCAAAAGAACCAGGCGTTCTTGCAGAGAGTTGAGGACAACACGTCGAATTCTTATCTTGCGTGCACCTCTTCCGATGTCCAGCATTGGCGGCTCCGTAATTGAAGGCTTCGTTTCTGTGAATTCCCAACGGAGGTGGAGGAGAGGTGATGTTTATCTTGAAAGAATCATTCGTCGAGTTTCGAGGAAACCGGTCGTGCGCAACCGGCAAAGATACACGCCGCTTCGGGTGGGCGCGCCGGCATTGTCTCGGCCATCCCAGTGCACGACGTGCTTGCCCGGTGGCAACGTGGCCTGAAGCAAGCGCCTGACCTCTTCGCCGAGAATATTGTAGATGGTCAATTGTACCGGTCCGGCTTCTTTCAACACGAAATCGATCGCCGTGCTCGGGTTGAACGGATTCGGATAATTCTGCTGCAAGACCGCGAAAGCGGCGTTGTGAGTTGTTTCTGACGATCTCTGTCCCACCGACGTCCAAGTCTCGCCGGCGCAGATGGTCAACCAGCTTTGCGCGACGCTTTCCCAGGCATAGAGTTGAAAATTACGCTTCGCCTGGTTGTGCCAAATGAGAAATCCATAGGGAAAAGCTTGCCCGTGAGGCCGGCTGGTGATTTCCAGTCCGTCCCCGGACTCGGACTGAGCATTGCGAATCGTCGCCACTACGCGATGGCGGTGCGGCTCGCCGCGCTCACCTTCGCGGCGATAAACCTGAATGCAACCGGCACCGGGACGAGAAACAAGCAGATAACCGGTGCTATCCGAGCAACGATACAGCGCCAATCCCTCATAGTTCGCGGCCAATGTGTCGTCTGCGCCAAACAGTGCCAGCCGCAAATCGCCCTGCTCAGGGTTCGCATAGTATTTGTGAATACCGGTATTCTCTTCAGATGCGTAAAGAAAACCCCAGGTCTCGTCTGCGACTAATCCTTCAACGATGCCTCGATACTCGCCGAATGCTCTGACCAGTGTACCTCGCACCCGGCCGGTGCCGTCGTCCTCCAGCCGGATTTGCCAAAGCCTTTCGTTTGACTCATTGTGCCGGCTGCTTACGATGACGAATAGAGCCCGGTCATGCCGGCGCTGGTATAAAGCGAGGCCGTAAGGCAGCTTGAACATGCGACGCAGCACATTGGTACTATCCAGCGTGGTGCAATCCGAGAGCGTGCGCGAAGTCGAGTCAATCTCGAAAATGCGAACCTGGCGATGATCACTCATGCTGACCGCAGCGAGGTCGATCAACCGGCCTCCCAATTGCAAGCCGTGCCGAACATCCACATTATTGGGATGGCTGATATTGATGCGCTGCTGCAAGGTACCATCCAAATTCCATGCAAAAAGACCGCCGTCCGGATATATACCTTTATCCGTGCCGATGATCAGGCTCTTTGACGGATCGGCCGGGTGAACCCAAATGGCCGGATCGTCCGCCTCGGAGATGACCGGCGAAGTGCCGGCGCGTGGCACCACTACGAGCGTATGCGGTTCCTGTGCAAGCAAACCGGATACTGCGAACCAGCAGCCAATCGCCAATCGATTGAAATGAGCAAGGGGCATCGGTTATTCCTTGTACCCGGTCAAAAGGTTTTCGGTCACGCACCGAAGCGTCTCGTTCTTGCCAAGTCAAGCTCCGGGCAAAGCATCTGGCGAGGAATCCTTCGAGCTGAACTCACGCTCGATGATCTCGCACATGACGTGTGCCGCTGTGATGTGAGCTTCCTGGATGCGCGCCGTGTTTTGCGAAGGCACTCGAAAGCAAATATCGGCACTGTCTTTCAAATGGCCTCCCTGCTGGCCGGTAAAGCCCACCGTGGCCAGACCCTTCTCCTTGGCCTTCTTGACGGCCTTGAGAACATTGGGTGAGTTGCCGCTGGTGCTGAGGGCGAAGGCAACGTCGCCGCGCCGGCCCAATGCAGCAATCTGCCGTGCAAAAACCTCATCAAAACTGTAATCATTGCCCACGGAGGTCAGGATCGAAGTATCCGTGGTCAAAGCAATCGCCGGCAGAGCCTCGCGATCGCGCCGGAAACGCGAAACCAGCTCCGCAGCGATGTGTTGCGAATCCGCGGCGCTGCCGCCATTGCCGAACAAGATGATCTTGTTTCCCTCGCGCACGGCCAGGAGCAGCAGACGCACGATCTCGACGAGTGGCGCAAGCTGTTCGGCAATCACCTGCCTTTTGACTTGAATGCTGTCTTCCAGCTCCGCCATAAAAACTTCACGGAAACCATCGGAGGCCAGGCTCATGCTCGCACCTCCCACGTTTGCAGTCCGTAACGATCAAAGGTAAACTCGACCACTTGTCCTCCCAGTTTTTCCAGTTCTGCGGAGATGATGTGTTTTTTGTCGAATGCGCAGTAGAGCAGCAAATATCCGCCGCCGCCAGCGCCGAGTATTTTTCCACCGAGAGCGCCGTGGGTCCTGGCGGCCTCATACAGGGCGTCAATAGTGGAATTGGTTATTTGTTTGGCCATTTTTTTCTTGTGGAGCCAGGCCTCATGCAATAAGCAGCCGAAGTCTTCCAACCGTGCCTGCAGCAGCGCATTCTTCAGCTCGATCGTGATCTTCTTCATTTCCGCCATGGCCTTGAGCACTTCATCCTCTTTCTTGACGTAGGCCTCGACCTGCGTGGTGATAATATTGGCGGACAAGCGGGTGCGACCCGTGTAACACAAGAGCAAGCGATACTCGAGCTCATTGATCACGTCGGCATCGATGCGCAGGGGATTGACCACGACCGAAGAAGGCCCGAACTCGATGAAGTTGAAGCCCCCGAACGCCGCAGCGTACTGGTCTTGCATCCCGCCTTGTATGCCCAGGTCCTGGCGCTCGACTTGAAAAGCCCGCTCGGCAATTTCATAGTTGGTCAATGGCAAGCGCTGCAAATGTTTGAGCAATCCGATCAGCGCCACCACCATCGTGGAGGAAGATCCCAGGCCCGAGCCTGGAGGAGCGTCACTATGCAGAAAGAAATCGAATCCTTGCTTGAGCCCGTTGTTAAAATGCTTGATGACGGCCTTCACCAAATCCAATTCGCCGTCGTATTTCATGTCGTCGTCCAGGTGGTATTTGGCGACGATGTCATAGTCGAGCGATTTGACCGTGATGTTGCGATCTTCCCGCAACCGCAAGGAGCCGTAGGCGTATTTCTCGATGGTGGCGCTGAGCACGGCGCCACCGAATTCGTCTTTATAGGGTGAAACGTCGGTTCCGCCTCCGCAAAAACTTATACGCAGAGGCGCTTTGCTGCGAATGATCATACGTCTTTCTCGGCGATATATTTTTGAAATTCCTGGTACGCGCTGGGCGTACCGATGTCGATGAAATAACCGCTGCTGCGATATCCAAACAGCGCATGGCCTTGCTGCAAGACAGCCGGAAAAGTCTCTCTTTCCAATGAGACTTTTTGTGCAGCGGGAATGAAGTTCAAGATCTCTGGCTCCAGAATGTAGATGCCGGCGTTAATGGTTTCGCTGCCGCCGGCTGGAGCTGATTTCTCCTCGAAACGCAGAATCTGGTTCTGTGTGCTCAGCGTGACCGCGCCATACTCCCGGGCATCCGGTATGTCGGTCAAGGACAGCGTCCCCAGGCTGCCTCGCGCGGCTTTCATCCGTCGTTGAAATTGCATGAGTTGGTTCAAGTCGATATCAAAGAAGCTGTCGCCGTTCAGGACCCCGAATGGGCCGGTCACGTGGCGCTGCGCCAGCTTCAAGGCTCCGGCAGTTCCCAGCAGCTCGTCTTCAATGGAGTACTTTATGCTGACGCCCCAGCGCTCGCCGGCGGCGAAATAGTCGCGAATTTGCTCGTGACGATAGCCGACGCAGAGCACCAGGTCCGTCACTTGGTACTTTTTCAGCCAGGCGATTTGGTATTCAATGAACGGCTTACCGCCAACGGCTGCCATGGGCTTGGGCTTGTCGTTGACCACGGTGCGCAATCGTGTACCCAAGCCCCCGGCCAAAATTAATGCTTGCATGTGATTCCTATCTGAAGAATCCGGCTAGGAAACTGTTGAGATGCGGCAGTTCGACGCGATCGCCCTGGAATTCGCACTCCCGGGCTCGCAAGGTAAGAATCAAGCTGCGTGAATGGCGCGCTCCGGCCGGAGGGCTCGTTCACAATACGGGCTCATACTGGCATAGAGATCGCGAAATGAAACCGGATAGGGATGGCGGACCACGTACGCCTCCTTACCGGCCAGCGCCCGGCTCAGGAGTTTGTACTGCAGCTCGGGCAGGTGCTCGAGAAACTCATTTTTGCGATCCGGAAATGCGAATTTGAAAGCGAGATAGTGTTCCATAAACGGCAATTGCTCGAACCGGATCGAGGCCACCATGCGCTTGGCAATGAGGCCCGGGTCAATGGGTTCGACCACGGTTTCCGGGCTGGCGTGACTCAAGCCCAGAAAGATTTTTTCCGGTTTCGCCGCGAACGGGCCAAAGCGATCACCAAAGATGATCTTCGGATCGACTCTGACGTTGAGCTGGCGCTTGATCGCCGGCATCGCTTCGCGCAGCAGCCTGGCTGGAAAAGCCTTGCCCAGGCGGCCATTCAAGTTTTGCTGAAAGCGATCGAGCCCGTGAATGGCTTTGAACAGTAAAAGGCTTTCGCGCTTGACCTGGCGGCGCACGTCGGGCAAATTTTCCAAATGCCAATCCCAAAGCCGGATCACTTCGGGAATACCGTACATGTTTTGCCCGTCGCCGCTCAGCAAGATCCATTCATCGCCGACGTAGCGCGCGCCGTGCGCGGCAAACGACAAGAGCGTTTCGGTCTTGCCTCCTTTGGCCCAGCCCGTTACCACGATGCCGGTGCCATTGTAAACAAAACCAGAGGCATGCAGCGCCACACAATCTTTTGCCAGCATGGTTAAATTGAGAATCGCCAGCAGCAAAGGCACGGCGCGCAATCCGCTTTCGCAGACGATCTCGCACTGTTTGCCGATTTGATCGAATGCGATTTTGACTTTGGCCGCCTTCTTACTGCTGCGCAAGACGAAAAAACCGTCGTCGGTAAAACCATTCTCATGGAGCGTTAAGTGCCGGAGGCCCGAGATGGGAAGGTGATTGACAAAACGCACGATAATGTCCGGCTCACGCAGCAATGGGCGCTGCAGAGGTCCGAGTTGTCTGGCTACAGCCTCGGCATCGCCAGGCGTGGGATCGAGCAGTCGAATGCCAACCCGCCCGTGGACGTCGTAATCAATCTTGTTCGCATGCGGAATGAGTGTGCCGTTGTTCTTTGACATTCAGCTTGATCTCAATCTATATACGGAAATGGGAATCTTAGCGCGCCCTCGAGCATGACGGGATTCACCAGCTCTGAAGCCACGGTGCACTAGTTTCTTGCAACTTCTAAATCAACAGAGCGGTGACGCTGCGGCTGCCAAAGCTCGACTTTCTTGCCGGCAAGCAACCTGAGGACCGCCACGAGGGCGGCAGCGTTGGCAAGGCAATAAAAAAAGGGAATGTAAAAGCATTTCAATCGGCCGAGGCGATGGCGGCGCAATCCATAACCCACCCCGGCGAGGAGGTAAAACAAGGTCTGAGCACCGGCCGCGAACAGATACACCGCGTGGTGCGTGTACAACAGCCAGCTTGTGGCCAGCAACACCAACAGGAAAAAAGGCACCAGCCGGCGCAGCAATTTGTGCGAAAACAGAACGATCGAATAAAAACCATACCGCCACGGATTGAGCAGGCGCTTGCGCAGGAGCACGCCCCGCAAGCCGCGATTCATGATGCGTACCTTGCGGCTGAATTCACGTTCCGCTGCCGGGATCGGCTCTTCATAGGCGATCGCCTCGCTTTCGAATATCAGGCGATAACCCTGCTCGATCACGGCGGTGGAAATCGCAAAATCGTCCGTGACCGCGGCGCTGGCCGGCGGTTGATACAGGCTGCGGCGAATCGCGTAGATCGCGCCGTGCGCAGATACAATACTGCCGGTGAGGCTTTCCATTTGCTTGAGCCATTTGTCGAAAGACCAATACAGGTTTTCGCCCTGGCTCGTGGTGTCGGCTTTTGTGTTCTTAAGATAAACCTGATTGCCGCACACGCCGCCGACTTCGGGGTCGGCAAAATTGCGCGTGAGCTTGCGCAGTGCGTCGCGCTCGTACATTGAATTGGCGTCGGAAAAAACCAGTATCTCACCCGCAGAGGCATTCACCGCGTCCTTCAGTCCATGGATTTTCCCGCGGCGCGGCAGCGCCAGGAATTGGACGCCTTGCGCGGCATAACTCGCCACGATTTCTTCGGTGCGATCATCTGAGCCGTCTGACGGCACGATGATTTCGAGGCGGTCGCGCGGGTAATCCAGCGCCAGCGCATTATTCAGTCGCGCGGCGATGGTTTTCTCTTCATTCCAAACCGGAATGATCAAGCTCACGTGCGGGGTGATGTTTTGCTGTTTGACTGTGCGCCTGCGGAGCTGCGCCACCAATACAATCAGCAGGGTGAATCCGCCGTAAGCGTATACCAGCGCTGCCAGGGCGAGTCCGAAAACAATGACAGTGGCCGGCGGCATTTCAGTTGGCCCCGCGTCCGGTAAACACCGCGCCCACCGTGCGAAAGAGAATTTGCATGTCCAGCCACATGCATTGGTTGCGCATGTAGGCGATGTCCAGGCGCACGCGCTCGTCGAAATCCAATTCATTGCGGCCGCACACTTGCCACAAGCCGGTGAGCCCGGGTTTGCACTCCAGACGCGCGGTATGCCACAAACTGTACGTTTCCGAGCTGAACGAAGTCGGCCGCGGGCCAACCAGGCTCATGTTGCCCTTGAACACGTTGAAAATTTGCGGCAATTCATCCAGACTGGTCTTGCGTAAAAAACGGCCGACGCGCGTAATGCGCGGATCGTTTGCGATTTTGAAATCCGGATAGCTGAGGGTGTTCAAATGCATGTACTCTTTCTTCAGCTCTTCCGCGTTTTTCACCATGGTTCGCAGCTTGTACATTTTGAAGCGGTGGCCTCCCCTGCCCGTGCGCGATTGAAAAAAGAAAATCGGACCGGGGGAATCCAGCCTGATCGCCAGGGCACACAGGGCAATGAGAACGAGAAAGAATGGCGCCGCTAAAAAACAAACGAGCAGATCGAGACTGCGCTTGCAGAAGAGATAGCCGGGCGAAGCGCCTTGCCATTCGGCGGCAGCCACGCCGCGCTGATACCAAGACTTTTCTTCCTGCAGGCTCATCACGGGCCGGGTATCGGCAGCCGCCTCCTTGATCGCGTAACTGATATGCATGTGACACACTCCTCAATCGCAACACCCGCGAGTCCGGGCGTTATGCCACGAATTCTCGCAAGGTACCTTTTCAGATTTTGGCCTGTGCCAGAGACTCAACGTGTTGCTCCCTCTGGCCGTTTGCTGAAGCGTCTGTAGGAGGTGGCATCTCACTGGCCCGGCGCAGACTTTTGGTCAGCGCGCGGCCGACGAGATCTTGGATAATCAAGCCGTCTTTGGGGTATTCGGCCACACCGTAGCGCAACATCACCTTGCTGCGCTCCATCACCAGATCCTGTAAGCGCCGCAGCGTTTGCTCCGTCGACGTCGCCGTCGACTCGGGAAACAGCAGCACGTAGTAGTCGTTGGTGACGTCGTAAGTCACGAGGTCACTGCCACGCACGTTATCGCGTAACAACGAGCTCAGCAAGGAAAAGAAAAACTGCGAAGCGATTTCGGTGTCGCCCGCCAAACTGATGAGGTTGTGCTTCTTTTGTTTGTGCCGCTCCAAGTCCACTGTCAACACCGTGACTGCAAGCGCGCGATGATAACGCCGTGCCCGCTCCAACTCGGCGGTCAAACGGTGCAGCGAGCGGCGATAGCGCGGAATCGCGGCATGCCAACTGCCATACAGGCTCCTTTTTGCGGCGGCTGCGGTTCGGCGACGGTGCACAAGCCAAATCAAAATCAACCCGCCGCTCAAGGCGAGGGCAAGCAGCAGCCACAGCAGCGGCCCGATCATCCCCCAATCCGCAAGTGCGGGAGCAGGCGCCTTCAGAGGCTGAGCCAATTGCGACAAAGCGAGCTTCATATTGAAAATATCGGCAAACCTCAAACGATCGAGACGAGAAAAATCACAGCCATTTTCTGATGAGATTCGGAACTTTTTCTCTTTGGCGATTCAACACCACGCCCAGCAAGTTGGCCTTGGCCCCGTGCAGCTCCCGCGCGATTTTGTGCATTTCCTGTGTATGCGTGCGTCCGGCTTCGGCCACGACGATGACGCCGCTGAGATGCAGGCTCAAGAGCAGGATTTCCGGATTTTGCTGAATCGGCGGCGAGTCCACGATGAGAAAATCGAACACTTCCAGCAGCGCCGGCATGACCGCAACCACGCGTTTGGTATCGAACGCCAGCCCTTGCGTGACGACGGTCGATTTGATGATGTGCAGGTTGGACAGGCCGCTCACTTCCGCCATTTCCATGCCGGGGCCGGAGCTCGAGGTCAATTCGTCGCTCGACCGCAAACGAAAGAGCTGATGCAAGCGCGGCTGTTTCACGTTTGCGTCGATCAGCAATACTTGCTTCTTCTGATCGATGCTCAGTCCCAACGCCAGGGTCGCAGCCACGGAGGTGGCACCGACGCCTTCGGCCACTCCCGTCACCACGATCGAGCGCACACTCTGGAGCTCGTGTGCCAGCAAAATGACGTTGCGCAACTGCAGTTGCTCGCGTGAAAGCACGGGAATCATGCGGTCCGGCGCGCTGGCTACCGAGCGCTTGCCGCTGCCTTCATAATTCATACCGCTGCGTCCACCGCCCGAATTTTCCGTTTGATAGGGCAATGCGTTGGGAAACTCCATTTCATTCTCCAAAGGCGACTTTGTCAGCACAGTCGTGCTTCTTGTTCCCGAGCCACGACGAGTGAAATCCTTACATCAAAAGCGAGCGCTCGCTCACACCTCACGCTTTAAGCCTTAGGCTTTACCGTTCAAGCCATGAACTGCGTAATTTCGGATGCGTGCACAACTCATTCAATGATGGGCGCCCAGGCTGATTACCTGCCCGCACCGCCGTCCGCGTCGGTGTTTTCCTCCAGCAGAAGCTCCGGCGGCCAATGGCCTTCGGGAATCGTGGCAATCAACGCAATCGGCAACTGGCGCTCGAAATCATTGCTCGCACGCAACAGACTGTCGTTGTAACCGAGCATGAACGCCGTGCCCAAACTGACCATCAGGGCCAGCACGCAGCCGAGCAGGAGATTGAGCTTACGATTCGGGCGTATCGGCGTGATCGGCGTGCTCGCCGGATCGATGACGCTGACGTTGGCCACTTTTTCGCGGTCCAGCGCCTCGGAAATGCGTGCCTCTTCCTGCTTCTTCGCATAGAGCAGATAGTTGCTTTGTTGGAGCTGCAGGCGGCGTTGCAGCTCGTCATGCGTGAGCGTGGCGTTCTCCAAGTTTTTGAGCCGGTGTCTCATCTCGCCTACCGCGCCCGCCAATCCCCGTTCTTGCGTTTGATAACCGATGTGCGTGAAACGCGCGCGCGTCAATTCCGTCGACAATTCCGCGACGGTGCGATTGATGTCGCCGGAGACGTCCGGCGTGGGCGAATTTTCCGAGCGCTGCAGCGCTTCCTCCATTTGCGCGATGCGCGCCTTCATGCTGTGCGCCAGACGGCTCTGCGCCTGACCGTTTCTCTTTTCGCCTTGTGCCACCAAGTCGTGTTGCACGCGCAAATCTGCGAGTTGTTTGAGCATAGCCTGCTGTACCGTAGCCGTGATTTCCTGCGATTGGGCCTGCAAGTTTTGCGGTGCGGACGCGATCTGCTTCTCCAAAAACGCCACCTGCTGCGCCGACGACTGTGCCCCCGCCCGCGCGACGTTGAGCTGATTTTCGTATTCCGCGATTTGCTGCAGGAGCAGCTCGCGCTGCTTTTCCGGGGAGATCAAACCGTTTTCGATTTCAAACGCACGCAGCGCGGCGGCCGTCGCCTGCAGCGTATCAAGCAGCGCGTTCGCCTCCTTCTGAAAGAACAGATAGGCCCCCTTGCTTTCATGTACTTCCAGGTGGCGGTCGACGTACAAACGGCAGAGCTCGTTTACAATTTTCACGGCCAAGCGCGGGTCTTCCGACTCATAGCTTACTTGAATGATGTTGGATTTCGGAACGATCTGAGTTTCCAGGGTCTTTTTCATGAAGACGGCCGCGATCTCCAGCGAGTCCTTGCCTTCCAATGATTTGCCGGCCAACGGCGCCAGCAATATTTCCTGCAGGCCCGCGCGTTGAATCACAGCACGCAGCAAATAGGAGCTGCTAAGAATCTCAATCTCCGAGTTCAAAACTTCTTCAGTCAATTGCGGCTTGATCTCCGTGGCCGGGCCTTCGCTGGGAGACACAACGTTATTGATGCGCTCTTTTTTGAACATGAGCTTGGCCTTGGCGACGTAAATGGAGGGCATCAACATCGTCACGGCGGCTACCGTAAAGAAAATGCCGGCAAATATTCCCGTCGCCAGCATGCGGCGGCGGTAGATGATGAGCGCGACGTCCCTAAGAGAAAGGTTGTTGCGCTCCGGCGCGGCGGCCGGCCGCTCGCCTGATGACAGCATGATTTGGTGATTTTGCTCGAGTGTGTTGTTCTGATTCAAGGTCATCGTACGTCCTATCGCTCATCGTTTGGATTGAGACGTCGTCGGGCAGCGACTGTTCGGATTAGCTCTCGATTGGCAAAACGACCGCGGCCTCGCCGAGTACAAAGCATTTTTCCACCTTCGAGCTTATGAACAACTGCTTCCACCCACACGAGACGCAAATCAAGACGGCAGAGGCTATGAATGCGGTGATCGGCATCGAAGGTTATTGGCGGCTTCCCCGGGGCTGGCAGCGTCACATCAGTATCATGTACACGTCAAGTCTCAATTACGGTTATACTCCCGCAATGCCCGCAGGTATATATCGAAAGGTGGAAGCACGCCGTCGTAAAACTGCGTGAGAAACTCGTTCACGGTTGCCAGGAAGGTTTTGGGCACAAAAATGATGTCTTCCGGCTGCAAATATGCGTCCTCGATGCCGCCTTGGGAAATATTGCTGCGATCCATATTCAGCAGTCGCGCCTGGACCTCACCCAAAGGCCCGCGGCGCAACAACACCACATTACTCAATTTTGCACCGCGCACCGGACCACTCGCCGCCACCAGCGCTTGCAACGCCGTCATGCGTGGCTTCAAGTCCACCAGGCCAGGGCTTTTCACTTCACCAAAAACATACACCGCGAGATTGGCGAAGTTGCGCACGAAAACCGTGACTTCCGGATCGTGCACCAGCGGCGCATACGCGGCCGTAATCGCGCTGTCCAGCGCCAGAGTGTTCAGACCGGCCACGTACAAATCGCCCACCTCGGGCAGCGTGATGCGCCCGTCCGGGCGGACTTTGGCGAGGTCGTTGAGACGGTCATGAAACTTGACGCGAAATTCAATTTCGTCGAGAGCTCCCACGCGATACGACGGCGGCAATTCCTGGCTGGCGGGCGCGCCGGCCATAATCACCGGTGCGGCTCCGGTTCTGTCCGGCGTTTGCGCGGCACGCTGGCCAGCGCAGCCGGTGAAACTCGCGGCGAATGTCGCCGCCAACCCGCACACCATGAATGCTGCAAATCTGTTCGCAAAACCTTTTTGCCCAGCAACTGAGAGGTAGTGATTCATCTTCCGTTTGTCCGGCTGAATTGCAATGCGGTCTTCGACTTCGAGGTCTGAAATAAAAATTTCATCGCTTCTTCATTCACGCTTATTACTTGAATCATATTTACTGACAAATACTCCACCAGCGGAAAAGCTTGGCCCTCATTTCAAAAGGTTTATGCGGAAAAAATCATGGAGATCAAAAAAAAAAGCACTTTACAGGCGTACAGGTGCAAGGGCAGGCTCACAGCTTGGAAAAACGCAGAGAGAATTGTGAGGAAAACCTGACAACTTGGGCTGGGGGCAGGCGCAGAGAAGTTTGTGTATTGAATTCACCCGAAATCAAGAGGGTAGAGGGCGGCTACGGGCGGCCGCGGAGGAGAGTTTTATTGATCCAATGCCTCGATCACGGTTTTGAGATGAAGAAAGATCATGCCTTTCATCAGCGGGCGCACCGGCGCGTCTTCGTCTTCTTCGGTCTCTTCGAAATCGTCGCCTTCGTACCAGTCAGCTTCGTCCAGCTCGAGCTCGTTTTCGCGCGCGCTCTTCTCAATTTCGAGATTTTCCATCTCCTTTTCCATCTCTTCTTCATCCTCGAACAAAGCTTCGACGATATAGCGCAGTACGTTGACCTGATTGTGATTGTCGAAAATGCGCATCGCGGAATTCTCAAAATCTGCGTCGGACTCGCCCATGAGAAATTCCGCCATTTTTTCGGTGCGCTCGATCAACTGATCCAACCTCTCTTCACCGACGCGCTTGGGGGACGGTGTGCCCTCGCGCATGATCAGCCACACCATTGCCCCCAGATAAAACTGCAATTCACGCTCGGCCTGGTTGAAGTCATCATGGCCGGCGGCCATGAGAAACGCCATGATTTCCGGCTGATCTTTCTGCATGGCTTCGACCAGGCGAGGAAAATCATCATCGGGTATTTCCGCTAGTTTTTCACAAGCGCTCTCGACAATCTGCGCCGAAATGGTTTGCATCAACGTCTCCCTCGTATCATTCACTTGCTTTAATTCAAAACCGTAATAATCATACAATGAAGTTTTATCAATTTCAAGCAGTATATTCGGCAAGAAAGGCCTACCTCGGATTTTCAGTAAAGCTGAAAACAGAAGCCCTTCGGGCAGCACACGCGGATCAAAAACGCACACGGAAAAAGCTTTCAATCCGCGTGAGTTTTTGATCCGTGTGTAATCTTTCAGAATTTTATTCTATGTTTGATGCTTTAAACGC
>JBOHQX010000140.1:0-11037 GCA_050732395.1 bacterium
CGTTTTAGCTTGTGTTGAACCTTGTCAATCCTATGAGATTCGTAAAGATCAAACTTCCAAAAAGCTCAAGCTCATACCCGCTCTTCGCAAATGTTTACATTTCTATTTCTATCTGGTTGATCACGAATTCGGCTTCATGCATGTTCGCCTGCAAAGCTGGTTTCCTTGCTCCCTTCAAGTCTATATCAATGGCCGCGAGTGGCTGGCGCGAAAAATGGACAAAGCTGGGATCGCCTATGAACGTCGCGAAAATGCCTTCATACAAATTGCGGACTTCTCCCGAGCACAACAAATGGCGGATGCGGCCGTCACACGAAATTGGCAAAAGCTCCTGGACCGGTTTGCGCAAAGACATAATCCTCTTTTGCAAGCACTCAATTTACGAGGTTACTATTGGACGCTGCGACAAGGTGAATACGCGACCGACATTATCTTCAAAGACCCTAGTCGTCTTCGTGCATTGTATCCAATTTTGACCCGTCACGCCATTGAACATTTTAGCTGTGAAGACGTGTTGCGGTTTCTTGGCAGAAAGACCAATTGCCGTTTTAGCGGTGAAGTCCAAAGCGAAATCCGCAAACGCCCAGAAGGCACCCGCATCAAACATTGGGTTGAAGAGAACTCGATCAAAATGTACGACAAACAAGGATGTGTCCTGAGGATCGAGACCACAATTAACAACCCACGACGTTTCAAAGTGTACCGTGAAACCCGTCGTCACGGGCAAAAAACCAAAGGATGGATTCCGATGCGTAAAAGCATTGCCGATATCTATCGACGGGTCGAAGTGAGCCGACAAGCCAACACCAGATATCTGGAAGCGCTGTCCGTCATTGGAGATCAACAACCGTCGTATCGGCTGCTGGATTCTGTTGCTCAACCCGTTTGCAAGAACAATCATCGTCACCGTGCCCTGCGTCCAATCGCACCCGACGAGACCTTGCTGTTCCAGTCGATACTGCGCGGCGAATTTCTATTGCACGGCTTTCGCAGTGCGGACTTGCGAAAGCTGCTCTTTGATCATCCCCGCACGCCGGAAGAAAAACGCCGCCAAATCGGACGAATGTCGCGATTGATTGGCCTGCTGCGTGCTCATGAGCTCGTCAAAAAAGTTCTCAAAACACGGCTCTATCGTATTACCCAAAAAGGGCATCTCTTGATGTCGACCTCATTATACTTTCGGACATCGGAGATCTCCTTTCTTCAACAAGCAAATTGTATCTAAAACTTTGTCAAAAAAACGAAATCTTGCAACTTTATATCACAAAGCTAGCAATTCAGAATCCCTCCGGGAGGAGGAAAGCAATACAAATCGAGCATTGACTTGCCTTTTCTTCGTGCAACTTTGTGCTCTTTGAAATCCAAACTTGTAAAACGTTGCATTTTTAGCAAAGTTTTTGGTTGCGACTTTGCCAGCCGGAAGTCTTTGCGAATCTTTGCGAGGCTCTGCGTGAGTTTTTTTGTTGCGGCTACGCCGCGCTGTGTCCTTTGTGTTTTTCTTTTGTCTGAAGTGCGATCTTAAATGTGACTTCGTCAAGATAGAATTGCTGCGGCTCTATTGCTCGCACGCCTGCGCCACTACCACCGTAACATCATCAGAAGCAGAATAGCCAGCCGTAAAAGTGCGGACGTCCTGCAAGAGACTCTCAACGGAGGCAGAGGGATTGGCGACATGATCTCGAAGGCGCGTTTCCCCATATTGCTCAAATGACGAATTCATCGCTTCGGTGACGCCATCTGAATAGAAGATCAGACGGCTTCCCGTCGTCATCTCAATCGTACGCTCGAAGAAAGAGCGCTCTCGAAGGCCCAACGGCAACCCAGCATCGGCTTCCAAAAAATGTGCGTCGCTTGCATCAACAAAAAGCGGAGGAAGATGCCCCGCGCTGGCGAAGACAATGCTGCCGCTTTTCGGATCAAGAAGCGCATAGACCATCGTGACAAATTTAGCCGCCGGGAAATCCTTAAGGAGCACACGGTTGACGCGGCATAGGACTTCCGCAGGCGGTGATCCGCTTTCGGCAACCAGCCGCAACACGGTGCGGGTTGACGACATCAACAAGGCCGCTCCCATGCCTTTACCGGAGACATCCGCCAGTACGACCCCCAACCGGCCGTCCTGAAGCGGGATGTAATCATACCAATCACCGCCGACCTCCTGACAAGGCAGGCACAGACCGTGAACCGAAAATCGAGGAATCTGGGGAGGCTGACGGGGAAACAGGGCCAGTTGAATGCGCTGCGCCTCGCTCAACTCCTCCAGTAATCTTTCCTTTTCCATGCGTTCTCTTTGAAACATCCGGGCATTTTCTATCGCCGTGGCGATATGCCCCGCCAGCGCCTCGAGGAGTTGGATACGGCCAGATGAAAAACCATTCAACTCTTTATGTTCAGCACTAAAGACGCCGATCAACTGCCCGTGCGATCTTAAAGGAATATCGACTTCCGAACGGGTGTGGGCGTCGCCCATGCGATAGTATGGGTCTACGGTTACATCGGGGGCGTAGTACGTTTCGCCCGTTGCACCGACGTGCCCGACCATCCCGTACTCACCGATCTTGAAGCGCTCGCCTTTGATGTAATGTTTCGCATCGCCACCGCAGTCCGCGCCGACGACAAGCTCATTCGTCTGATCATCTTTCAGCAAGACCGCGAGACGTGAGCAGCCGAACGTTTGGGAGACGTCGTTGACAATTTCTTCGAGCAGCGCATCGAGGTCTAAATTTGAATTCATCCTCTGAGCTACGCGTTGCAGCAAGAAAAGGTCCTGTATCAGTTGGTTTTGATCTTCAGTCTTCATCTTTTCGTTTCATTCTCGGCAAACCACGAGACTATCGCAGGCATCATGGGCTCGAAGCTCCCCGGCAGAAACACATTAAACAGCGTGGCGGCGTGATCGGTGCGATTCTGGAAATCGTGGATTACGCCAGCAGGGATGCGAACAAAGGTTCCTCGGCGTGCGTCGATCCATTGGTCGCCCACTCTGATCGCCATCGTGCCTTCCGTCACCAGGAATAGCTCTTCGTTCGATTCATGAGAGTGGGGTCCAGATCCGGGGCTGTGAGGCGCGACGGTCCATTCGGAAACGCTATAGCGATCTCCGGTCTCAATCCCATCTGCCTTGAAAACTGCGGTCATAGGACCGCAAGCATAGCGACGGCCCTTTTCGGGAAACAGAATGATCGGTTGAGTGTCAGGAATCATGTTCGCATTTGAATTTTGTTCTAGGAGGCTTTCAGCGAGCTTGTCATCTGTCATGGCTTATTCTCCTTGTCAGGCTGATTTACGATTGCCGATTTTCGATTGTCGATTTACAAAGGCTGATCAGCATCGTGAATCGTCAATCGAAAATCGCTATCAGTGAGCGGTGCTTGCCTCCCAACAAGACCATCTCGATCGTCAGGCCGCTAGAAGCGCCATCTGGGCTCACGCCTTTGAGGACCACAACGCGACCAAGGGGACGCGCCGCCTCCGCGCAACGGCGCAGAATCGCCGTCGCTTCGCGATCCGGCCAGTCGTTGAGAATGCCTCTCAGCAGGTAGAGGTCGGCACCTGGCGGCAGCGGGTCGAAAAAGCTCTGCCCGACCGTCGTGACGCGCTCGACAACGCCCGCCGCTTCGAAGATCTCGTTCGAGCGGACCGCAGTCCTTGGAAGATCGAGCAGCGTCCCGCGGATATTCGGCCGTGAACGCACCACGGGGTGCAGAGGTCGCTCAGCGCCCAAAGATCCGCTCGTCCTTGGTCTGGCAGCGGCTTCACGTTAGCGATCGTCGACTCAGGGGGACTAGTTGTTGTCATTTGGATTCCGTTTTGCCGGTTTGGTTATAAGGTTAAAACTTTCCAGCAAAAGTCAAGATGTTCTTGCGTATCACGGCAATGCCTTACCTGATGCGCAATTCGTGAAGTGTAAATGACCTGTTGCGGCGCGCGTTGAGGTTATAGGGTAACGTAAAAACCGGGTATGACAACGCTATGTCAGCAGGAGTATGAAGAGTTTACAGACTATTGATTAAATGAACCGTTTGCACAAGGAAATTTACTCTGCACCATGAAGTTTTCGTTCATCGGGCCGCACATAATGTTAGCTTCAGCAAGGCAGGATTGGATGAAGGGAAAAATCGTAGGAACAAAATACAACATCATTCGCCGAACCAAAATTGCATATGTCCATTCTTGCATATCCTGAGGCTTTTCTCCATGCGTGCGTCCTCATTCACTTCTTTGCTTCTTTCCGCTTAAAGTCGATTATCCAGTGTTTCGTCCAGGTCTTGCCGCCATCCAGCGAGCGATGGCTCTCCCAGTGGGCGCTGCTGCCAGTAATCTGCGACCAGGTGAGCCGGGAGAGAATCCGCCGCCCGCTGTCATCGTCCCACTCGCCGATAAGATCTATTCTCCCTCCTTCGAACCGACCACGCCACACCTGAAAACCCCCGGGGGAGGAAGTGTCCGTCCAGGTGTGCTCCCAGCACCGAGACTTGGGGTTGAACGCGCGAAGACCGAGGCCCTTGATGATTTCTCCCTGGTAGGGTCCTTCAAAGAACTCCATGGAGGCGCAGCCATCGAGAATCTTCGTGGCTGCCAGCGTCCCCAGACCTTCTCCCCAACTGCCGTCTGGTCGCGGGAAACCGCAGACGGCATCCCATTCTCCTTCGAGAAAATCGAATGCTCGCGCTTCCGGCAGAGGAGTTTGGCCCACTTCAGTCGAGTTTGTATCCGGCATCGGCTAATTGTTTTGCCCTAAATAGTTTTGCCGTTCAATAATATGCCAGAAACATGCCTAAGACCTGGCGAAGCTTGCAGCCATCTTGTCAAGGCACTGCTCCAAGCCGGCTTTGGACAGGTCAAACATTTGATCCGAGGTATAGCCATATTCCGTGACGGTCATCTCCGTTTTGTTGTCGCCCACGGCTTTGAAGGTTATAACATGACGCACGTACCGCGGCATATCCGGGGGCATGCCCATCTTGACCGGGTCGATCCTAATGCCGTCTTTGTCGGCCCAGTCCAGGATGAATTCGAGGTGCTCCATCGGAGTGATTTTCTGGTAGGTCCAAGTGTTGTAGAAGTCCTGACCCTCCGGCGAGCGCATGCACACCAGAGAAGTTCCACCCTCCCGAACTTCCATCTTGGCAATCGGTGCAGTAAAGCCGGTTGGCCCCCACCAGCGCTTCACGTGTTCGGAATCAGTCCAGGCGCTCCAAACGAGCTCTCGTGGGGCGTCGAAAATGCGGGTGATGGTCAAGTCTTTTTTGGATGCGGATTCCACAACCGATTTCAACTGCGCCAGCCCCTGCTCGTAATCACCACCGACCATTTTATCCATGTCCACGAAAAGGCAGATTGCCTTGGAGATGAAATTGTTATTGCCGGTCAAACTCCACGTCACTGCGGTTTGATCGCCCTCCGGCTTGAACGCGAACGCCGCGGTGTTGGTACCGGCAAAGGGCTTGACGAATTCGAGTTTGATGGTGATCAGCTCGTTCGGGCGGCTCTCGACGATCGTGGCGCGGCCTTCACCCACTTCATTGCTGCCAGACCAGCCATAAACGGCGCCCGTTCCGGCCGGTGCACCTTCGTAAGTCTTCTTCATCGCTGGATCGCGTTTCTCATAGGGCGACCAGGCCTCCCATTTATGGAAATCGTTGACGTGCGCGAATATCGCGGCCGCCGGCGCGGAGATGGTGGCTGTCCGTGCAACGTGATACTCGGAGGGCTGCATGGCAACAAAGCCGATAAAGCCGGCAACAATCACGGCCAGAGCGATGAGGATTTTCTTGAGCATAATGACTCCCTTCCTTGAGATTCAACTATCTTACTCGGGTTGTCGTTCGTGAAACTTAAAAGTCAAGATCATTTGCGCTGCCCAGATTGCGCCTGCATCTCTTGAAATCCGGCCGCGGCTTTCTGGACATCGGCAGGGAAGTCCGACAACTCCTGCACCTGGCGAATCTCAATCACTTCGTTGTCCGAAGCCGGGCAGCGTTTGGCCCATGCGATCGCCTCATCTTTCGACTTCACCTGTATCATCCAGTAGCCGCCGAGTACCTCCTTCGTCTCGGGGAAAGGCCCGTCGGTTACTTTGGGCTTCCCTCCAGAAAACGAGACGCGCGCGCCCATCGAAGGGGGATGAAGGCCATCGAGGGCGAGCAGCACGCCGGCCTTCTGCAAATCTTCGTTGTATTCCATCATCGCGGCAACGGCCTTGGCATCCGGCATGGTGCCCGGCTCTGCTTTCTCGTACCCTTTGGGAATCATCAGCATCATAAATCGCATCGTTAGGTCTCCTTAATTTGTGTTTCGCTCCCTAAAAAGCAATCTCTGCCTTCAGAGCGAAGATTTTTGGAAAACAGATTTAACGGAGAAAGGGACTCGTGCGCTGTTACCTCAGCTTGCCTGAAAATCCGAGGTGGACGATTGACACAAATAGCTCACGGCAAATCTCTGAATTTTTTTGCCGGGATTGCGGAAGCCCGCGCATCAAGCTTCATTGCTTAATCGCGCTCGGCTCCATGTAGATCAGTTCCCAAATGTGGCTATCGAGATCCTGAAACCCATGCTGATACATGAAGCCGTAGTCCTTGGATTCGTTATAGGTTGTTCCGCCGGCGGCGACCGCCTTGCGAACCATTTCGTCGACCTTGTTCCGGTTCTCAGTTGATAACGCCAAAAGCACTTCCGTGTTTTTTGTGGCATCACAGATTTGTTTGGGAGTAAAGGTCTTGAACTTGGCTTCGGCCAGGAGCATAACGAAGATGTCTTCACTTACAATCATGCACGTGGCGGTCTCGTCGGTAAACTGGGGATTGAACTTGAAGCCGAGTTTGGTGAAGAACTCCACGGACTTGTTGAGATTCTTTACCGGTAGGTTCACGAAGATTTTGGTTGCCATGTTTTCTCCTTTCCTGATTATTCCCTTCGCGCTGAATGCCGCCGCGCACTGCTTTCACGGAGGAGTTGGGTTAAGTCCTCGGCCGGGCGAATCTCGAAGGGCCCTGCCTTCACGCCTGGGTGCTTCGACATCAACTGGATGGCGTGGTTCAGGTCCCTGGCCTCGAGAATCAAGATTCCGCCCAACTGCTCTTTCGTCTCAGCGAATGGGCCATCGGTGATGGAGACCTTCTCTCTCCGCCACTGCAGGGTGATGGCGTTCTGAGCGCTTTGCAGCGCTTCCCCTCCAACAAAGTGACCGTTCTTCCGCAGCTCGTCGTCGTAGGCGAAGCACTCGTCCATCAGGGACTCCCGCTCGGCTTGGGACACAGCGTCCCATTTCTTCTCGTCTAGGTATCCAAGGCAAATGTATTTCATAATATTCTCCGAATCTTGGTGAACTGCCTATTCACTGTTTACGTCAACTCGTCGTTCGGCGAAACACAGAATCGACGGTGTGATAAGTTTTTCAAGTTAGGGAGAACGTGCGCCTCTGAGCTCTTGCCGGCCTTGACCAGCAACCTGAATTGCATCGTCGTGTCTCCATTTGGTTTGTAGCTGGGCTATCCAAACGGTCTCAACCGGCTGCCTCCCAGCCCGGTAACGGTACGGCGCTGAGCTTAGATAGCCGTTTGGCACAGCCCACAACTGACCATGGGGACTCTTCAATGCATGATCGCCAGGCAGGCAATTCCTGACACTTGCAGGAAACTTTTCATCCAGCCTTGACCGCCGACTTGCTGGTTGCGTCTTCGCAGCATGGGTAAGCCGTGCCGGCGGATAGAAGACGACGGTTTCCACCATACCAATGACCTCGCAATACTCGGTTTGTCTCTCCGGTACCAATTGATAGAAATCACCCAACGAGTTATAGGTCGATTCGGTCATTAAAACATATTCCTGCGAGCGCACAGAGTTCTTTAATAGACGATGCGCCAGGATCACGTCCATGCCGAAGAGCTTCTCGAAACCATGAATGTGTTCAATGGCGACCTCGCCCGCGTGGATGATAACTTTGAGTCGTAAATCCTGCGCGCCAAAGGTGCACAGGTTTAAAGCACAAAGCCGATGGAGGGTTTGATAAAATGACCGGAAGAAACCGATCACCTGCTTCTTGATCGCGGCAAGCTCTTGGGTGATATCCCGATCTTGCTTGCAGAGGGCATAAAAGAAGGCGGCATCTCCCTCAACTTCCGCCAATTCAAGAGGTGGCGATGCTGCCGAAATGACGGCTTTCAACAGCTCCACCACCACCTGCATGGCGTGGTTGGCGTCATGCCTGTGCGACTTCATGAATTGTGTGAAGCCGCTAATATCAGCGATCACCAATACGGCCTTGTAAGTTGCTGGTTTCATGTATCGTCCCTCTAAGCTTTTGAAAAGACTGCACTTCGCGCTATTTTGGTGTGTCTCTGCAATATAAGTTTAAGCACGCGCTGTGTCAGCCCTATGTCACAAGAGTTATCCGAAATGCTGGTTTCGAATTGGCTGATTCTACTGTATTGTCGTTCAGAGGGGGTCAAAATCGACAAGGGGGCAGCAGCAGGATAGCAATACCGGCGAATTTCGGCACTCCGTTAGTAGCGATGCACTAAGCGCTTTATTTTCTTTGCCATTGCTCGGAAACAGCCCGGCCTTTTTCGAAATCATCAACAACAAGAATAAGTTGGTTTTGGTGGTCGCTATACACGACCTCGATATTTACACCGGCATCAGCCATCAGACGAGAGATTTTACCCAGTTGTCCAGGTTGATTTTGATTGAGTCGTTGCACCAGAACCTCTCGATCTGCAAGCACTGCGATGCCATTTTTTTCGAGAACTTTACGGGCTGAAGTGGCGTCTTCAAATAGAAAATGTGCGAAGCCTTTGCCATCTACGACAAACCCGCCGCCCCCTTCTATGCTCACACCTGCACTGCCCAGCGCCTCTCCCATTTCAGCCAGTGCACCGGGGCGATTTTCCAAGCGTATGGCCAAATCTCGCATGCGGTGTTCTCCTCAATAATGTTTAGACTTAAACGACAAAAGCAGAAAATCATGATCGGTTGCGCGATCTTGCCGTCATTGGCAATGACCGCATCAATAGTCCAGGCGACGCTGTCAACCAATAGGCCGGACTCCAATAACCTTTCATTTCCAGGATTTAGGAGCCTGTCTTTCAAGCATAGTCTTTAGCTTTTCCAGGTCTCGCGCAACCGCCCCTGCATCTACGGCAATCATTTGGTCCGACGTTCCCGGCCGCCGGTACAACGTGAAAATTAACTCACTGCCATCGTTGTTGGGGAATACGCGCATGGGGTTATAGACTTTCTCCCCAGTTGGCAATGTGACGTCGTGATCCAGAATGCCCAACTTGTTTTTGCCAGCGAATTTGATTTTGATGCTTCCCATCGGGGATTCGGCGATCCAGTCATCATTGACCTTCTTTATAGAACCGCTGAGTCCGGCAGCCCATTTGGGAAGATTCTCAGGATTTGATGCGAATTCGTAGACCTGATCTGGAGGGCGATTGATTGAAACACTGATATGCTTGGATTCAAACGTCATTGAGGCCTTCCTTGTGTTAAAAATTCAGCGTCAATCACGCGTATTCAGTATTGGCGCTTCGAGAAATTCTTCTACCATCGAAACCAGCCAATCGGCGCGCTTCACCTGTATTTCTCATGCGGCGAGTCGCATCGAAAAATTATTTACGCATCAAAAGTTGGCACATGGGGCGGTCTGCGAGCCTGGCGGAAGTGATGCCGGGGAGTCATGCGAGCCTGGAACATGGATCAACGCAACGGAAAAGAACCACATCCGTTGCGTTGCTTCCATCAGCATGAAAGGCTCTTGTTCACCGGTTTGAGGCGAAGCCTGGCTGGGTTATTTCTGCTCATACGCTTGCCGTAAAGCCTGGATGTCGATCTTACTCATTTGCAGCATGGCTTGCATGACCCTCTTCGCCTTCTCTGGATCCTTGTCCGCCAACATCTCGTTCAGAACCGTGGGCACAATCTGCCAGGACAAGCCATACTTGTCCTTCAGCCAGCCGCACATTGATTTCTCTCCACCCTCGGAGAGCTTCTCCCAGAGCAGATCCACTTCTTGCTGCGTCTTGCAGTCCACGACGAACGAGATGGCCTCGGTGAATTTGAACCGCGGGCCGCCGTTCAACGCGATGAATTCCTGTCCTTCGAGCTGAAAAGTCGCGATCATTACACTACCCTTGGGTCCGGGCCCGGCTTCACCGTAGCGCTCAACGCGAATGATCTTTGAGTTTTTGAAAAGAGAGACGTAGTAGTTCGCCGCTTGTTCAGCTTGGTTGTCGAACCACAAGAAGGGAGTGATCTTTTGCATGGATATCTCCTGGGTTGTTGTCAAGGTCCGCGGTTGAGCACCGCGTGTGCACTACACAACTCACTGCCCCGGCGCTCTTGCATTTTCCGGAGTTGGAACCGTGCTCGCAAAAAGTCAGTTCATCGCTGGGCAGATTTACAGCGCCCGTGCAGTAGTTTCTTGTGAGCTGAATGTTTACGAAAACCCTTCCTACTTCTCTACCAGTTCCTTGAGTTTTTGCAATGCCTTCAGCCAGGTATCCTGGAACATCTCCTTGTGCTCCTCCGTCGTATCCGTATCCACCAACACCTCGGTTGTGCCCTCTTTTTCTTTGAATGTGTAGTTTTCAAGCGCGCCGGCCCAGTCTTTCGCCGCTGCGCTTGAGGTATCTTCTACTCCATCTTGCATAACGCCAAGGTGCTCGATGGAAATGTACGCATACCGCCGATTTGTCTTGATGCGGCTCACCATGCCCGACGTCTTGCCCGTCTCGCCAGGGGCAAGGAAAAGCATTTTACTCCCTTCACTCCAGTCACCGACGTAGTAAGAGCCAGAGCCGGGCATAAATGCGTCCGTCCATGCCCGGTAGGAATCTTCGGCGAGCATCGTGTTCCAAACTTTTTCTTTCGGCGCTTTGATCACGATTGAAAAATGCAGTTTTTGCATGTCAGATCTCCTTACTTTGTAAGAGTTTAGCCGTTTGAGGCACTCAAGCCCACGACTTTTGCTGGTTGGCCGTTCTTGAGATAGTCCTCGATCATTTGAATGACGGTATTCACTTGGTCTTGTCC
>JBOHQX010000141.1:0-3940 GCA_050732395.1 bacterium
GGTTGTAAGCAATGGTATCTATCAACAAACCGATAATACTGCAGTCCCCTGGGGAAGCCCCAGGTATCTAAACTCCGTCAGCCTCAAGGACGGCGTTTGGGAGGCGGATGTTCGTTTTGACGAGCCCAACACCCCCAAATACCTCGGGCTCTTCAAATATGTTAATGCAAGTGATTTCATCAGATTCCAGGTGAGCCGTACCGCGAGCAATCCTGGAGTCCGCATCTTTGCACAAAAAGGCGGGAACTCCGTTGCTGTGGATGCATCGAAAACCCTGAATGCAGGAAAATGGTACCATCTCCGCGGCGAAATTCAGGGTACGCTCGCCAAGATTTATCTTGACGGCGAGCTCTTAGCGACAATGGATCATGCGTATGTCGATATCGCCTCCGGCAAGATCGGAATAGGCGTCTACCAAACCAATGCAAGTTTTGACAACGTGCGTTTATATCCGCTCAATGCGCTGGCGACTTCCACGAGCTACGATCCGGTTTTCTTCAAAATCAACGCCAGAAGCGACGAGAATGGCAATAGGCGCTTTTTCACTTATGACAACTTTGACCGTTTGCAGACCGTCAGTGATGCCTCGGGCCGGGTCGTGCAAGAGCACAGCTATTTTTATTCCTATCCCTTCAGCGCTACCAACCCCAATCACGTGCAGACCGCTCTTGCAACCCATGTTTTGCAGGTGCCGAATTACGACTTCGAAGAGGGTGCCAGCTCGCCCACCTCCTGGTTCGCAATCTCCTCTGGCGGCTCGGGATCTTGGGAAAACACCGTGGCTTACTCCTGCTTCAAATCGCTCAAGGCGCAAATTCCTTCTTCGGGGCCAAGCAATTACGTGCGATGGTACACCGCCTCCGAACCTTTGGAAAAAGTTTCATCCCCGAAGAACTATCGTTTTGAAGTATGGATGCAAAAAGCTTCCGGCTCTTCCGGCGGATCGATTTCCTTCACACTCACATTTCACAACGCCAGCCACGCCTTGAGTGAAACCCAAAGCACGGGATTCCCGCTCTCCGCTCTGAGCACGAGCTGGCAGAAATTCACCCTCGATTTCACGACTATAGCTGCCTCCGACCACCTCTATGAAATCGCCATGGAGCTCACGCCCAACAGTAATGGCACCGTGTGGTTCGATCGCGTTAATCTTAATGAACGTAACATCACCAAGGCTTTTGCCGATGGGCTTGTCCGCGCAGTGCAAACGCAGCAGCACGAAGGCACCGGAGCAATTAAAACAGCAACCGTTTATGATGTCTTGAGTCACGTGCAAAAGGTCATCAAGCCTTATCCAAGCGCAACGCAAGCATTTGCCGCCAATCCTACGGCCGACGCCAACTCATACTATAGCAGCAATCATCCAGTGTATTATGACGGCGCAGCTTCGCAAGAGTATGATACGAACCCCTATGCCTATGCTGAAAACGAATATTATGCAGATCCGCTCAATCGGGTGAGAAGACAAGCAGCTCCTGGGACCGCTTTTCGCATGGGTACGGGCAAAGAGATCGTATTCGATTACTGGACCAATGGTAACGGCGAGGTCCCGGGCTATTCCGTTAACACACTGTTCAAGCAGGGACGCAACGATGAGGACGACGGTAAAATTACCAACACCTTCACCGATCGTTTCGGTAACACCGTGGCCACCGTCGTCGATCCGGGCAACCCTCCGGCTCAATTGAATCTGATTACGACTTTCAAATACGACGTTCTCGGCAATCTCCTCGAGTCCAAAGATCCAAGAACCTTGCCCACGACGTATGTTTATAACACCCTGAGCCAGCTTCGCCAGAAAACTACACCGGATGCCGGCACGGTGGAGTATCTTTACGACAAAAACGGCAATTTGCGCTTCGTGAAAGATGCCAAAGGCGCCGCCGGCAACAGTTATTTCATCTACTATAAGTTCGACATTTTCAACCGCCAGATCGAAGAAGGTACAGTGGCCGGCGTAACGACTTTCATGCAGGACAGCGCAGACATTTCCATTTTTCCCACCACCACGGGCCATACGTGGAAAGTGAAATACTATTACGACAGCAGTCCCAACGTCGCCTTGCGCAACCTCGCCGGCCGGTTGTACCGTATCGACTACGCCAGCGACACATATCCGGCGATGACGGGATTTCTCTTTTACTCCTACGACGCTAACGGCAACGTCGAGAGAATCGAGCAATTCGTTCCCAAAAGCAACGTGAACGACGGCAACGGCCTCCTGAGCAGCCACATCGATTATCAATATGACGCCTTGGGCAAGATCACGAAGACTTATTTTCGCCGCACTTTCCCACCCGGCGTGTCAACCGACGCCTTTTACACTTGGTATGATTATGACGGCCTCGGTCGCCTTGAAAAAGTTTTTACCAACACCGCGGATGCCAAGCCGTGGGCAGCGAACGCAACTTACACCTATTGGCCCAGCGGCCAGGTGCGGCGTCTCGCTTTGGGCAACAACTTACAGGGCGTGGATTATCTTTATAACAGCCGTGATTGGCTCACGCAGATCAATCATCAAAGCCTGAGTTCCAGCAGTGATCCCGGCGGCGACGCGGTAAATCTCGATCGCTTTGGCCAGACGATCGGCTACAATAGCCAGAAATACATTGCCAGCGACGCAGACTATGCCGCCGACTTTGATGACCAATTCAACGGCAACATTTCCTGGCTCACGTTGAATACCGATTGGCCTACTACCAGTCCCGATTCGGCCACCGGCTGGGTTTTTCAATACGACAAAGCCAACCGTTTGAGCAAAGGGAACTGGGGACGCCTCGCCTCACCGGTCAGCACCAATTGGTCCGCGACAAATCGCTATGATGTGACCGGCATTACTTATGATGCTAACGGCAATCTCTCGACCATGACGCGGCGCGATCAATTGGGCAGTGCTACCGCAATGACTTACAATTACCTCCTCAACACCAATAAGCTGGATAATGTCGGTGGATTGAACAACCCGGGTAATTACGGCTACGACGCCAACGGCAACATGGTCAAAGACGCCGCCAAGATCAATCCCACGACCAACACCATCGTTTACGACTATCGCAACCTGCCCAGGCAGATTTCAAAAAGCGTGGCTCCTGCGGGCATGATCAATTTCAGTTATGACGGCAAAGGCCAGCGCGTGTCCAAAAACGATCTCTTCTATGTTTACGGCGTGGACGGCAGAGTCATGGCGGTTTACGACGCCAACGGCACGCATCTGTATTGGAACATTTTGGGGCTGGATTTGATCGGGCAGAAATTTTGGAAGCAGTAATGCAGGCTGCCAGCCTGTGTGGGGAAGATCGAAGATTGAGGATCGAAGATCGAGCATCCAGTTCGGAGCCCACATGAAAATTACATTGCTTTTCCTGCTCGCGATATTTACTGTAGAGGCAGTTCAGGCACAAGTCAAGGACGGCACTATTGGTGCGCTGGATACGACTCTGCGCGAGCTGCCGGACCAGCGCACGTACAACAGCAGAACCTATTACAATTCCAAAGACGAAAACTTTACCACCGTCGTCAGCGCAGGATTTCTCCACTACCGTTCCCGAGACGGCTCCTATCGCGATATCGATACCCGCTTCCACGCCGAAGATTTTCCCGAAAGATCTGCCCAAGCCTTTGCCATGAGTCAAGGCTTGTTTCGCGTGCGGGTGGACAATAATGCCAACGCCGGCCGGGATTACGACGTAACCCTCGAAATGCCGCGGCCGGTGCGTGAAAAATTTCGCAGTCCGGACAAGGGACCGGCGGCGCCGACGCATCTGCGCTGGAAGCTGCTGAGTTTTGGTTATCTCGATCTGCAACAGTTTCTTTATCGCCCTTTGGAGTTTCCCAACCCGGTGCAGCATACCATCGAAGGCAACCGCCTCGCATATCCGGAGATTTTTCACGGCATCGACCTGCGCTACACTTGCAACGCCACCAGTTTCAAAGAGGAGTT
>JBOHQX010000142.1:0-7896 GCA_050732395.1 bacterium
TTTGTGAGTGGTGGTACGCTCTGTTTCAAAATTCCACTCAAGGGCGTCTTGAGCGCCGGCCTGCGCTATTATTTCTACCTCTGGCTGGACGGCCTCAACGGCGTCTCGGGATGGTACAACTACTACACCTTGCCGTATGGGCTTTATTATTACGTGGGCGTTCCCGTGCTGACCAACTTGAACGTCAGCAACCTATATTGGCCGGGCGGATTCCCTTACTTTACCAATCTGAACTATATTCCGATTTGCTGGAACGTGCAAGACGGCCGTAACATCGCGGAAGTGCGTTGGAAGCTGGCACGCGGGCTCACGCCTCCTGCCTCGGCCACAGACACCACGGCGACGGATTCGACGAGCGGCGGTGCTTTCAGCCTGGCCGCGAACGATACTACGCTGTCCTTGTCTTGCGCGAATTTGCTGCTCAGCAGCCTCCTCCAACAAGGCTATTGGTATGCCTATATTTGGCTGATCGACAAAGCAGGAAATTCCAGCCATGCCAGCGCCGTATCCTTCAGCTTTAAATATGACCTCACCGCGCCGGTTGCACCGGGAGGTGTCCTGGCACGGAGCATTCCTGCGACCACGTGGTTTGGTGCCAATTCTCTGCTGGGACTCCGTATCAATCTTCCTCAGGGCGCCCGCGATGCCGCCGCGGTGCGGTGGAAATTCAAAACCCCGCCGACGGGATCTGGCGATTTTACCGGCAGCACCACGTTAACGCGCGTATTTGCCAATGGCGACACCGCGAGCTACTCCGTGCTCTTCAACTCCGCGGTATTGTGCGGTGATGATACGTTGTATTACTGGCTCGCCGACTCCTCCGGCAATGCGAACTTCAGCAACAGAGACTCGACGCGTTATCGTTTCGACATGTGCCCGCCGCAAATCACGCGGGTGAAGAGCTTGATCAACAACGTCGCACTGGTTGGACAGGCCTTCAATGATCGCTTGTTGGTGCTGGATCCGGACGCCGGCGTCGACACCGTCTGGGTCAATTATCGGCTGGGCGGCGCGAGTACCGAAGCGCCTCCGATTCCGGCGTTGCGCGTCGGTCTCACCGATAGCTTCCAATTCACCATTCCGCTCGCCGGCGTGACACGCCGGGGCGTTGAATTCCGCGCTACGGCGCAAGATCAGGTGACGCCCGCGTACAACGGCCCCAACATCAGCAACGGCCCAACGAACGGTCCCACCTGCTACAGTTACGACGGAGGCGGAGCCACCAACGCGAACGCAGCGGCTGATGACGTGTATTGGTATCCGATTCGCAGCCGCGCTCTCGGCGACGGCGACTTCCGCATCGATGCCAATGGCAATCCCGTGCCTCTGGTGTTCGGGGATACGACCAACAGTTATCAATTGTTCTCCATTCCTTATCAACTTGACAACGCCAACGTGCTCAACGCATTGCAAGACGATCTGGGCGCATACGACCCGACGCAATGGCGGCTATTCGATTACCTGCCGCAGAGCCCGCTGGCAAGTCCCTGGCAAGAAGGCGCCAATGCGCGCCCTTTCACGCCCGGCCGTTCTTATTTCATTATCACGCGCAAACCCAACATCGTGTTGGACAGCGGCCCCGGCGTGACCCGCCGTACCGTTTGCACGGACACGTTGATCATGCGCGAAGGCTGGAATTTGATCGCCACGCCGTTCAACTTCCCGGTGCACAAGCGCTCGCTGCGATTGGTGAATGCGAATCAGGACACCGTGAGCTTGTGGTCGTTTGAAAACCAATGGACGTTTACGGACGTGATGGATGCATGGCGGGGCTATGCGATCTACGTCGTGCGCGGTCTGGGTGTGCCGGTGAATCTGCCGATTCAATTGATCATTCAGCCGGTCGCCGTGCCGGGCCGTATCGGCAAAGTGAGCGCCACGCAACTCGCGTGGCAGCGCGGTGAATGGGCCGTGCAAATTGCAGCGCAGGCGAATAGCGCGCAAGACAATTACAACTGGGCTGGCATGCGCCACGGCGCGCAAGCGGGCTACGACGCTCTCGAAATGGCCGAGCCGCCGGTGATAGGCGGTTACGTGTCGGTGTCGTTCCCGCGTGCAGCATGGCAGCAGCCGGCCGGAAGCTTCTGCACGGATTTTCGCGCCAACACCGGTGAAGACCAGGCATGGGAATTCGAAGTGGCGACCAATCAGACGCATAGCAACGTGTGGGTGCGTTTCGATTTCCTCGGCGATTTCCCGGCCGGTGTGAACGTGTACGTGATGGACGAAGCGCTCGGGATCGTACATGATTTGCGCACGAAACCCGAATACGCCTTCCGCGTCGGTTCGCAACCGGTACAGAAGAAGCTCAAGTTGATCGTCGGCGGCCAGGAATTTGCTTCCAAGCAGGCCAACGGCCTTGCGCTGGTGCCGGAAAAGTTCGAAGTGTTGCAGAACTATCCGAACCCGTTCAATCCTGAAACCAGCATTCGCTACAATCTGTCGCAGACCGCACCGGTGCGCGTCGAGATTTTCGACCAGCTCGGCCGCAGAGTGCGCACGCTGGTCAACGGCGAAGTGCAGCAGCAAGGCTATCATAGCAAGCTTTGGGATGGCCGCGACGATTCGGGCCGTGGTGTGGCGACGGGAATCTACATCTACAAAGTCACAGCCGGCAAAGAGTCGATTGCGAAAAAGATGGTGCTGCAGAAGTAAGTGCAGTGATCAATAATCAGTAATCAGTGTTCAGTGATTAGTTATTAATTGAGTACTGATCCATTTCTATCGTAGCAATATCAAAACAAACGGCCACGGATGAGTTGTTTAATTCCGTGGCCGTTTGCTTTGAAACAGTCCCTAAAATGAAGTGGTATTCACTCTAATACCTACCTCAGTCGTTCAGTCGAGCCGCTGAAGGGCACGTTCGAGCTGAAAACTAAAGCCCTTGCGGGTAGCACCAAAGGCCTCAGACAGCATAATTTGAAATCATCCAGGCAGCGGTTCACCTCATGCCCATACGCGAGAAATTCGGTTACACGGAGTGGGAAAATCTTTCTCACTGGGCGGATCCGAGCGGCCGTCCGAAGAAATGGCGGACGCGAAGATCAATTGTTTTTGCTTGAATCTGGTCTTGACCAGCAGAATGTCTCAGCTTGCGTTTTGGCATTCGCTTTGCAAAAAGATGGTAAACATTCCGGTGTCATTCCTGCGAATACAGGAATCCCCGTTTTGGGAGAAACGCTGATATGTTATCTTTCAACTACTTCAACGAACCTAACCCGCATTATTCATAAAAAGTCCGAGGAATTTGACGAAAGAGTGCTTATCTTTTAGAAAAACAGAAAGCATTTTACTAAAATTGGGTGCATGGTCAAGTGACAGTCTGCCAAGAGAGCCTCGGATTCGAGTTTTTTCAAAACAAGCCGATGGTCACCGATTTCAACGGCGGCAACATTTCCAGCGACGCCGGTCTACTGCTCTTCGCAGAAGTGGATCGCAAACTCGGCTTCAGTGAAGCCTTGACCGCGCAGTTGGAAGATCGGCGCGATCCCAGCTACATCAAACACACGCTACACGATATCATGCGCCAACGCCTGTATCAAATTGCTGCGGGCTATGAAGATTGCAACGACGCCACCAGCCTGCGCTCCGATCCCATCTTGAAAATGAGTTGTGATCGCAATCCCCAGAGCGATCGCGATTTGGCCAGCCAACCGACGCTCTCGCGTTTCGAGACGGGGCGCAAGGTGCGTGAACTCAATCGTATGGGTTGGGAGCTGGTAGAAGCCTTTATTCGACGCTATCCCCAGCCACCCACCGAAATCATTCTGGAGTTTGATCCGACCGATGATCCCGCACATGGTCAACAAGAATTTGTGGAGTTCAACGGCTACTACGATCAGCACATGTATTCTCCGTTGCTCATCGGCGAAGGTCACTCCGGTCATTTAATCACTGCGATTTTGCGGCCCGGCAAGGCGCATGCGACCAAAGGCGTGGCCGGCATTCTCCGGCGTTTGGTCAAACGTTTGCGCGAAGTCTGGCCCCAAGTCAAAATCTTTCTGCGCGCGGATGCGGGTTTTGCCAGTCCCGACTTGTATGAGCTGAGTGAAAAACTCGGGATCATTTACACGATTGGCTTGATTACCAATGCTCAACTCAAACGCCTGAATGCGGAAAACCTCAAGCAGGCGTGGGAAATCTTTGCGCAGCAACAACAACAAGCGGTGGAACAATCGCCGCTAGATGCCACGGTGAAAAAAACACTGGCGACGGTTCGGCGGCTGCACGAATTCTCTTATCAAGCCGGTAGTTGGTCACAACCCCGCCGCGTGATCGCCAAATCTGAAATCACGCGACAAGGCGAGAATCAGCGCTTCGTGGTCACTAATCATGATTTACCCGCCGAAGCTGGTTATGAGTTTTACACGGCGCGCGGCGATTTTGAAAATCGCATCAAGGAATTCAAACTCGATATCAAAGCAGACCGTCTCAGTTGCACGCAATTTCTCGACAATCAATTTCGCCTATTCTTGCATGTGGCAGCGTACAATCTGTTTCAGATGGTGCAAACTTTGCTGAAAGGCACCGAGTTGGCGCAAGCGCAAGTGGAACGACTGCGCAATAAAATCGTGAAAGTCGGCGCCTTGGTCACGGAATCCACGCGTCGCATAGTGGTGTCACTGTCTTCCAGCTATCCGTATCAAAAAATCTGGCGACATCTGCTGGCCAAGCTCCACACCGCCGAGGTTTTTTCCACGGCCTGACCGGCAAGCGCTAGACCATTTTTGCCAGCGGTGTGGTGGCGTCTGTCTAATTCAAAGGAAGAACGCGTTCCAAAGCAGCTTCGAAGGGTGTGACGGCTCCGGAGCAATGAAAAGACGTGAACAGACACAGTTTCAATCCGCCATTCACTTCAACCCTGCACCAAGACTCCAAACGACAACGCCGTTTTTTGTGTGCCTGGAGATTTATGAATAATGCGGGCTAAAGGAATGCACACCTGCATTTCGCCTGTGGCCCTGGCGATATTCTTGCTAGCCCAACTTCCGCAGTTGGAAGGGCTAAGATTCATATTTTCAACAAAAGCTTGTTAAAGTCTTCACTACAAATTGAGATTTTGCGTCAACCGCGCTGGTAACTGAAGTCCCAAATGATGCAACAGAATGTTCTGGTGTTTATCGGGTTTGGTCACGCATCGCAGTTTGATTTTCGTACCGGCTTTGGTCGGCAGAATGACATCGCAGACTTGAATGCGTCCAATGTCATCAAGTACTTTTCTGGGTTCGTTGCCGAGGCCAGCAGCAATGCCCGAATTGCCTTCCAAGCGGCTGCACCGGTGCCGGCGGTTTTCAGCGTGGAGCAAAACTATCCCAATCCGTTCAATCCTGAAACCAGCATTCGCTACAATTTGTCGCAGACCGCACCGGTGCGCGTCGAGATTTTCGACCAGCTCGGCCGCAAAGTGCGCACGCTGGTCAATGGCGAAATGCAGCAGCAGGGCTATCATAGCAAGCTCTGGGATGGCCGCGACGACTCCGGCCGCGGTGTGGCGACGGGCATATACATTTACAAAGTCACTGCCGGCAAAGAGTCGATTGCGAAGAAGATGGTTTTGCAGAAGTAGTGTTCAGTGTCCAGTATTCAGTGTTTGGTGATCTTTGCTGGGTGTTTGAGTGATTGCCTCCCACATTACTGAACATTGAATACTGAAGACTGAACACTACACATTGAACGCTAATTACCGAACACTGCTCGGCGCCATCCCGCATACCACGATTTGTTGTTCCTGCAATCGCCGGCGCAGCAGGAGAAGAATCGCCTGAGCCTCCGGCGTGTCGCCGTGAACGCAGAGGGTGTGTGCTCGTACAGGCACCGCCAGGCCGTCCACCGAAATGACTCTTTGTTCCTGAATGATCAGGAGTGCTTGCCGGCAGGCAACTTCGAGATCGGTGATCACCGCACCAGTTTTCATACGCGAGCGCAGCGTGCCATCGGATTCGTAGGAGCGGTCGACGAATGCTTCGGCCGCAATGCGACAACCCAGACCTTGCCAGACCTTCAGCATCATCGATCCGGACAATCCCACCAAGATCAAATTACGATCCCATTGGGCAATGCCTTGCGCGATGGCAGCAGCAACACTTTGCTCGCGCGCGGCAACATTGTACAAAGCGCCGTGTGGCTTGACATGCTGCAAATCTATGCCACTTGCCCTCGCCCTGCTGCCAAGCGTCCGGACCTGCTCAAAGACACTGGATTGAATCTCATCACTACTTAAATGCATCTCAAGACGGCCAAAGTTGGCGCGATCGGGATAACCGGGATGGGCGCCAACAGCCACACCGTGTTTCAAACAGAGCTCGAGAACGCGCTCCATCGTCGTCGCATCACCGGCATGGCCGCCGCAGGCAATATTGGCGCTTGAAATGAGTTTGATAATTTCCTCCTCGCTGCCATCCTGTAATGCGCACAGCCGCTCGCCAACGTCGGCGTTAATATCGATAGTCAGTCCCATTTTTTTCGTATATTTCGTGCTTTTCGTGGTAACGTGCGTCAGATTCAAGCCTAAAGAGAATGCACATCAAGCTGGCTGCCTCTGGTCTCGGGCATGAACAACATAAGTCCGGCGCCCAACAGAAAAAACACCGAAGTCAAAGTCAGGGCGCTGCCTAGCCCCCAGACTTCGGCCATCGCGCCGATGGTGAAGGGCGCCAACGCGCTGAAGGCGCGGCCGGCGTTATAAGCAAATCCCTGGGCGCTGCCGCGCACTTTCGTGGGAAAAATTTCCGCGAGCATCGCGCCGAACACGCTGAAATATCCGTGACCGAAGAATCCGATCAACGGGCCGAGCAGTAGCAGCAGCGTGGCATTTCTGGCCAGATGCCCATAGAGTGGAACCATAATGGCGGCAGCAATGAGATAACCGATGAACGCCGGTCTTCTACCGAAGCGATCAGCAAGGAACCCAAACGAAATGTAACCCAGAAATGCGCCGGCTTGCATCGGTATGATCCATGCCGAGCTTTTTACAATGGTCATGCCGGCGCCGCCGTGCGCGATTGGACTGGACAAGAAAGCCGGTATCCAAGTGAACAGCCCCCAATAGGCGAACAAGACGCTGGACGTGATGAGGGTTGCGATTAGAGTCTTTTGCATCAGTGGCGGGCGAAAAATCTCGCGAAGAGGTTTTGTCTCAGAATGCGAATGTAAGCCGGCTTCCTCCCCCGCTCGGCCGGCGGCTTCTTCCGCTTTTCGTGCAAGCCAAATGGCCGGCTCTGCGACTTGCCTGCGTATCCACAGCGTGAGCAATGCCGGCAAGAGGCCCAGCACAAAAAGGCTGCGCCAGCCATAATCGGGCAACACGCTGGCAGTGAGAAGCGCTGCCAAAATATAACCCAGCGCCCATCCCGATTGCATGAGCCCAATGGCTTTACCCCGGTGCTCTGCGGGCCAGGTTTCCGCCACCAAGACCGATCCCGCCGACCACTCCCCACCCAAACCGATGCCGACCAGCGATCGCCACAGAATCAACTCGCCAAGGCTGTTAGCGGTAGCGGTGAGCGCGGTGAAGACCGAGTAGATAAGAATGGCATAAACCAGAGCTCTTACGCGACCGATCTTGTCGGCGATAAAACCCAACAGAATTCCGCCGAACGCGGAAGTCAAGAGCGTGATTGAAGCAAGTCCGCCAGCCATGGCGTTGCTCAATTGGAACTCCTCGCGGATGGCGATCAACGCGAATGCGTAAAGCATCACGTCCATGGCATCGAGCATCCAGCCTAGAAAAGCAGCGAAGAGCGATTGCCATGGGTCGCGGGTGATGGAGTGATACCAGGGCCGGCGATTCATAGGCTCATTGTGATTCAACATACATGTAGAGGCCCATCTCGAAGAGTGTTTCGCTCACGCAACATGAATGTTGCGTCACGAGTCGTGCGTGGCTCAACATTTATG
>JBOHQX010000143.1:0-17508 GCA_050732395.1 bacterium
GTTCTATCCGTTGGACTTAATCAATCCGTTGGAGCCGCCCGCAGGGCTACGGATTTCAGCTTGTCTGAAAATCCGTGTAGTGCCTTAAGCGTCAAATCTTTGAAAAAAAGCAAAAACTTTCTCGCAAAGACGCAAAGGCGCAGAGATTTCGCAAAGAAAAACTCTGCGTATTCTTTGCGTCTCTGCGTCTTTGCGTGCGCTTCTCTTTTCGGCTGCGGTTTATTCGCGCTATGCCTTTAACTTCCAAACTTTGGAAATTTTTTAAAAGCTCCTTGGCTCCTCGGATTTGTGAACAAATGGTCGAAAAGGCAAAAACAATTGCGATCACTATTTCCCTGCCGCTCATGTTGCTGATCTCTGTGTCCGGCGCCACAGCACAGCCGCAAACACCGATTGCAGGGCATTATCCGCCGGGCCAATCGGGGATCAGGGGGGCCGTTACTCCGTCCGCCGGGGTCGGATACACGAATTTCAGCAGATTCTTCTCAAACCTCAAAGTCGAGGACAAGAACAGCAATACCGTACAAGACCTCAACGATTTGCACTATGGCAACGTGAGTATGATCACTTGGACAACGGAATACAAAATTCTCGGGATGAGCTATGGCGCATTGGGCGGCGTCCCCTTCAATACCAGCTTCAACCGCCCTTCAGGTGGTACCGTCGAGGGAGCTGGCTTTGGGCTCGGAGATATTCTCATCACGCCCTTGTCGCTTTACGGGAAGAGCACTTATTTTGATTACCAAGTGCAATTCACCATTTGGACGGCCTCTGGAAAATTTACTCCGGGAGCGTCCGACAATCACGGCTCCGGCTACTGGGCGCTGGTCTATTCTCTTGGCGGAGTTTACTACCCAAATGGAGAACGCGACGCTTGGAGTCTGTCCGCTGTGGCGCGCATCGAACAGAATTTCGAGCAGAAGGACTCGGGCATCACGCCCGGAGACGACATCGTGATCGACTGGGGAATCGGCAAAATTATCCACGCCGGCAAGTATCCGATCGATATGGGTGTGTCCGGGTTCGCCGTGTGGCAGATCACATCGCAAACGGGCGGGTCATCAAACGCGGATACGAGCCACTACCGTTTTTTCGGGATCGGCCCAGAGGCTAACCTCTCTGCCACTGAGAATCTGGCTTTTCGGGTTCGCGCCCAATGGGAATTTGCAACCAGCAATGCCGTACAGGGCAATAACCTATGGCTCATCGTTAATTACAGGTTCTAATCTCAGAACAAAGTACGAAGCTCAAAGTGCAAATCACAAAGCTCGAAATTCGAAATCCAAAGTTTCGAATTCATGCTTCCGATTCGTGTTTCACATTCGTGCTTCGGATCTTCGAGCTTCGAATTTTAAACTTTGGATTTTGTGCTTAAAAAACGGAAAGGAGAAAGGCCATGTCTATGCAAGACGAAATGTATGATGATAATCCCAGTCCGATTGAGGGATTACATGAGGTTGACGCGGCGGATCCGCTTGGGCGCTCGGACCAGTTGATTGCTCAGGAGATTCCGCCTGGTATAGATCGCCGCACCTTCTTAATGCGAAGTGCCGTGGTCGGGGCTACAGCCGTGATCCTGGGCCGCTCGGTCTCCGCTCAGGAGAGAACACAAAGGTCCACGGGTACACCGCCGAAGCTAGATCCCAGTTTGAACGTCGTAAAGAAGGAAAAGGGACCGGTGATGACGCTGCTGGACGAGTTTTACAAAGTGGGGCCCGGCCCCTCGAGCTCGCACACGATCGGTCCGATGCGAATTACCTACGATTTCTACCAGCGCTGTACCAAACTGCCGGCGGACAAACTTGCCCAGGCAACAGCGCTCAAAGTTCACTTGTACGGCAGCCTGAGCGCTACGGGCAAGGGGCACGGCACGGAACGCGCCGCGCTTGCAGGCCTGGTCGGGAAGGAGCCGGCAACCGTCGATCCCGCATTTCTCGACAACCTGCGCGACAAACCTGACCAGACGTTTCCGGTGAAGCTTGGCACCAAGACCCTTAATGTGAGCCTAAAGGACATCATCTACGACGCTGCCAAAGGCGACTATCCGCATCCGAACACCATGACGGCCAAGCTCATGGCTGGAGACACCGTGCTGCTCGAGCAGGAGTACTACTCTGTGGGCGGCGGATTCATCGAGTGGAAAGGGTACACGCCTCCCAAGAAAAACCCGCCCAAGTACCCATTCTCAACGATGAAGGAGTTGCGGCAACACGCTGAGCAAAACAAGTTGACGATTGCGCAAGTCGTCCTGGCCAACGAGATGTCGATCGCAGGAAGAAGCGAGGCGGAGGTCTATGCCTTCGTCGACAAAATCACGAACGCGATGGTCGCCATCGTGAAGTCAGGGCTCAACGCGCCCGAAACTGACGTTCTTCCAGGTCCGATCAAGCTCCACGCCAAAGCCTCAACCGTCTACAAACGCGCCCAGGATGAGGCATTCCAATCAGATCGCGGCATCGGCATGCTGTCGGCTTATGCGTTGGCGGGGTCGGAGGAAAACGGCCGGGGCCACCTCGTCGTCACCGCACCGACGGGAGGATCCGCCGGAGTCATGCCGGCACTCGTTTACGGGTTGGGCGAAGGCGGGCGCAAGCTTCCGCCGGAGAAAATCCGTCAAGGAATGCTGGCGGCGGCGGCGATTGGTTACCTGTGCAAGCACAATGCGACGCTCTCTGCCGCCGAGGGCGGCTGCCAGGCAGAGATCGGTGTTGCGTCGGCGATGGCCGCGGCCTTGGTCGCGACGGCACACGACGCGAGTGCGCGGGTTGTCGAGAACGCAGCAGAGTCGGCGCTGGAACATCATCTGGGAATGACCTGCGACCCGGTGGCGGGATACGTTCAGATCCCGTGCATCGAGCGATGCGCATTCGGCGCCGTCAAGGCCTGGACCGCCTACGCGATCGCCAGCAATGAGATCGAAACGAGACATCGCGTCGATTTCGACGCGACGGTGACGGCTTTGGCTCAGACCGCCAAGGACATGAACAGCAAGTACAAAGAAACCAGTGAAGCTGGACTTGCCGTCTCCGTGACGCTTTGCTGATTGAGAAGGCTCGATGGAGCTTGAAATGACAATAACGGAAGGCGGCTTGGCGGTTTCGGTTGTACTGTGCTAAGAATAAGCGCTTGCATCGAAGTAGTCCCCGCCCCTTGTGGGCGGATGTTTGATGCACTGAATTCGCCTTTGTCACAGTGCCCCACAAGGGGGCAGGACTACGACGATGTTGGCGGTTTCGGTTGTGCTATGGCTAGCCATTGAAGGTTTATGTTTCCAACGGATGCAAGAGCGGCCAACGGATTTGAAACCGATACCCGTTGGTCGTTTCCTGATCCGTTGGACAACATTTTGGATTTTGAGCTTTGGATTTTGTGCTTCGAATAATATGAGCAAAAGTGCCAGGACTGCACGAAGTATCGGTTTTGAACGTGGGCTTTGGAGTTGAAGAGCACCTCCATGGGAAAGAAAACCGGCGCCTTTCTTCTTTCAATTGGATCAGCACTCGTGCTGACATTCCTGCTGAGAGAACCGCAATTTAGCGATTCCCAGACCTACGTTCTTTTTCTACTATTTTTTTCGATTGGGTTATGGCTCACGGAGGCGATTCCCCCCTTTTCCGTGGGATTGTTCATACTTGCGTTTCTGGTCTTCTCGCTGGGCAACAGTTACTTTAATTCAGAGCCTCAGGACATTGCAAAGTATGTAAACACGTTTTCCAGCAGCGTGATATGGCTGATGCTCGGAGGTTTTTTCCTGGCCTCGGCGTTGACGAAAACCGGGCTCGATTCTGCGCTGTTCCGATGGACACTGAGCATCTCCGGCGTCACTCCCAGGCGCATACTGATGGGCCTCATGCTGATGACCATGATCGCTTCTATGCTTATGTCCAACACCGCGACGACGGCCATGGTTATTGCGGCCACGATGCCTCTGCTGACCAATTTGGGCAAAGAATCAGGTCTCTCCAAAGCCCTCCTCGTCGGTGTTCCGCTCGCCGCGTCGATGGGCGGGATGGGGACAATTATCGGGAGCCCTCCCAACCTGATTGCTGCCGGGGCTTTGGAGAATGCAGGCCTTAGTATCGATTTTCTTGGCTGGATGCTCTACGGGGCTCCATTGGCAGTTTTGTTCACTGCCGCGGGCTTCCTCGCGTTGGCAAGAATCTTTGTCAAGGAGAATCACCCACTGTCCCTCGATTTTTTGGATAAAAGCAGCAGCGCAGGCACGGTTGCGATGTCCAAAGCAAAAACGACAGTCGTTAAGGTCGTCCTTGCCGTCACTCTGCTCCTTTGGATGACCAGTTCTTTGCACCATCTCAGCGTTTCAGCCGTTGCAGCAATAGCGATTGTGATTCTCACGATGACGGGCGTTGTGGACGCGAATGATGTTCGCGGGCTGCCCTGGGACACTCTTTTGCTCGTGGCCGGCGGCCTGTCGCTGGGCCTAGCTTTGCAGGAGACCGGCATCTTGAACCACTATGCGCAACGGATTACAACCATAAACCTCGATCAACTTCCGCTCCTCTACATATTCGCTTTTGCCACGATGCTCTTCTCCAATATCATGAGCCACACTGCGAGCAGCACGGTTCTTATTCCTCTTGGTATGGCCATTCTCCCCGAATACAATAGGGAGGTCGCGCTGATTATCGGACTCGCAAGCTCTAGCGCGCTGTTCCTGCCGATCTCAACGCCGCCGAATGCCATCGCTTACAGTACAGGACTTCTGGATCAGAAGGATTTTAGAACGGGCGGGACGCTGATTGGAGTACTGGGACCTGCGGCGACCGTCTTGTGGGTGTTACTATGCAGCTAATACCGGCATTTATTATTCCGCCGGCTCTAACCATGGATTCGTGGGCATGAAAACCGCCGCGAAAAGAGGATTCGAGATTCTACGCGACAAAACCCTTTACAAGTCGATCGCTTTCACCAGGGAGGAGAGAGAGCAGCTTGGACTGAGGGGCCTGTTGCCGTATGCGGTCTCGAGCCAGGAACAGCTGGTGAATCGGGTTATGCAAGCCCTGCGCACGCAGGCAAAGGATATCGATAAATACATGTTGCTCTCCTCGCTGCAGGAACGAAACGAACGCCTCTTCTATCGCGTCGCCATGGATCACATTGCAGAGATCATTCCGTTGATATACACGCCTACCGTGGGGGAAGCCTGTAAAAAATTTTCTCACATCTCCAGAGAACCGAAGGGATTTTTTATCACACCCGAAGACCAAGGCCAGATAAAGAGAATCCTCGGCAACTGGCCGGTCAAGGATATCAGGATTATCGTCGTTACCGACGGGCAGCGCATACTCGGATTGGGCGATCTCGGCGCTAATGGCATGGGAATACCTATCGGCAAGCTGGCTCTGTACACCGCATGTTCCGGCATTCCTCCGCGGCACTGCCTTCCGGTACTCCTCGATGTAGGAACGAATAATTCGGAATTGCTGGAGGATCCGCTCTACGTGGGCTATCCCCACAAGCGCATCGCGCCCGAAAAGTATTTTGATATCGTGGAAGAGTTTGTCCATGCAGTGCAGGAGAAATTTCCCCAAGCCTTGATTCAATTCGAAGATTTTTTGACTCCGAATGCTTATGCCTTGTTGAACAAGTACAGAAATCGGGTGCTCTGTTTTAACGATGACATTCAGGGCACCGCGGCGGTGGCGCTTGCAGGAGTGTATGCCTCGACCAAGGTGACGTCTTTAAAATTCTCCGATTTGCGCATCATGTTTCTGGGGGCCGGATCGGCCGCGACCGGGATTGCCGATCTGATGGTTGCCGCGTATCAAGCAGAAGGGTTGAGCCAGGAAGAGTCCCGTGGCCGCCTGTGGTTTGTGGATGTGAATGGACTGGTGGTTGCGGGGCGCAGCGATCTGATGGAGCATAATATTCCCTACGCGCACCGACATGAGCAATTGAGTTTTATTGCAGCTATCGACGCCCTCAAGCCGCATGTTCTGATCGGAGCCACGGGCGCGCCCGGAACATTTACCAAACAAGTGATCGAGCATATGTGCGCCATCAACGAACGCCCCGTGATTTTCGCTCTCTCCAATCCCACCTCAAGGGCGGAATGCACAGCCGAACAGGCCTACATGTGGAGCGCAGGAAAAGTCGTTTTTGCAAGTGGGAGTCCTTTTGGAAAAGTCAGCCATCGGGGCGGAGAGTTTTATCCTGGGCAGGCAAACAATGTGTACGTTTTTCCAGGAATTGGCCTGGGCGCAATCACAAGCGGAGCCCGCATAATCCCCGACGGATTCTTCCTTACTGCTGCTCGCACGCTCGCCGGCCTGGTGGAGGAAAAACACATTCAGCGGGGCTCCTTGTATCCTCCCCTGACGGATCTCAGGAAAGTATCGCTCGCCATCGCCGTGAGCGTTGCTGAAGAGGCCTACACAGCAGGGCTTGCGAGGAACAAACGGCCGAAAGATTTGAGCATATCCATTTCCGATTATATGTATGATCCGCTTTACTGAGGTGGCTGCTAAACTCAAACCCCTTTCAAGAAAGGAGCTGTCATTAAACCGCAACACAAAACCTCAGCTTTGAATTTGGTGCTTCGAATATTATGAGCAAGAATGCCAAGACCGCCACTGTCGCTTGGCTATTAGCGGCAGTCTACTACTTCTATCAGTACACGCTGCGCTCGGCGCCGGCAGTGATGATGCCACAGTTGTCAGAGGCCTTCGGGCTGAGTGCGCTTGGCGTGGCCTCGATGGTCGGCCTGTTTTACTATGGCTATTCGCCCTTCAGCCTGGTCGCCGGCGCCGCCATGGATCGTCTGGGCGCGAGGCGCGTGATTCCGATTGGCGCGGCCATGGTTGGCATCGGCGCGTTGCTGTTCGGCTCGGGCAGCCAAACGGCGGCGAGCGCGGGGAGATTGCTGCAGGGCGCCGGTGGCGTCTTTGCACTGGTGGGAGCAATTTATATCGCCAGCAAAAACTTTCCCGCCTCCCGCGCCGCCACGTTGATTGGCGCAACGCAAATGTTCGGAATGTCGGGCGGAGCAGCCGGGCAGTTTGCAGTCGGGCCAATGATTGCCGGAGGCCTCGCGTGGAGCAGCTTCTGGTTCGGGATGGGAGTGATAGGGTTGCTGATAAGCGTTGCTCTCTTGGTCCTGCTTCCGAAGGAGGAAAGAACGGCACAGCCGGGCAATTTCCTGAAAAGCACGGCCGGAGCTTTCAGCGTCGTGTTCAAGAACCCGCAATCGATTCTGTGCGGCATGATTGCCGGACTGCTTTTCATCCCGACCACGATCTTCGATATGATCTGGGGCGTGCGCTTCTTGCAGGAGGCACATGGCTTCGAGTATGCAGACGCAGTTATACGCTCGGCAACGGTTCCCATCGGGTGGATCATTGGCTGCCCGTTGCTCGGCTTCATTTCGGATCGACTCGGAAGGCGCAAGCCGGTGATCATCGGAGGGGCGGTCGTGCTTCTTGCATGTCTGGGCTGGATACTCTCTGGCCCTGCCGAGATCTTTCCTCCTTACATGCTCGGCCTCGTGGCTGGAATGGCGTCGGGAGCAGCGATGTTGCCGTACACGGTCATCAAGGAAGCAAACCCGCCGCAGTTTAGCGGCACGGCGACCGGGGTCGTCAATTTTCTGAACTTCACTTTCAGCGCCTTGCTGGGTCCGGTCTTTGGTTGGATTCTGCAGCACGTGTCCGGCCAAGCCGCACAAATGGAGCTGGAACATTACCAAACGGCATTTGAGCCGCTGCTCTACGGCGTGGTCATCGCCATCGTGCTCACGTTTCTGCTAAAGGAGACGGGAACTGCAGTGCGTATACCCAAACCGTAACGCAACATTCATGTTGCGTGCGTTGTTATCTCTCAACATGAATGTTGAGTCACGATACTGCGAATGGAGACTGGAGCCGCGGTGCGTACACCCAAGCCGTAACGCAACATGGATGTTGCGTGCGGTGTGTTCTCTCAACATAAATGTTGAGTCACGATACTATAACCGCGGTGCGAAACCCAAACCGTAACGCAACATGAATGTTGCGTTACATCAAAAGGATAAACATCATGAAGCGTTTTCTATCCACCCTTCTCATTCTGTTCATGAGTCTTGGCCTGGCCCAAGCGCAACACAAGCCGGAATCCGCTTTGCTCATTTTCAATGTCGGATTTACCGAGGCCTCGCCGGAAGACAGTGACAACAACCTGAACGGAAATACGTTCTCATTGAATTATGAAAAATCCGACTGGCAAGGCAGATTGGCCGGCGGCGTTGCCATCGCCTACTCGACAACTTCGGCTGATTCCCTAAACGCCGCGGGACAAGAACTGCAGCGCCTCAATTCGGTAAGTTATGAGGTGGTACCCATTCTGCTTTACGGCAAGGTGCTGTTTGGCTCGCCGAAAGCGAAAGGGTACGTCGGCGGAGGCTTTGGCCTCCAGTTTTCCGATATCAAATACTTTACACAAAACGCACAGATAACGGACCGGGAGAGCGGTTTTCTGGTCGGCGGCGTTGCCGGTCTCAACGTTTTTCTAAGCGAGAAAATACTGCTTAATGGCAACTATAACTTGAGCTACCTGGGTAACAGCTACTACAAGGACGGGCTGGCGCATAATTTCACCATTGGTCTGGGATTCCAATTCTATTGAGAAACAAAACCTGAAGCACAAAACTCAAAACCCAAAGTCCAAAATTCAAACCTGATGAGTAATTTGGATTTTGAGTTTTGAACTTTGAGCTTTCATTAATAGACACGCGTTAGCCGCTATTGAACGTGTGCGAGCACCCTAATACAGAAGTAAGTTAGTGAGCTTAAACTTGCGAAACCGTTCGCTGTCGACGATGCAGGGCTTCACCCAGCGCGGATTCCGTTATCTGCCCGATCTCGCGTGCGACCCCAAGCGCACCAAGTACGCCTGCCGGCGCGCGGCGATGATACTGGCGATAGTGGCGCTCGGCGTAACCTTCCTCGTTCCGCGCACCGCGCTCCCGCAATCGACGGGGGACACACCCGTTGAGATTGACCCGGCGGCCGGAACCATGCCGGAACTCGGGCCAGAGATCGAACCCGGCGACGGCACGGCACGCCGCACTGGTCGGTCTGTCACGCCCTTGGTCGCCCCAGTTCCCTTCAAGAACACCCAACTCGGCTGGGGACTCATGCTGATGGGGGGGCTGATCCATCGCTTCGATGCGGACACATCCATCAAGCCCTCCACCGGAGTCGTCGGCGCCTTCTACACTGAGAACGGGAGCTGGGGCGTGATGGCGATGGAGAACGCCCGGCTCGCAGGCGACCGTTGGCGCCTGCGCTTGATGGTGGGCCACCCGGAGGTTCGCTACGACTATTACGGCATTGGCGAGGACGCGGGCAATGCCGGTCGGTCGGTCGAGATCCAGCAGAACATGAACTTGGCCACGGTGGCCGCACTCGGACGCGTAGCGAATAACGTGTACCTCGGTGGCACGGCGCTCTACCTGGGGGCGTCTACTGCGGTGCGCGATACAGCTGGCCTTGGACTGCCTCCGGCAGCCGCAGATATCTCCGACATGCAGCTGTTCGCAGTGGGCCTTCAGGGTGAGGCCGACACACGGAACGATGACTACTGGCCAACGCACGGTACGCTCGCAAGGCTGAAGGCGTGGTTCTTCGTAGACGCGCTTGGCGGCGAGCGCTCCTTCCAGCGATACGTGCTCTTCTGGTCATGGTACGCCCCGGTGCGGGGCGAACGCCTGGTGTTAGCAACCAACCTGAACGCTAGCGGTGCCAGTGACGACGCGCCTTTTTGGGCTCTCCCCGCCGTCGGGTTCGGGCGAGGCGGGCTGCGGGGCTATACGCAAGGCCGCTACCGCGACGCGGTCATGACGACGGAACAGGCGGAGTTGCGTTACCATAGTGCAGGCCGATTCGGCGCGACCGTCTTCGTGGGCTTCGGTCATGTAGCGCCGACCTTCGGCGACATCTTCAAGGCGCAGGTGCTGCCGGCTGGCGGTCTCGGCTTGCGCTACCAGCTCACGCAGAAATTCCCGATGCATATGCGATTCGACTATTCGTGGGGTCGTGACGGATCGCTATTTTACTTTGGCGTTTCCGAGGCGTTCTGACCCGGAAGGCCGGGCGGCGAGAATCGGCAAGTGGGGCCCTGGCGCGGCGCGCGACACGAGGTTGACAAATTTAGTTGCGGCAATCTGTCGTGTTTGAAAAAAATCAGGAGAAAAGCAATGAACCAAAAATCAGGAACCGGCAAATATGAACAGCTTCTGGCAAGATGCAAGAGCCTGGAGCCTGTTCCCACCGCCGTGGCTCACCCGTGTGAAGCCACGGCGTTATCGGGCGCTGTCGATGCCGGCGAAAAGGGACTGATTGTGCCGATTCTGGTAGGCCCGGCCGCGAAGATTGAGGCGATTGCCAAATCTTCTGGCCTCGATCTTAGCAAGACGCAGATCGTGGACACCGCGCACAGCCATGCGTCGGCGGTGAAGGCGGTGGAGTTGATTCGCGAAGGCAAGGCCGCGCTGCTCATGAAAGGCAGCCTGCACACCGACGAATTAATGGCCGCGGTTGTCTCCCGCGAGGGTGGGCTGCGCACGGGGCGCCGTATCAGCCATGTGTTCGTCATGGATGTTCCCACTTATCATAAAGTACTCATCGTCACCGACGGCGCGATCAACATTGCGCCCACGCTGGAAGACAAAGTGGACATTTGCCAAAACGCCATCGATCTCGCGATCTCGCTCGCTCTGATAAAACCCAAGGTCGCCATTCTTGCCGCCGTCGAAACGGTGACCTCGAAGATGCCGGCCACCATTGATGCCGCTGCGCTTTGCAAGATGGCGGAACGGGGGCAAATCACCGGTGGCATTTTGGATGGCCCGCTGGCGTTTGACAACGCGATCAGCAAACAGGCGGCGGAAACGAAGGGAATCCGTTCTGAGGTCGCCGGCGATCCGGACATTCTCCTCGCGCCCGACTTGGAGGCCGGCAACATACTGGCCAAGCAGCTCAGCTTCCTCGCCAACGCGGATAGCGCAGGCCTGGTGCTCGGCGCCAGAGTACCGGTGATCCTCACCAGCCGCGCCGATAGCGTCCGCTCCCGCATCGCGAGTTGCGCGGTCGCCATGCTGGCGGCGCATGCGAGGAGACATGTGGCCAACTGAACAAATGCAAATCTCAAAATTCAAAATCCGAACCGCTGAAAGGAGCCTGTCATTCCTCCGCAGGAATCTTTTTTCATATCGAGCACCGTGCCAGTGCGAAAAAGGATTCTTCCAGAATGACATTTCTAGTATGTGGTTCACTATACTCCTGAAGAATTTGAGCGCTTTGCGTTTTGTGCTTTGAATTTTGTGCTCTGATTAAGGTAACTGACTAATGCCAAACAAAAACCGCATCACCGTTGACGGCAACGAGGCGGCGGCCTCGGTTGCTTTTCGGATGAGCGAGGTGATCGCGATCTACCCGATCACCCCCAGCTCTCCGATGGCCGAGCTTTGTGATGAGTGGGCGAGCCGGGGGAAGACCAATCTCTGGGGCGTTATCCCCGAGATGTCCGAGATGCAGTCGGAAGCGGGTGCTGCCGGAGCAGTCCATGGCGCGCTGCAAGCCGGGGCAATGGCCACGACCTTCACGGCCTCTCAGGGTCTGCTGCTCATGATTCCGAACATGTACAAGATTGCCGGGGAGCTGTCGCCCTTCACCATGCATGTGGCTGCACGAGCGTTGGCCACACACGCGCTCTCGATCTTCGGCGATCATTCGGACGTGATGGCCTGCCGCCAAACGGGCTTCGCCCTGCTCTGTTCAAACTCGGTGCAGGAGGCGCATGACATGGCGGCGATTGCGCATGCCGCCACACTCGAGTCACGCGTTCCGTTCCTGCATTTCTTCGACGGCTTCCGCACCTCGCATGAGGTCGCGAAGATTGAAGAGATCAGCGATGATGATCTGCGCAGTCTTTTCTCGGAGACGAACGTTGCAGCGCACCGCCAACGCGCCCTCACTCCTGACCGGCCGGTGCTCCGCGGCACGGCTCAAAACCCCGACGTGTTCTTCCAAGCGCGTGAGGCTGCAAATCTTTTTTACGATGCCTGTCCCGGTATCGTCGAGCGTTTGATGGTCAAATTCGCCGAGCGCACGGGCCGCCGCTACGGCCTCTTCGAGTACTCAGGCCATCCCGAGGCCGAACGCGTCATCGTGATCATGGGCTCGGGTGCGGAGACGGTGCACGAAACAGTGGAACACTTGGCGGGTCGCGGCGAGAAGGTGGGAGTTCTCAAGGTGCGGCTCTATCGTCCTTTTTCCCGGACAGCGTTTCTGGCCGCATTGCCGGCCACCACTCGCAGCCTTGCTGTGCTCGACCGGACCAAGGAGCCGGGCGCTCCGGGCGATCCGCTCTATCTCGACGTGATGACCGCACTCGCTGAAGCACGCGCTGACGGAGAATCACCCTTCAAAGCCGAGCTATTGGTGATTGCAGGCCGCTACGGGTTGTCGTCGAAGGAATTCACTCCGGCGATGGTGAAGGCGGTCTTTGACGAACTGGATAAGAAACCTCCCCGCCGCCACTTCACGATCGGAATTGTTGACGATGTGACCCACTTGTCGCTGGCGTGGGATCCGTCGTTCCGAACCGAAGCGGATGAGGTATCCACCTCGCTGTTTTATGGCCTGGGCGCTGATGGCACGGTTGGCGCGAACAAGAACTCCATCAAAATTATCGGCCAAGAAACCGACCGATACGTGCAGGGCTACTTTGTTTACGACTCAAAGAAGTCCGGTGCCATCACGGTCTCGCACCTGCGTTCGAGTCCGCGCCCCATCCGCTCCGCTTATCTGGTGGATCGCGCGAGCTTTGTCGCCTGCCATCAATTTGAATTCGTGGATAAGATCGACGTGCTCGAATACGCCGCACCGGGCGCAGCTTTCTTGTTGAACGCGCCGGGCGCAGCAGACGCGGTTTGGGATGGCCTGCCGCGGGAGATGCAGCAACAGATGATTGAGAGGCGCATCCGGTTCTTCGCCATCGATGCGTATGCCCTCGCCAAGCAGGTGGGAATGGGCGGACGCATCAATACCATCATGCAGACGTGCTTCTTCGCCATTTCCGGCATTTTACCCCGCGAGGAAGCGATTGCGCATATCAAGAAAGCCATCGAAAAAACTTATGGCAAGCGCGGGCCGGAGGTGGTGCGCCGAAACTGCGAGGTAGTCGATCAGTCCCTTGCTCACCTTCACGAAATTCCGGTGCCGAAATCAGCGAACGCCACGCGTGCGCGGCCACCTCTCGTCTCCGAACGTGCACCGGACTTCGTGCAAAAGGTCACGGCGGTGATGCTGGCCGGCAAGGGCGACCTGCTGCCGGTGAGCGCGTTTCCGGTCGACGGTACTTGGCCGGTGGCAACGGCGAAGTGGGAGAAGCGCAACCTCGCCCTCGAGATTCCGGTATGGGACACGAAGGTTTGCATTCAATGCAATCAGTGCGCGCTCGTGTGCCCTCATGCCGCGATTCGTGCCAAGGTCTATGAAGAGGGCGCACTCAACGACGCGCCAGCAACCTTCAAATCAACACCTTACAGAGCCTCCGAGTTCAAAGGGAAGCTGTTTACGATTCAAGTGGCGCCGGAGGATTGCACGGGCTGCAATCTTTGCGTCAACGTCTGCCCGGCCAAGGATCGAACCAATCCCAAGCACAAAGCGATCAACATGCAGCCTCAGGCGCCGTTGCGCGACGCCGAGCGCGCCAACTATGACTTCTTCCTCAATCTGCCGGAAATATCGCGAACGGAGATCGCGCGGCTCGATCATAAAGGCTCGCAGTTTTTGGAGCCGCTCTTTGAATATTCCGGGGCCTGCGCCGGTTGCGGCGAAACGCCTTATCTGAAGCTGCTCACCCAGCTCTTCGGCGACCGGTTGCTCATCGCCAATGCCACCGGCTGCTCATCGATCTACGGCGGCAATTTACCCACAACACCTTATACCACGAACCGCGACGGACGGGGGCCGGCATGGTCGAACTCGCTCTTCGAAGACAACGCTGAATTCGGCTTCGGCTTCCGTCTCGCCATTGACGCTCACATGGCCGCAGCACGCGGCTTGGTGCAGCGGCTGGCATCGCAGATCGGCGACGTTCTCGCTCAGGAGTTGCTTGATGCTGATCAGGCAAGCGAAGCAGGAATCGTGGCCCAGCGCGAACGGGTCGAGGCGTTGCGCAACAAGTTGGCCAGCCTCGAATCCCCCGAGGCACGGCGGCTTGAGACCCTGGCCGATTACCTCGTAAAAAAGAGCGTCTGGCTCGTGGGTGGCGACGGGTGGGCCTACGACATCGGATACGGAGGGCTCGATCACGTCATCGCAAACCGGCGCGACGTCAACATACTCGTTCTTGACACCGAGGTGTACTCCAACACCGGCGGCCAGCAGTCGAAGGCAACGCCGCTCGGAGCTGCCGCCAAGTTCGCTGCCGCCGGAAAGCCGGTCGGCAAGAAGGATTTGGGCTTGCTCGCCAACATGTACGGACATGTCTATGTTGCGCGCGTCGCCTTCGGAGCGAAGATGGCTCAGACCGCCCAGGCCTTCATGGAAGCTGAGGCCTACCCCGGACCATCGTTGATTATTGCTTACAGCCATTGTATCGCGCACGGCTACGACATGGCCCAGGGCGCCGCGCAACAGAAACTGGCGGTGGACTCGGGCGTCTGGCCGCTCTACCGGTTCGACCCGCAGCGTTTGGTCAAGGGCGAGCCTCCCCTCCACCTCGATTACGGACCGCCCAAAGCAAAGGTCGCAGACTACATGCGCAACGAGTCGCGCTTTCGCATGATCGAGCGCGCCGATCCCGCGCGTTTCAAACGTTTCCTGGAGGAGTCTCAAGCCGCGGCACAGCGCCGATACGCCGTCTATCAACAACTCGCGGGAATCAAGGTGCCCGTTGTCGAGGCTAATGGTGAAGAACTTCCGCCGCTGAATCAGGCTGCCAAGGAGGACAAATGAATCTCTCCACCACCTATCTGGGAATTCGACTGCCGCACCCGTTGATCGTCGGTGCGAGCCCCCTCACCGACGACGTCGATACGGCCAGGAAACTTGAAGACGAAGGCGCCGCGGCTTTCGTGTTGCGGTCGCTGTTTGAAGAAGAGATTACGGGCGAGCAGATGGCCGCGTTCTTCCATTCCGAAAGCCACGGCGAATCTTTTGCCGAGGCCAGCAGCTATGCTCCCGATCCCGAGTCTGCCTTCGGTCCTGATGAGTACCTTGAACACTTGCGGCGCGTCAAGGAGGCCGTCCGCATCCCGGTGATCGCCTCGCTCAACGGCACGACCTCTGGCGGCTGGACCTCCTATGCCCGCCTGCTGGAGCAAGCCGGAGCTAATGCAGTGGAACTGAACCTCTTTCATGCGGCCAGCGATCCCGCGACAAGCGGGGCCGAGGTCGAGCGCCAAATGATCGAGATCGTGCGTGCAGTGAAGCGGGAGGTTCGCGTCCCCGTTGCCGTCAAGCTCTCGCCGCTATTCACTGCCTTCGCCCACTTCGCACGGCAAATCGACGCGGCGGGAGCAGACGGAATCGTGCTCTTCACCCGCTTTCATAAGGCCGATATTGACGTGCTTGAATTCGAGGTCGTGCGTACGATGGAGCTGTCCGATTCCTCGGAGCTCCCACTTCGGCTCCGGGGAACAGCGGCACTGGCCGGGCGCGTCAAAGCCTCGCTCGCCATCACGGGTGGAGTTCACACCGCCCTGGATGTGATCAAAGCAACCATGGCGGGTGCTCATGTCACGCAAATGGTCTCGGCTTTACTCCGGAACGGCCCTCGCCATCTGCGTCTGGTCCGCGCGAACCTCGAAGCGTGGATGAAGGAGAACGAGTGGAACTCCCTCGATGAGATGCGCGGCAACATGGGCTTCGAGCGGGTACCCGACCCTGCTGCCTACGAACGGGAAAGCTACAGGATGATGCTTCGATAAAAAAATACTGAAAGGCAAAACTATTATGGGCAAAACTATTAACAGCCCTTTTAATTGTCTTGCCCATAATCAATTGGATCAACTTCAATGATGATCACGTGGTAATTGAAAAATTACTCAAACAAAGGTCTTAATAGTTTTGCCCCAAATGGTTTTGCCTTGACTTCTTATTTTCGCCAGTATCCCTGAATTGCTACTTTGAGTTTTTTACTTTGTAATTTGTGCTTCATTGGACTTTGAACTTGGGCCTATTGAACATGGACGATTACGCTCTTGTACTTAATGCCGGCTCCTCGAGCCTGAAGTTCTGTGTATTCCAGCGGCCCAGCGGCGAAAACTGGCGGCTGGCATCGCGGGGCCAGATCGAGGGAATCGGCACTTCGCCGCGGCTGTCCGTCAAGGACGCCGAGGGCGGAAAACTTGCTGACGAGAAATTAGATGCATCCGTGCGCGATGGGCGCAACGCGCTCGACGCTTTGGCTGCCTGGCTTCGATCCAAATACGGCGGTGCGCGAGTTTTGGGCGTTGGTCATCGCGTCGTTCACGGTGGCGCAAAGTTCGCCGGACCCGTGGTCGTGACCCCGCAAGTTCTGGCAGATCTAAAGCAATTGGTTCCTCTGGCGCCGCTGCATCAGCCCTACAACCTGGCGGCAATTCAAGCGGTCTCGGAACGGTTACCGGAGGTGCCGCAAGTTGCCTGCTTCGATACCAGCTTTCATCGCGGCCATGCGGCAGTTGCCGAGGTGATACCGCTGCCGAGGGATATTTGTCAAGCGGGTCTGTTGCGCTACGGTTTTCACGGCCTGTCGTACGAATATGTCGCGTCCGTTTTGCCGGAGGTGGCGCCGGAGATTGCCGAGGGACGCGTCGTTGTCGCCCATCTTGGCAGCGGCGCCAGTTTGTGCGCTTTGAAAAAAGGGAAAAGTGTCGACAGTTCCATGGCGTTCACGGCTCTCGATGGAATTTGCATGGGCACGAGGCCGGGCGCGATCGACCCAGGCGTGGTGCTGTATCTTTTTCAGGAATTGAAACTCTCCGTCAAGGAGGTGGAAAGCATTTTGTACAAGAAATCAGGTTTACTGGGCATCTCCGGCATCAGCAACGATATGCGCGACCTGCTCGACAGTAGCGAACCCGCGGCGCGGCTGGCGGTGGATTTCTTCGTTTACCGCGCTGCGAAGGAAATCGGCGCGCTGGCCGCAGTGTTGGGCGGCATCGATGGGTTGGTGTTCACCGCCGGCATTGGAGAAAACTCCGCTGAAATTCGCCGGCGTATTTGCGAGTCTTCTGCCTGGCTGGGTGTGGAGCTTGATACCGACGCCAACGCCCGCAAAGGCCCGCGGATTTCCCGTGCGAAAAGCAAGGTCTCGGCATGGGTGATTCCGACCAACGAGGAATTGATGATTGCGAGGCATACGGGGACGCTGCTGGGGTTGAGGTAAGTCTAGATTAAGAGCCTGTCCGAAAACCCTGAAATGTCATCCCGCAGGGATCTTGGTTGACTCGGGCACAGTGCCGATTTCAGGCCTAGGTGCCGAATCTACCAAGATGCCTTCTGCATGACAGAATGAGGT
>JBOHQX010000144.1:0-24143 GCA_050732395.1 bacterium
ATGAACTGTTGACTTTTCTCGATCATCCCGAAGTCGACTGGCACAACAATCAAGCTGAACGTCAACTGCGACCGGCAGTGGTGGCGAGAAAAAATTCCGGTGGCAATCACTCTGACCGCGGTGCTGAGACTCAAGCAATGATGATGACCATCTTCTTCACACTGCAGTTGCGTGGACAAGACCAAGTGAATACCGTCATTCAAATGATCGAGGCCTATCTCAAGAACGGCCAACCAGCAAAAGTCGTGGGCTTGAGTGCCTCAAACGGCTAAACTCTTACGTTTTTCTTAATTTCATTTCTACACAATCCTGGATTTGCCTTCTGCCAGCAAAAATCTGAGCTTGACTCATTGGTTTTGCAATTTCTTTCCGATCAACGGGCTTTCCTGCTTTGGTATGAAGACTGGAAAAAAAGATTGCCTGAGATGGAACTGACTACCTTCCAGTTTCGCAAGGAAGAAAACTTGACTGAAATGCTTAGAGATTCAACTTCTATTGATAGGATTCGAAACCGAGGGCATCTTGCTTTAACAATTTTCTCACCTAATGGTAGGCGCGCGGTTAATCCTATGGCTAGCTCAGAAGTCATCAAAAAGAATGATTATTACGATCTTGTTCGTGATGACAGCAATGAGTTGAGATTATATGATTTCACGACGAATACCTCATCCCGTATTCTTTTTATTGGAAATTACGGCCCATGGATCGAGGGCATTGCTTGGCTCACAGATAACCTTGTTGTTACAGTTGGAGAGCATTTCGATCTTTCCGGTAAAACGGACATGATGGCACCGGCCATCATGTTGTTCGATTTCAATAAAATGACAATGCGAACGATGGTAGGGGAATTTATTCCTGCTCTGAATTATTTCAAGACTCGACGCTTAGGAGGAGAACTTTTGACCGAGCCGAGACTCATGTTTCAATTTTATGCGAAATAAAACCTGCGGATTTTCCAAGAATCTGAAAATACTAACTGCCTCGTAAGCTCAATTACATCCTTTTCTTATGATAGAAGATGTAGAGCCCCTTGGGCAGATTGGCTGTGTGACTTCATGATCTCCCCTTTATTGCGATCGGTCTATTTGAGCAAAAGCATCGCTTTCACCTCCACGACGACCTCACCACTCTGCAGGCGATAAAAATACATGCCGCTCGGCAAGCCGCCGGCCTCCCACTTCACACGATGCAGGCCGGGCTGCACCTCTCCTTCCACCAACGTCGCCACTTCGCGGCCCACCACGTCATAAATCTTCAAGCTCACGCGGCCGGCCCGGGGCACGGCGAAGCTGATCTCCGTGGACGCGTTGAAGGGATTTGGGTAGTTCTGATACAGCCGATATTCATGCGGGCTATTCGCCTCGTTCGGAGCTTCGACAGCAGTGCTTTGATTGTCCACGCTCATCGAATCATCTATCGTCCCGTCGTTGCCATTGTCGATCAGAATCTTCACCGCCGTCAAATCGTCCCACGCTTCATCCCAATTTGGACAAACTTGATGTGAAGCGTTTGCCGCCAGGGTGATGGCACGATGCTCGAATGTTTGCGCGCGCGAGGTCGAGACCATTTTGAGGGCAAGATCATACGTCTTGGCGGCGCCGTGATTTTGCACGTTCAAATCGTTGCGCCGATTCTCCGTCACGTGCAGGGAGTCGCCTCCACGCAGCGACGCGTTTTGAATTTGAAACATCCTTTCACGCGTGGCTTCCACAAGAATGGCCGCGAAATTCAGAGATTTTGCGCCGGCATCCGAATTCTGAAAACCCAGCCCATTGCGCCAAATCAGGCGATCGGTTTGTGTAGAATCGGCATCCAAACGATCACACCCCATGATCAGCGAATCCGTGATCACCGTGAATCGTGTCCCGGAGGTTTTGAACGACCTCATCCGCACCGCGTATTCTCCCTCTGGAACATAGTAGCCAAGGGGAGGTTGAGGATATCCGGTCGCCGGAATCAGCGGAATGCCATTGGTAAAGGTATTGATCACGCCGGTTCCATCGAAGCCGATGCTGCCGCCGGCGCCATTACTGATTGCGATGACCGTGCCCGGGAGATTGTAGAATTCCAATTGCGCGGGAGCAGTGATGGACACTGAGGCTGGCTGGCGATGATCAGATGATCGTTGGAATAGTGGGTTGGCAAGGTAGGCGCTGGCCTCGAGGTTCAAAAACAGCGCATCACCAAGGTCGTTATCACCTTTCCAGCCGTTCAGAATCTGGTAGTCCCACTTGTTCGCGCTGGTATCAACGATGATGCGTCGATTGGTGAATCCCGGCGCATTGTTGTCATACACATAAATCGTGTCGATGCCCGGATTGGTCCGATTCTTTTTGAGCCGGTAGGGATTGATGGAGTGCGCGCCGGAGCCATAAGCTGACGACGGCGACAAATACAGCGGACGGTTATCGCCGGCCTCGCTCAAAAACATTTGCTGGAGCTCTCTGACCGTCTGCCCAACGGTTTTGTTCCAACTGGCTGCGCGATGATGCCTCTCCTGCTTGCCTAATCCGCCTATCCACAATTGATTGATGGTCGCTCTGCTCGGGTCACTAATAGGCAACTGAAAAAGCGTGTTGAATACGGGAAGTTGGGGAAAGGCGCTCACGAATTCGGGTTTCCGGTCGAACGTCAGAAACGAAGAGAGGGCAAAACCATGACACGAGCCGCCCCAATCGCCCTTGGCCAGTGCCCAACGCACCAGCGCCGAGAAACGATAATTCAGCCCGCCGAGAAACTCAAAGTAACATTGCGCGACGCCGAACGCGGTGACAAACAGCGGCCAGTCGGGAAAATCGCCGGGCTTGGCGCTGAACGGCCAGGAGGTGAAATCCGGTGAATAAGGAAAGCCTGAAATCGGATCGATGCCGTTATAATTGAATTGTTGATACCACGTTGGCGGCCACATGTTCGGGCTCGCATTGACAAAGCTCCAGCCGTGCACGCGCGGATTGAAGCGCTCGTAGTCTCCCGCAGCCGTCACCCGCGTCAGCTCATAGCCTTTGACCTTGAACACCCCGCTGGTGTCCTGCACCAGCTGTTCATTGGAGTTTTGGATGAGGATGTTGCATTTTCTCGAAAGCAGAGTATCCGGAACCTGCCAAACGTATTTGCCGGAAGCGGCCGGATGATTTTCTACAATGGTGATGTAATCTCCCTGGTTGTCCTGATTTTGATAATTCCGGCTGAAGGAGATGTCGACGAATTCAATATCGCCGCTGGCTGACCAGCGAATCGTATCCGGCTCACCGGCGATCAACAGGTCGCCGGCGCCGGGGCTGGCCAAATCCAGTCGTTTGGACACGAGCAAAACCACACGCGACGGGCCATTATTCAATCTTCCGCTGCCAAGGATCTGCCCGGAATTATTGATGCCGACGACGGAAGCAATGACCCAGCCGGAATCGGCCTCAATAAGACGATCATTGAGATCCTGCATCACACCGTTTTCCCATAAGAACGGCCGGATGCCGCTGCTTGAGGTGTTAGCAATTCCAATGATCTGGCCGGCATCATTGATACCGACTGGCGACGCGATCGCACCGCTGAGCGTACCCAGTTCGATAATGGCGCCATCCTTCCAAAGCGTCGTGCGGGCATTCATGCCGGTGCGATCGTCCGAGACCCCGACGACATGTCCGTGATTATTGATAACACCTGTTCCGCCACTTGAAGTAGAGCCGGATAATGGCTCAAGTGTTCTCGACCAAGCACCATTTTCCCAGATGCAGAGGCGAAAATCACCACCGGTGGCAGCGGTGCGGCCTGATCCAGTCGCTTGCCCGGCGTCATTGATGTAAAGGGCTTGAGTCATCATGGCGAGACCGGTGCTGCCTGGATTTCTGATATCGATCAGTGCACCATTGTACAAAAACGGGAAGAAAGTGGTTGAGGGATCCTCCGCGTGACCGACGATCAGGCCGCTGTTATTGATGTCACGGGCCGTGGTAAACCTGCCGCCAAATGTGCCGAGATCTGTCGTCACTCCATTCTGCCAAACAAACGACCGGACCTGTCCCGTGCCAAGAGGGTAAATCAACAAGACCTGGCCCGCGTCATTCACAGAGACCGCGGATGAGGCCATGCCACCTGGTCCTGGGATATCGGTTAGCACATTGTCTTTCCAGATGAACCCATGGCCTTGATTGCCGGCCGCGATATAGAGGCCAACCACGTGGCCGGAATCGCTGAGCGCTGCCGGCGTTGCTCCGGTCGGGATGCCGGCCAGATCGGTCACGGTGAATTTGACTTGTGATCGAGCGTCGCCGGCCGCCAGCGACACAACGAGCGCAAAAAACCGCAGGAGCTGGGAGCAGGTTTTCTTCACGTCTTATCCTTATCTGCTTGCTGGCCAAAGTTTGGTAACTTGCCGAGTGGTAGCAGTTCAGCCTCGGCTTGGCCGTGGCTTTCCATAGCCCGATCGTGAATTCTCATGCAACGGTCAGGAGGTGGCAAATCTCTGTAGGAGTGAGTAGTTACGACACGGATAATATACGCCGATACAAGAGTCGCAGGCCAACACAGGATAGCCAATCTTTGACACAGGATGGACATTCTTGAGGAGAAGTGACTACCAATTTACTCAGATGATTGCAAAAACTGCGAGGGGTTCACCCCAAATTCTTTTTTGAAACTGCGGGCGAAATAGGAGAGGTTGTTGAATCCCACCCGGTAGGCGATTTCCGAGACCGTGCCGGCGCGCTGCGCAAGCAATTGCCGCGCGTGCCGCAACCGGACGGTGCGGATGAATTCGGCAGGGGATTGCCCGGTGAGCGCGTGGATCTTGCGCTGCAACTGCCGGCGGCTCATATGCAGGGCGTGGCTCATTTCTTCAGGCCCAAAACCTTCGGCTTCGATCTTGGCATCCACCACCGACATCAGTTGGCGGATAAACGCCTGTTCCGCGGAGGGCATCGGCGGCGCGGCAGTCTGCAGCAGACCCTCGCGGCGGTAAATGTCCCGCAGCTTGCGACGCTGCTCGATCAGGTTTCGTACCCGGATCTGCAGCTCACGGGAGTTAAAGGGCTTGGTCAGGTAGTCGTCCGCGCCGATTTCCAATCCGGCGAGCCGGTCTTCTTCCCCGGCCCTCGCCGTCAGGAGAACCACCGGAATGTGGCTGGTGCGGGGATCGCTCTTGAGCTTCTCACACAGCTTGCCGCCGTCGATGCCGGGCATCATCACGTCGCTGAGCACCAGGTCCGGCACAATCTCCAACGCCGCGTGCCAGCCCGACTCTCCCTCTTCCGCTTCTACAATCTGAAAACTCTCGAGCAACTGGCCGGAGATGTAACGCCGCACGTCGGCATGATCTTCCACCAGTAGAATGACCGGTTTTTCTCCGGGGGAAACGGATTTTTGGCGAGCCGAAACCACAGGCGCAGCTTCCTCGTCCAGTTCATCCTCCCAGGCCGGCTCGATGGATTTGTCCGGCATCTCCTCGCGCAATTCCTCCGCGTGAAACGCTTCCCACCCCACCGGAAATCGCAGCGCAAATGCAGTTCCTTTTCCCTCCACGCTTTCCACCAAGACCTCGCCGTGGTGCAGCTCCACCAGCTCCTTCACCAACGCCAGGCCTATGCCAACGCCCGATTGCGCCGAGGCGGCTCGATTATTACCCTGATAAAAGCGCCCAAAAATATGGGGGAGTTGATCCGGCGGGATGCCCGGACCGGTATCGGAAATTTTTACTTCAACACACTCTTCTGTCTTGGCGGCGAGAATTGACGCAGAGATTGAATGAACACTGACCTTCACCTCCCCATCCTTCGGGGTAAACTTGAGCGCGTTGGCAAGCAGATTGGAGATAATGGTTTCCATTTTTTCGCGATCGAAATACATCTCCCTCAACGCGTCCGCCGCGAGCTCGCCATCGAAATGCAAGTGGATCCGTTTCTGCTCCGCCAGGGAAGCGAAGGACATGGTCACGCATTTCAGGAAGGCCGGAAAATCGCCCGGCGCGGCGCGCAGGGTCAATTGCCCGGCTTCCAGGCGCGACAAATCCAGCAACTGGTTGATCAATCGCAGCAGCCGGCGCGCGGCGCGCCGCATGCGCAGCCACTCGGCTTTGCGCGCCAGGTCCCTGGCCTGGGCGAGCCAGTCTTCCAACGGTCCGAGAATAAGGGTCAGCGGCGTGCGAAACTCATGGGAGATGTTGGCAAAAAAACGGGATTTGATGCGATCGAGCTCGGCCAGCTTGTCGGACTGCTGCTGAATGGTGCGGGTGCGATCCGCGATCAGGGCTTCCAACCGCCGGGCTTCCTTCTGCAACTGCCACACCCGCCATTTGACGATCCCGGCAACGAATGCAACCATCATTAGTCCATAGAGAAGATACGCCCAACCGGTGCGGTACCACGGCGGAAGGATGCGGTACGGGAATGAAGCTTCCCGGCTGAATGCGCCAAGCCCATTTTGCGCCTGCACGCGGAAACGATACTCGCCGGGCGGCAGGCCGGTATAATCCGGAAAAGTTTCCACGCTCCATGCAGACCAGCCGCGATCAAAGCCCTCGAGTTGATGGCGATAGCGCAGCGAGGCCGGGCTGCGATAGTCGGTCGCGGCGAATTGAAACCTCAGGGAATTAGCGGCATAGGGAAGCACTGGAACAAGGCGTGACGCAGCAGGACCGATAGCCCCGGCGAAGATCAGCGAATCACCGGCGTCCACCTCGCGAATGAGAGCGTAAAACGGCGCAAGAGGCTCCTCAGAAACCGCTGGGTCGTAACGTATTATTCCATCCGTTCCACCCAACCATATCACACCTTCTGCATCCGGATAGATGGCGAGCAACGCGCCGATCTCTTCCAAACGGAAGGCAGGAATTCCTTCGTGTGGGAAATCGGCCGAGTGGCAAAAAGGGGTTCCATTGAGTTGACCGGCAAGCGACACCCTGCCGCGGCAATCCTCAATCAGATGAGTCAGAACACAACTGGGTTCGGCAAAAGCAGCGCCGAATGAAGAATCCGGAATAAATCGCCTCTGCTGCGACAGGTAGCGGCGCAAGCCCATCCGCGTGATGAAGTGCATTCTGCCGCCGATACTGGCCATTTTCACCGGCTTTTCCGACATGCCGGCCGTGGAATCAAAATGGACTACGTGAACGGTGCTTTTCATTTGGGGGTCGACCGGAGCAACAGGAGGTGTGAGTCGATATACGCCTTTCCGCGCCCCAATCCACAGGCTGCCGTCCCGGTCTTCAACAATGCTCAACACATAATCGGATAAACCCTTTAGCGGCATAGGTGTCAAGCTAAGAGCTTTCACAATTTGGAGGACAAACGTTCATTCTAGACTTTTACGTTTTTTTTTCTAGCTTGTACCGGCATGGAAAAGAACCATGTCTTGAAAAAACGAACTGCACTTGAGCTCGAAACAGAGATCGCGCAGTTCTCCCAACGTGTCAGCCAATTGTTCAATGAGCAACTCATCGATGCCGAAGCACGCGCAACAGACTTTGTTGAACGCGAATCGAAATTAAGCGGCCATCTTTTCTTATCGGTGTTTACGTTCGGCATGAGCATTTATGGTACACCGAGTCTGAACGATTTGGTCGGCTTGCTCAACTTAGTTGCGCCGCATTTGGAAATCACGCGCCAAGGTCTGCACGAACGCATCCATGAATGCGCCGTAGCGTTCTTTGAAAAAATGTTGGCCTGGAGCATTTCTTTGGAGCTGCCTCAGCGTCTCACTAAAGAGGTTCAGACGCTGTGTCCACACTTCCAAAGGATCCTGATCTTAGACAGCACCTCCTTCCAACTCCCGCGGGCATTGGCACGCTATTTTCGCGGTTCTGGCGGCGGCGGTTCCGAAGCTGCCGTGAAAATTTTATTTGGTTATGACTTCAAAGGCGGTCAATTCTTTTATCGTCTCACCGACGGGGTGACACACGATCATCTCAGTGACTGCGGCTTTTTGCAAGGGATCGCAGCGGGAGACTTGGAAATCAGCGATCTCGGCTTTTTCAATATCGCCGCCTTTGCTCACATGGATGCCAGTGGGGCTTTTTATTTGAGCCGGCTGCGACCGGACGTCAAGGTGTATCAGTTTCGCAATGGTGAACTCGAAGAATTTGATCTGGTCCGCTTCGCGCAACAACTCCGCGTTTCGCACACCGAAATCGAAGTGTATTTGAAAAAAACCGAGATCGTTACCAAGACGCGTTTGATCATTGCCAAAGTACCAGACCAGGTCAAAGCGCAACGGCTGAGAAAACTTAACCACATTAGTCGCAAGAAAGGCTATACCACCAGGAAGCGCGTCAAAATTTTAGCGGGCTTCAATCTCTATCTCACCAACGCGCTTGCCACTGCTCTTGCTAGTGAACACATCCGCGCGCTTTATGGGATACGTTGGCAAATTGAACTGATTTTCAAGAGCTGGAAAAGCAATTTTGCTTTAGCGAAGGTCACAGGCAAAAGGTCCGAACGCATCAAATGTATATTGTACGCCAAGCTCCTGTTGATCATGATCACGACCAAAATCTGTATAGCGGTTCGAAACTATGTCTGGCTCACGGCCCATCGGGAGCTTAGTATTTTCCAAGCAACCAAGTATCTTAAAATTGTAGCATTCGTGTGGTTGATTACCATCATTCAAAATCCCAAGCTTCTGAGCCAACCGCTAACCAGCGCCATGAAATTTATGTCGAAACGTTGCCTCAAAGGCAAAAGCAAAAAGAGAGTCTATCCCTTGCCTTTGCTCGAAGCGCTGTTCGCTTAGCTTGACACCTATGCCCCGAAGGGGTGAAATAAAGGGAAAGCACAAGGGCAGGATTGATAATATTTCACCCTTTCAGGGTTTGAAAATGCGGATTTGGTGTAATCAAGCTATAATCATTGCATCCCTTCGGGATTATAAGCCCAAGGATTAGGAGAAAAAGAAGGCGGGGACGAGTTGCAAAATATAAAATACGTCACCGAATTTGCGAGGCAGTGTACTAAGGCCTTTTGCTCTTTCCCCACGGACTTGGCCGCTGGCCAGGCGGAAATGAGCCAAATTGATGCGCGGGCTCTTCGTGGCGGCTCGTGGAACAACAACACAGACAATCTGCGCTGTGCCGCTCGCAACAACAACCACCCGGACAACAATTGGAACAACAACGGGTTCCGTGTGGTGCGCGCCCAATCATGCCCAATCTTGACGATCGACCCAGTGCTCGATCCTGATGCCGGCACTTCACGGAGCGCCGGACTGGTGTTCGGGCATGACATTTGGCTCATCTTCCGGCAGCGATCTCCGCTTTTAGGCGGAGTAAGCTCAAACATACAAACCGGCAGGCTGCTTGAGTAGGATCGTTCGAAAAAGCAGCCTGCGCATATTATGAAAACTCACAAAAACTTGTTTACAAATATTGTCGCCTTCGAAAACCTGTGGAGCGCCGCTCAGTCAGCGGCGCAAGGCAAGCGCGAGCAGCCCAACGTCCTGCATTTTTTCCATAAACTGGAAGAGAATCTTTGGCGTTTGCAGGAGGAATTGGCGTGCCAAAGCTACCGGCCCGGAGAATATTCCACTTTTCACATTTATGAGCCCAAGCCACGCATGATCAGCGCCGCATCGTTCCGCGACCGCGTCGTACACCACGCGTTGATCAACGTCATTGGTCCGCTGTTCGAGCGCAGTTTCATATTCGATTCTTACGCCAACCGCCTTGGCAAGGGCACGCATCGCGCTATTCGGCGGTTTCAGCATTTTCTGAGGGACTTCCGATATTGTCTGAAATGCGACCTTCGGAAATATTTTCCCAGCATCGACCATGCGATTCTAAAAGCTCTGATCCGGCGACGTGTTGCTGATGGGAGGACACTCTGGTTGATCGACGCCATTATCGACGGCAGCAACCTGCAAGAGCCGTTGTTGACTTATTTTTCAGGTGATGATCTGTTTACGCCATTGCAACGCCGTCGCGGCCTACCCATCGGCAATCTCACCAGCCAATTTTTTGCCAATGTCTATCTCAATCCACTGGATCATTTCGTGAAGGAAATACTGCTTTGTCTTGCTTATTTGCGATACGTGGACGATTTTGTCTTGTTTGCCAACAGTAAAGCAGAGTTATTGGCTTGGCAGACATATCTCTCCGCTTTCCTGGAGGACTATCGCCTGCAATTGCATACCCGTAGGTGCTATATTTTCCCCACGCGCCGGGCTGCGTCATTCCTGGGGCAACGGATTTTGCGCACGCATCGCCGCTTGTGTGCGCCGAACGTGCGCAAATTTAAGCACAGGCTGCGCGCGTGGCACAAACGGCCGCCCGAAAATCTCCAGCAGCGTCTGGCGAGCTGGGTGGGGCATGCCAGGCAGGCGGATACACATCGCTTGCTGCATAGCCTTAGTTTGCACGAGTTGTTTCCTGCGCATCACTGATGGTGGACCGCAAAAATCGGCTCGCATCCATGGAGCAAGCATGAACACCCCTGCCTTTCCCAAAGCATTATCCAAAATACGGCTTTTTATCGCCTCCCCCAGCGACTTGCTTGAGGAACGTGCTCGGTTGCTGCGAGTCGTCCATGAGTTCAACCGTCCTAATGGTCTTTTGGAGCAGTTGGGTTTGTCTTTGCAGGCCTTGGATTGGCGCACACACGTAGCACCGCATCTCGGCAGGCCAGAGGAATCAGTACTAAAACAGCTTCCAGTAGAAAGCTGGGACATGTTTGTGGGCATGATGTGGCTGCGCTTTGGGACACCCACAGGTGGCATAGATCCTCAATCGGGTCTGGCTTTTGACTCCGGTACGCAGGAAGAATTCACACTGGCTTACCGCGCATGGCAGAAAAACAACCGCCCGCGGGTGCTTCTCTATCGCTGCACCAGGGCACCTAGGAATGTTTTGGAAATCGACCCCACGCAATTGCAAGGAGTCAACAAATTCTTCGCCCAATTCAAACCGGACGGGGAACACCCCGGCTTCTGTCCGACGTTCGAGCAAGCCGAAGATTTTGAGCGTCGCGTGCGGGGGGATCTCGAAATCATACTGCTCGCACTGGCGAAAGAGCACGGGCATGACCAAAAGATCTCTCAGATCGCAGCTCGGCCTTTCGAGCAGGATGATGAAGCGCGATTGTATCTGGAAAGAATCATAGCTGCTTATCAATGCCTACCGGTTGCAGGTTTTGAGACGAATCTGCGCATTCCGATTCAATTGGACAAGGTTTATGTCACCCTAATGGCGCGCATGACTGAGCTGGAGCACGCCAAAGTGAAGTCGCAGACTACGGCACCATCGGCTATGGGCGTTTCTCAAGCGGTAACCGTACAGGAGGCGCTACAATTTGCAATCTCGCGAAAATACGATGTTCTGGTGATTTTAGGTAGTCCCGGCGCTGGTAAGACTACGCTTGCGAAATTTTTCTTATTGTGCTTTGCCACCAGCGCAGAAAGTAAGCTCGGCTGGCCCTCCCGGCTGCTTCCTTTTTTGCTGCTCCTGCGTGAAATCAATCCGGCACAACCGCTGCTCGCAAATATTCTTACCTCCTTGCAGAAAATCGGCGCGACGTTACCGGAAGAAACCATTTTATCGGCGCTCAACGCAGGCCAGGCCATTCTATTGCTGGATGGTTTGGACGAAGTGCCAACCGAGGAGCAGCGCGCGGTGATCAGCCGCTGGATTCATCAGAAGGTGCATGTGGCGTTTCCACGTTGTCCTGTGGTCGTAACCTCGCGTTTTTCCGGCTACCGCGGGGAGGCGGTTTTGCCAGGGGCCTATCTGCGGCTCGAGATTCAGGATTTTGATAGGGTGCAAATCAGACAATTTCTCGAGAATTGGCTCACCGCTGTGGAAACCCACTTACATGAAGACAACGAGTACTGGCGCAATCTGGCACGGCGGCACGCGGAAGACTTGTTCAATCGCATCGTCAGCACGCCGACGTTACTCGAACTGGCTACTAATCCACTCATGTTGCAAATTATCGCATTGGTACATCGCGACCGCGGCGCTTTGCCGGAGCGGCGTGTCGAGCTTTATAAAGAATGCACGGATGTATTACTGGAGCGCTGGGACAAAGCCAAGGGTCTGGAGGTGCCGCTCACCGCGGCACAAGCGCGCCAACTTTTGCAACCGCTGGCTTTGTGGATGCATTCGGTGGAAAACCGCCGGGAAGTGAAGAAGGCGGACGTTCTCACATTTTTGCAGCCGGTTTTGCCGCGCATCAAGCGTGAAGCGAATGTCGAAGATTTGTTGGCGAGCTGGCGGGAGCGCAGTGGCATTTTCAAAGGCGAAGGCGACACGTTCTTCTTTCAGCACCTCAGCTTTCAGGAGTATCTCACCGCGGAAGAAATCCGTAACAGCCGGCAGGTGGAGATTTTGGTTGAAAACTTCGATCATGCCTGGTGGCGAGAGCCTACTTTGCTGGCCGTGAGCTTGACCAATCCACCCATCTTTGCCGAATTCGTGCAGAGGCTCCTACGAGCACGGAGAGAGCACGGAATGTCCACGGATTTTTTGTTGCGCTGCCTCGATGAAGCATTAGTCAAAAGCGAAGAGCCGTTTATCACCGCGCTCAAACGGCTGCGCCGCTTTGAGCCACGTCACTTGGCAATGCTGGCGCTGGAACGAATTGGCACGGAAGCGGCCAAAGCAGCACTGCGATCGGTATTGCAAGATCAGGACGATCGGCTTGCCATACTCGCGCAAAACCTCTTGGCGCGTCTGGGCGAAACACCTGTCGCTTCCCAGGTTGAAGAGGTGCAAATCCAAGTACGCGGCAAGTTGCGCACAGTGCCAGCGCGACTGTTCAATCCAGGGGAGCTCAATGCCGAGTATGTTTTGATCCCCGGTGGCAAATATAAATTCTCCGTAACCTCCCAAAAAATTGATATACCGCCGCTTTATTTCGCGAAATATCCGGTGACCAACAAACTATATCACCGTTTTCTCGATTATTTGGCCGGCAGCGAATTGGAAGAATCTCAAAAAAGTCTGCCACTTGAACAGTATGCGGAGACTTTACTTGCCATGGCAAAAAATATCAAAGGCATGAGTGAGTATCTTGATAAGAATTTCAAACAATGGACGCAAACGCTGCGCACTCAATGGCATGATGATAAACGATTCAACATGGAGGACCAGCCCGTAGTGGGAGTGAGCTGGTATGCAGCAACAGCCTACTGTCACTGGCTGACGGAAATGCAAAAAGCAAACGGCAGGGAGAAAGAAGAAAAAATTGTCTTTCGCTTACCCACGGAAGCAGAATGGGAATGGGCGGCGAGCGGAGGCAAGCGAGAATATCCGTGGGGTGACGAAGAGCCTAATGCTACCCGCGCAAATTATGGCCAAAACGTTGGCTACACCACGCCGGTAGGTGCATATCCTGCCGGAGCAACTCCCGAGGGTTTAATGGATATGGCGGGGAATGTGTGGGAATGGATGGAAAACCCGTATAAAAAGGATGAAAATGCGCGGGCTCTTCGTGGCGGCTCGTGGAACGACGACGCAGTCAATCTGCGCTGTGCCGCTCGCAACAACCTCCCCCCGGGCAACTATTGGAACGACTACGGGTTCCGTGTGGTGCGCGCCCAGTCCTTTTTTGATTCTCTGAGAATCTGACGATCTGGCACTCTGAAAGGCTGGCCGTGCACGGCCAGCCTCGAAATTTTTTTGGAAAAATCACCTGGCAAAAATTATGGCAGAGTCCCAAGATAATTGAATGCAAAATCAGCCTTCTGAAGCCTGCCTTTCTCCCACGGAAATGGAACTGCCACGGAATGGATAACTTGGTTTCCGTGGGAGTTCCTATTCCGTGGGCGATTCTGTTAATTCTGGCTTCATATCGCCAAATTCTTCCGAAAATTAAAGATTCGAATCACTTGCCGGCTCGCAACTCTTCCCGAATGACGCGCCGCAGCACGGCTTCCAAATTGCGAATCCGGATTTTTTCTTTGAGGGCCTCGTTGATGAGCGTCTGAAATCCACGCCCGCCGGCTTGCGCTTTGAAATAGGCGAGGACGACGGCATCAAGTGCGAGGCTAACACGAACTTTTCCCTGCGGCAAGGGCTTGCCTCCGACACGCATTCGCGCCCGGCCCAACTGCTCTGCTGTCACCTCGGGAATCTCGGAAACATCGATATCCTCGTCGCGCATTTGCGTCAGGCGATGCCAATCATTTTGAGAATCCTTTATAGTAGATTTTTTTCTCATTTTTCGTGGCCTTTCGCACAATGATGTTTTGAAAGGTTCGATTTGCGTTTGCTTTCATCCCAGATAAAACGCATATAGAGTATAATATGTACAAAAGCAGAAACAATCAAGGCGATTGTGGTAGGTGGCCGCTAGGTTGGCGTGCGATCGCTCTTGATTCTTTGAAAAATACGGTGTAGCTTGAATGCACCCTTTAGACTATTTTCATAGCGTAATTTGACGTCGATAATTCATGCGAGACATGGGAAATGACTGATGTGAACTCAAAAGATATTCTCGCTCAGTTTAAACGCGAAGTCAAAGCGCGAATTGGCGAAAATCTCAAAAAAATCATACTCTTCGGTTCCAAGGCTCGTGGCGACGATGGTGTTGATTCTGACTATGATTGCCTGGTTTTGGTGGACGAAGTTACGCCCAAGGTTAAAGATGCAATTGACGAGGTTGCGGGAGATCTTCTTTTTGAGCACAACGCTGTTTTCTCGATTTTTCCTCTGCCCGAACACGTTTATATGCAGAAACGCTTTGATCCGTTTCTGAATAACATTCGCAGAGAAGGCATCGCCCTATGAGCGATAAAGCCGAATTGCGAATGCAGCTCGCGCCCATGATAGAAAAAGCAGAGCGTTCCCTTGCTGCAGCCAGATACTGTATAGCTGCAAAGGATCACGATTTTGCTTCTTCACGCGCCTACTATGCTGCTTTTTATGCTATGGATGCGATATTGGCGACGCAGAATTTGAGCTTCTCAAAGCATGCCGGCGTAATTGCCGCCTTCAATCAGCAATTTATTAAGCTGGGCATCTTTCCGAAAGATTTCAGCAAGATGATTGAGAGATTGTTTCGCGAACGACAGATGGGAGATTACGGTTATGAGCCTTCTATCAGCGAAACCGACGCAGTCGAAGACATTCGTGTTGCACAGCAATTGATTAATGCAATTTCGGATTATCTTGTACAAAACAGTTTTCTTGAGAAAAAAGAATAAGCTCCATGACCTCCTCCCAAGCCCAAACCGAACTCTCCAAGCTCCGCACAGAGCTGAATCACCACGCCTACCGTTACTACGTCCTCGACGATCCGGAAATCACCGATGCCGAGTACGACCGCAAATTCCGTAAGCTGCAAGAGCTCGAAGCGAAATTTCCGGATTTGGTGGCGCCGGATTCGCCCACGCAGCGCGTGGGCGCGGCGCCGCTGGAAGAATTTGAAACGGTGACGCATACTATTCCCATGGTTTCGCTGGACAATGCCTTCGACGACGGCGAGGTGCGCGATTTCGATCAGCGTTTGCGCAAGCTGCTCGAGCTGGAGGACATCGAATACATCGTCGAGCCCAAGCTCGACGGCACGGCCGTGGAATTGGTCTATGAAAACGGCCTGTTCACCGTCGGCTCCACGCGCGGCGACGGTTTTAACGGGGAAGCCATCACTCAAAACCTGCGGACGATCAAATCCATCCCCCTGCGTTTGCGCAGCGGTAAGACCCGCCTCCCCGAGCGTCTCGAGGTGCGCGGCGAAGTGTTTTATCCCGTCGCCGCGTTCAAAAAACTGAATGAACAACGGATCAAGGCCGGTGAGCCCGCCTTCATCAACCCGCGCAATTCGGCCTCGGGCTCGCTGCGCCAGCTCGATCCCAAGCTCACGGCCGCGCGCCCGCTGGACATGTATGTTCACGGCCTTGGCCAGGTTGTCGGCTATGACTTTGCAACACAATGGCAAGCCTTGGAAACGCTCAAACAGTGGAGCTTCAAAGTCAATCCCATTTCCAAAATCTGCCGCGGTGTGGAAGAAGTCTTGAAGCATTATCGCAAGATTGGCGAGATGCGCCACACGCTGCCCTACGAAATCGATGGCACGGTCATCAAGGTCAACGACTTCGAGCTCCAGCGCCGTGCCGGCATGCGCACGCGCAGTCCGCGCTGGGCCGTGGCCTATAAATTCGAAGCGCAACAGGAAAGCACACAGATTCTCGATATTCAAGCGCAAGTGGGGCGCACCGGCACGATCACACCGGTGGCGATCATGCAGCCGATCATGGTCGGCGGCGTCACCGTGAGCCGAGCGACTTTGCACAACGAAGACGAGATCGATCGTTTGGGTGTCAAGATCGGCGATTGGGTGGTGATTCAACGCGCAGGCGACGTCATCCCGGAAGTGGTAAAGGTGATTGAAAGCAAGCGTACCGGCAAGGAAAAGAAATTCAAGTTTCCCAAAAAATGTCCGGTCTGCGGCGAGCCGGTGATACGCCTCGAAGGCGAAGTCGCACATCGTTGCCAAAATATCAATTGTCCCGCCCAGTTGAAGGAAGGCATTCGCCATTTTGCTTCCAAATTGGCAATGAACATTGACGGCCTGGGCGAGAAATTGATTGAGCAATTAGTTGATAAAGGGCTTGTGAAAAGCTACGCTGATTTGTATTTTCTCAAGAAAGAAAAACTCTCCGAGCTCGAGCGCATGGCAGAAAAATCGGCGCAGAATATCGTTACCGCCATCGATAAGAGCCGCGATGTTTCGTTCGATCGTTTTCTATATGCCTTGGGCATGCGGCACGTCGGCGAGCACATGTCGCGGGTGCTCGCGAAGCAATTCGGCTCTTTGGAATCTTTGCAGAAAGCCGATCAGGAACGATTGCAGCAGATTCACGAAGTGGGCCCGCAGGTGGCGGAAAGCGTTACGCGCTTTTTCAAAGAGAGAAAGAACGTCGCTACGATTGCAAAACTGCTCAAAGGCGGCGTGAAGATTCGCGAGCTGGCCCGGCCGAAGGCGCCCGATCAAAAATTTACCGGCAAAACCTTCGTTTTCACCGGCGCGCTGGAAAAATTCAGCCGCGACGAGGCCGAGCGCATGGTGGACGAGCACGGCGGCCGCGCTTCGGGTTCGGTCAGCAAGAAAACGGATTTTGTCGTTGCCGGTCCGGGTGCGGGTAGTAAGTTGGAGAAAGCGCGGGAATTGGGAGTCAAGGTGGTTTCTGAGGAAGAATTTTTGAAAATGGTGCGGAAGTGATGTTGGAAAAGGAGAGTGGGGGAAAGGGGGAGAAAATTATGCCACCGGTTTCACATCCGTTTAAGAAAGGTGGTCTGGTTATTTTATTGTAGGCTGACTATGGTATGGAAGGAATGGAAGGATTTCGCGAGCAACGAAACCTATTGGCGGAACCACCTGGAAAAAGGCTTACTGAAGGCGGAGCATGTTCGAGATTATGTTTTGCGCCTCTGGTTTGAAGATGAAAAAGGGACGTCCATTTACGAATTGGACTTTTATTCATTGATTATCGGCGAAAATCCGGGCGAAGCATTTTTGCCCTTGAGAGATCAGAAACGTTTTTGTTTTGTGCAAGGTGATTATGCGTTGATTTGGCCGAATCCTGAGACCGGTGAATACGATGATAAAGCTGTCGATCTTGCGCCGGAATGCGTTCGTTTTTTTTGTGAAAAGTATGGCAAAAAACTAAACGTCTCGCACCCTCCTACAGCTTCAAAAAGATCAGTTGAGAAGCAAGTGGCACTGGCCGCCCCACAAGCTCGGTGAGCGAGAATACAAACATTGACGTTGCCGGCCCCGGCGTGGGTTAAAAGCTGGACAAAACGAGCGAACTTGGGATTAATGTTAAGTTAAATTCGCGCCATCTCAATCTGTCATGCTGTAAGCATCTTCCCTAGGTTTTGGTGCAGCCCTCTTGGGAAGATTCCTGCGGAATGACAGGGAATAGGGGCTTTGAGGGCTAACTGAACATTGTCAAGCTAGTTGCTTTTGTTAAATCGTGCTGATGTATTTATGTTCATTTTCAAAAACAGGAACCCTGGAGGACGAGTCATGTCTGAAGAACGTGGATTTTTGAAAGGATTGTTTCTCGGCGGCTTATTGGGCGCGATTGGCGCGCTTTTGTATGCGCCGAAAAGCGGCAAAGAGATGCGCCGCGATCTGCGCCGCAAATCGCGCGATATCTATGAGGCCGCCGATGAAGGGCTCACCGATTTGAAGAGCGAAGCCGCCGACATTATCGAAGAAGGCAAACGCCAGGCCCAAAAGCTGCGCCGGCAAGCCGAGGAAAAATTGCACGAAGCCAAAGAAGCGGCCGACCGGTTGATGAACGAAAGCCGTGAATTGGTCGACAATTCCGGCGAAAAGGTTGCAGATATCAAGGCGCAGGCGCAAAACATCATCGACGAAGGAAAAAAAAAATTCGCAAGTGGAAAAGATAAGCTGAAATCCGCGGTTGAAGCCGGCGTGCAGGCCTATCGCGAAGAGGTGGACGGCAGCGGGCAAACCAGTTAATCGGCGCTTCTGCACAAGACGTTGATTTCAACCGGAGAAGAGCCGATGGATACGGTGATCACCGTGAGTGTGGCATTCATTGCGTTTTGCATGTTGCTGATCATGGTAGCGATCGTGGCGACGCTGCTGCGGGTGCGCAGCCTGTTGCTTGAAGTCCAAAAATTTGTAGAAACGGCGCGCCTGCATGTGCCGCCTTTGATGCACGACGTCACGCAAATCAGCTCGGATGTGCGTAGCATAGTGAGAAGCGTCGAGCGCGACATGCCCAAGCTCAGCCGGGCCATGGATTCATTGCGCGCGGCCGCCAGCGATATTCACGACCTGGAACGCGCCATGCGCGAGCGCATCGAGCGACCGTTGTTGGGTCTTTCCGCCGTCGCCGGAGGCTTGTTACGCGGCGTTTACACCTTTTGGCGCAAGCTCTTGGGTTAGTTTCCACCAGAGCGCGCCGGAGCCAATCAGGAATTTTTACGACAGGAGTTTCAAGTATGCAGGCCTCCGAGTTGGATCGCCGGCTGCAAATTTTACGCGAAATCGTGCAAGCAGCCAGCGCCGTGGTATTGCAGTATTATGATGAACACGTCACCGTGGAATGGAAAGCGCCGGGTGATCCGGTGACGGTGGCCGATCATGCCGCCAATGAGCTGATCATCGCACAGTTGCATCGCCATTTCCCTGGCGAGGCGGTCTTGTCGGAAGAAAGCAGCGACGACATGACCCGCTTGGGCTCGGATTTGTTTTGGGTCGTCGATCCGCTCGATGGCACGAAAGAATTCATCAAGCGCAACGGCGAGTTTTCCATTATGGTCGGCATGATCGCAAACGGCCGGCCGGCCCTGGGCGTGGTCGGGCAACCGTCAACGCACTTTCTGTATTCGGGCGCGGAAGGATTGGGGGCCTGGCTGAGCACCCCGCGCGGCGAGCAGGTCCTCCGCGTTTCCACGCTTACCGCCTCCTCCCAACTACGCATGGTCGCGAGCCGCTCGCATTTCGACCCACGCGTGGACCGGGTCCGCCAACGCTTGGGCATCCACGAAATTCTGCGCTCCGGCAGCGTGGGCTTGAAATGCGGCCTGATCGCACGCGGGGACTGCGAAGTTTACGTGCATCCCAGCTCGCGCGTGAATCTGTGGGACAGTTGCGGCCCGGCGGCGATCCTCGCGGCCGCCGGCGGCAAGATGACCGATCTGCGCGGCGAGACCTTGAACTATGCCGGCGTCGACGTGCGCCACCGCCACGGGTTGCTGGCGACGCATGGACGTTTGCACGACGAGGTCGTTGCCAGTCTGGCGGCCGAAGGCGTGACCGTCGAGGCCTAACGGCGCGGCATTCATACGCTCAGAGACTTCCAAATCAAGCCATCGGCTCACAAGGCCACACGCGTGCGTGTGGCTTTGTTATTTCAAGGAAGACTTGTGGTTCTCAGCAGGATTTTCTATTTTACATTCATCATGCCCATCATCTTTCTGGCACGCCAATTTGGAGGAATGATCCTTCTCACGGATTCAAGCTCATGCATTTTTCTTTTCGTATGCTGCGCAGGCGCCTGAAAATGCCCCTCAACTCTCGCTGGATTTGTGTGCTTTTATCGTGCAGCCTGTTCATCGGTTTTGCGCATGCGCAAGAAACGGAACCCGAGCCCGAAGACGGTGACGGAAAAACCGAAGCGACGGAGGAAAAGAAAAATACGCCGGCACAAGATCCCCTGGATATGCGCGTGCGGCGCCTCTATCAAAAGTTAGAATCCGAATTCGCTTTCCTGCTGCCGGAAGGCGAGTTCGACGTCACATTGGAGAAAAAACTCGGCTACTGGATTGCGGACGCGAATGCGCACTACAATTTCTTGCGCGGTGAAATGGGCTTCTACGTCCGCAGTTTTTACAATCGTTTTGCCGTCTTGCCGCAACTACAATTTCGCGACCGGCTCATGTTCGTGCCATTATTCTCCAGCGATCGCACCTGGCGCCGCGAGCAAAGCGTCCATTTGAGCGCCAGTATTTTTTTCAATCCTTCGCTGTACACCACGACGAACTTCACGATGCAGCGTTTTTCCTTTCCTTCGAGCGTGAATGTGCGTGAGCTGGAATCGCAGCAAGTCAACGGCATCGGCCAAACCCTGGGCGCACGGTTGGATTCATTGCACGTTGGAGGTTTTCGCCATACCGGCAACGTAGAAACCGAAGTGATCCGCGCAGTACGCACGGCCGGCGGCGAGGCGCGCTTCACACAGTTGCGCCTGGCGTCGCGCGGCGCCTCGGAAAACGGCTTTATGCGTCTCTCCGGCCAATTCTCCTTTTTGTCTTTGCTCGGCGGATACGGCGCACCGGCGATTTTTCTAGGTGGCCGCAATAAGCTTTCCGGCTTTGAGACCAACGAGTTTTCCGGGATAGATATGGTTTATCTTTCCCAATTTTACTCGTTCTTTCTCAAGAAAAATCCTTCAAACTTGTGGAACAATTTTGCGCTGGGCAGCTTCAATTGGATGCTGCATGCCGAAGTCGGCCAGGCCGGCGCCGACAAAGAGCTGCGCGATTTATCCTCTTATCATCTTTCGGTGGGTACGGGCTGGGAGGGTCACCTCACTTACCGCGGCGAAAAGGCGTTTCAGTTTTTTCTTTATGTTTACAAGGCCCTCGAACACAACCGGACCCCGCGCTATTACCTCGGCGTGAAAATCTGACTTGTGGAAGACACTGAAACGAAGAGAACCATGAGCTCGTGCGATGGACGCATGATTCGACCTCATGGCTTGGCAATATTGCCGGCTGCAGCCCTGGCGCTTCTATTTGTGAGTTGCGTTCAAGGCTTACGCTTCCGCGACGTCATCGACTTGCCGCCACCGCAAGACGTGCAGGCCTTTCGCCATCATGACTCTATAACGGTGAAGTGGCAGAAACCTGGCGCGCTCGCACGCGATGATCTCACCGGCTACTTTTTGTATTTTGCGCCGCGGAGTCTGGCGGCCATATCGCTGGCGCAGTTGCCGCGTCCCATTGAAATCCCGCCACAGCTCACGCTATTTACATTCGCGGTGGCGGATTCATCGCCGGTCTTCATTCACATGCGCACACGCTCAGGACGCAAGCACGTCAGTTTGCCGTCTATGCCGGAGCTGATCGTGCCGCCGGTGGTGAGTAGGTGAAATTGGATTGAAGATAGTAGATTGAGGATCGTAGATAGAAGATCGTGGATTGTGGATGGTAAATCGTGGATAGTAGCTATTACCGTCTAGGATCTACGATCCACCACCCACGACCCACGACCTACGATCTTCTATCTACTATCCACGATCTACCATCAACAATCTACCCAACACCTAACATGTTCATCGATACTGCCAAAATTTTCATCGAAGCGGGCCGCGGCGGCAGCGGGTGTGTGAGTTTTCGCCGCGAAAAATACGTGCCCAAAGGCGGCCCGGATGGCGGCAATGGCGGCCGGGGCGGCAGCGTGTATCTCGAGGTCAATGACAACATGCGCACGCTGCTGGATTTTCAAATGCGCAAGCATTTTCGCGCCGCACGCGGCGAGCACGGTAAGGGCGCAAACAAAACCGGCCGGGATGGGCTGGACGTCGTGATTCATGTTCCGCCCGGAACGGTGATTCACGACGTGGAAACTGCAGAAGTGATAACGGACCTGGTCGCGGCCGGCAAACGTTTTTTGATCGCCCGGGGCGGGCGCGGTGGCCGTGGCAATGCCAGCTACACCACCTCTACCCATCAAGCGCCGCGCGAATGGGAGCCGGGAGAACTCGGCGAATCGCGCTGGATTGCGCTCGAATTGAAATTGCTCGCGGACGTCGGATTGGTGGGATTACCCAACGCCGGCAAGTCCACGTTGCTCGCGCGCATTTCTGCCGCCCGGCCGAAAATTGCGGACTATCCTTTCACGACTTTGACACCCAACCTTGGCGTCGTGCGCTACGGCGATACCCGCAGCTTTGTCGTCGCCGACGTTCCCGGCTTGATCGAAGGCGCACACCAGGGCCGGGGTCTCGGCATTGAATTTCTACGGCACCTCGAGCGCACGCGCGTGCTGGTGATCCTGATCGAAGCCACTTCTCCGGATTTCGACGCCACTTATCGTACGCTGTTGGAGGAATTGCGCGGGCACGATGCGCGCCTGTTGGAGAGGCCGCGTATCGTTACTTTGTCAAAAATTGATCTCGAGACGGAAAAGATAGCGGGGGCAGCCTTTTTGCAAAAGCTCGATTTCCCGACATGCCGGTTTTCAGCGGTCACGGGTGAGGGCGTGGCGGAGTTGTTGGAGTGGATGTGGCGGGCGGTTGAGGAGCGTGGATAGTAGGTAGTGGATAGTAGATAGTTGAATCGTGGGGTATGAATGTTATCCAGCAGAGCGATCTACGATCCACCATCTACCATCCACGATCAACAATCTACTATCCACAATCGACAATTTTGAAAAGAGGGGGCAAAAACTTGCAAATCGAAGAAATAAGCGCACTACTGCGCTTGCAGCAAGCGCCCGGCATTGGCTCGGCGAGAATGCGTGCGCTGGTTAGTCATTTCCGCACGGCGCAAGGCGTGGTGTCGGCTTCGTTGGCGGAATTGTGCCAGGTGTCCGGCATCGATCGCGCGCTGGCGGAAAATATTTTGCGCGATGATTCTGCCGATTTTGTGCACAGCCAGATCGAAACGCTTGCACGCGAGCGCGCACACACGCTGACTTTCTGGGATCGCGATTATCCCACTCTGTTGAAAAAAATTCCCGATCCGCCTATTTTGCTGTTTGGCAAAGGCAAATTACAGGCGCACGATCAAAATGGGCTGGCGATCGTCGGTACACGCGTCCCAACGCAGTACGGCAAAATGGTCACGGAACGTATGGCGATGGAGCTGGTCAGCCACGGCTTTATGATCGTGAGCGGTTTGGCGCGCGGAGTGGACACCATCGCTCATCGCACCGCGCTCAAGCACGGCGGGCGAACGGTCGCCATACTGGGGTCGGGACTGGATGTTTTCTATCCGCCCGAGAACCAGGGGCTTTTCCACGAAATCTGTGCAGCCGGTGCCGTTTTGACCGAATATCCATTCGGCACGAAGCCCGACGCCGTGAATTTCCCGCGCCGCAATCGTATCATCAGTGGCATGGCGCTGGGCGTTTTAATCATCGAGGCCGGCCTGGAAAGCGGAGCGATGATCACGGCCAATTTGGCGCTCGACCAGAATCGCGAGGTGTTCGCCGTTCCCGGCAGCATCTTCAATCCCAAAAGCGCCGGTCCGCATCGTTTGCTGCAAGAAGGCGCGAAGCTGGTGCAACATGTCGATGATATTCTCGTCGAGCTGCATGCGCAATTGAATTTGTTCGAGGCCGCCGAGCTTGAAGCCAAAGCGCCCATTGAGCTGGACGAGCCAGGACGCAAGGTGTTCGACGCACTCTCTGCCGAGGCGCGGCACATCGACGAGCTCAACCGCCAGTTGCGCATGAATCCTGCGCAATTGATGTCGACATTATTGGAGCTCGAATTCAAGAATTTGATCAAACAACTGCCGGGGAAGCTTTTTATAAGGATGTAATGTCAAAAGCGCCCTCACCTCGATTGAAAATGATGGAAATCAAACGCCGATTGAACCAACCCCGTTAGGGCATAGGTGTCAAGCTAAGCGAACATCGATTCGAGCAAAGGCAAGGGATAGACTCTTTTTTTGCTTTTGCCTTTGAGGCAACGTTTCGCCATAAATTTCATGGCACTGGTCAACTGTTGGCTCA
>JBOHQX010000145.1:0-7341 GCA_050732395.1 bacterium
GGGAAAACCGTTTCCTCCATCAATATCGATCCCGCTCACTAACAACATAAAAAGCCTGCAACGTCAATATGACGTTGCAGGCTTTTTATTTGAAGCAAAAATAAATGGCGCGCTAACGATATCAACCTCAATAACCCGGTTCAAACTTACGAGACTGGGGGGGGATCTCGTAGTTTGTATTGAAGCGAATCGTACCGCGCGCCAATTTTTTCCAAAGAGTAGAGTGCTGCAAACGTTTTCCTAATACGTTTGTAAATATAACTTATGAAGCAGCGAAAGTCAAGGGTTTCTTTTAGAAAACTGATAAAATCTCGCCACTTCTTTGCGTCGAGGGTGGAATTTTGCTAAGCTTGAGGCTTTTGCAACTAGATAGCCGGCATTTCCACGAAACAACTACAAGATATAGTAACGATGAAAAAATAAACACCAGTTCAACCTAACCTTATAATACACCCTAATATACGCGCTATTAACCGGCGGCCTCACCTAAGGCCTCGTGTTGCCTCCATTGGAAGCTTTTTTAGGCCCACACACGTGCAAGGGCCGGGCGTGCGCGTCAATGAAGGTTATTTTCCTGCAAACATTTGGAGGTACGGAATCGTTTTTGCATATGGTCCTGATACGGGGTTTACGACTCCGGTGTTTTCAACTCTTGCAAAATTCATCTTTCGCGCTTAGCTTCTTTACAACTGAATGCGTGAGTGAGGACGGCTGGCGCAACCACTGTTTTGTATCAGGAGAAATCAAAATGCCATGCAAAAGATTGTCCGTGCTGTTTTTCATGCTTTGCCTCGTGACAACGGCACAGGCGCAAGAACGAGGTTTTGGATTGGGTGTGATTTTGGGAGAGCCTTCGGGAATTAGCGGCAAATCCTGGATGACCAAAAAAACGGCCCTGGCCGGAGCCGTGGCCTGGTCGTTGGAAAGAGACGAAGCCCTGCACGTGCATCTCGATCATCTCTTTCACGATTTCGACTCCATGCCGGTTGAGCAAGGCACGCTGGCCCTGTATTACGGCTTCGGCGGCAGAATCAAATTCGCCGACGAAAGCACGATCAGCATTCGCATCCCCATCGGATTGAACTATTTATTCGCCTCCGCGCCGATGGATTTATTTTTGGAAGTAGTGCCCATGCTGGATTTGATTCCCAAGACTGAAGTCAATCTGAACGGCGGCATCGGCATTCGCTATTTTTTCAAAACGTCGAAGTAAATGTCCAATTTGGGCCTCAAGGAAAAACTGCGCGAGCTCGAGCGCGTGCAGAATCGCGCGCGCGCTGCTGCCCGCACCCAACCCAAGAAAGCCGGCCTGGTGGAGCTGTTAGATGGGCAGGAGCGCGAGGGTTGCTTTGTGGTCGAGCGCCGTTATTCTGTGCTGGAAGAGCATGGTCCCGTGCGCCTCTCCAATTTTTTGGAAATCTCCGGCGCGGCCTTGGGCATCGCCGCGAAAGACGATCAACTCGCCGGCTTTGATCCCCGCAACGCGCTGTTTCTCGACACGGAGACGACGGGGCTGGCGGGCGGCACGGGTACGATGGCCTTCTTGGTGGGTCTCGGTTATTTTGAGAATGAAGATTTCATCGTGCGCCAGTATTTTCTGCGCGGGCCAGAGGAAGAAAGTGCGATGCTTGCCGCCGTGCTTCAACATATACATCCGCGCCGCGGCCTGGTCACTTTCAATGGAAAAAGTTTTGACCTCCCCCTGCTGCTGACGCGCTGCATTCTCAATCGCTTGCGCCCGCCTTTCGACGGGTTGCTCCACATCGACGTGCTGCACGCTGCGCGCCGCATGTGGAAACAACGCTTGCAAGATTGCTCGCTGGGCAATCTCGAATCTCACATTTTGGGTAAAACGCGCACTGACGACGTTCCCGGGTCGCTCATTCCAACCCTGTATTTTGATTTTCTGCGCACGGGCAATACACGCCAATTGCCCGAAATTTTCGCGCACAATCGCCAGGACTTGATTACGACCGCCGCGCTGCTGACGTATCTCGGTGCGCTGGTGCAAGCGCCGTTCAAACACCGAGCTGCGCCGTATGAGTTGCGGCAAATCGGCAAACTGTATCGCGCGGCCGGCGAGTGGGAATCGAGTGCGCAGACGTTCAAAGCCTTGATCGCAAGCCCCGGTGAGGAGCAACACGTGGAAGATTTCCTGGCTCTGGGTTTTTGTTACAAAAGCCAGCAACGTTTTGAGGAAGCTGGCAGCATCTGGCGGCACATGATTGACCACCTCCCCCTCCACCCTCTGCCCTTTGTCGAGCTCGCCAAGCATCTGGAACATCGCAGCCGCGACCATCAGAGCGCATACGATCTGGTGCAACGCGGATTGCGTGCGCTGGTGTTGCTGGAAGAGCTCCAACCCGCCCACGAATTTTTGATTTACAAAAACGACTTGTTGCGCCGCGTCGTGCGCTTGCGGCGTAAACTTCACCACCTGGAAAAATCACGGCAACGTTGAGTCAACAGTGCGCTTAACAATGTTTTGCAGAAAGCGTCTTCCCACGCGCTAGAAAAAACCCCAATATGGTCTATGATGTTGCAACATGGGAAGATATTGACTCACGACAATGCCGGCCTGTCGCCTTGAAACGTGAAATTACTGTCATAGTGGTGATTCCTCATCCTTACAAAAAAGCCGGCACGCGACCGATCAGCGTTAGTTACAAAGCTGTAATTCGCCACATTCTTTCCGTCCGCACTTTGCGTGAAAATGTGTATTAATAAGAAACAACTGGATGTTTTGACGCAATTGAAAGGACGCAAGATGCTGCGCAATTGTCAATATGCACTCACTATTTCGTGTGTCGCGGCGCTGGTGCTGACAACCGGATGGTTGCACACCGCGGCCGCGCAAGAGAACCAAAGTCAACAAATGAGCCGTAAGTGGGGTATAGGAGCCACTTTCCAAGGGGGACAGCCTTTTATCATCGTTCCGGTTTGGCTCACTCAGAGAATCGCTGTAGGGCCGATTGTGAGCGCCACGCACACTGAAAATGTCAACTTGAACTACAATACCGGCGTGGGCGCTCGCATTTATCCCACAATTGCTCGTATTGCGCCTTTTTGGGGAGCGGCTGTAATCGCTGCGTACAACAAGCCCCAAAGAGGCGGTGCCACCACCTCGCCTGCGTGGGCGTTTGGCGGCTATTTCGGAGGAGAATTCTTCATCAATCAAAGATTCAGTCTGATCGTTCAGCCGGGGGTATGGATCCTTCGTCCGTCCGGCGGTGGTAACATGACTATCACCTCATCCACTTTTTTGATGGGAACAGTCTACTTTTGAGAATATTTTTCAGCCCGCGAAAACACGAAAACTCGGTTTGCAATAGTACGGTGGGGAGGCCAGATCGTAAATGTGTTTTCGTGGGCTGAAGCTGTTCTGCAGCCGGCGTTTATCCCCTTGCAACCTTCCGCATTTCTTTTATCTTCATATCGTCATAATCACAGCAATGGTAACGCTGAGATTTTTTCTCAAATTTGGAGTTGTCGGTCGGAAGAATTCTTCATGAGCTTTATGGATGCGATGAGAGCCATACTTTTCATGAGCAATGACGACGATACTCGCCAATTTTCCTTCTGAGTAACGCTTTGCGGTAAAACATTCTCAAGCCCAGTTCGGTTGTACAGGGAGAAGTCGCTCATGAGTTTAAGCAAGCGCTTAACGGCAACCGCTTTTCTGGTATTTTCTTCCAGTGCCATTTTTCCCCAAAGCTCATCTTCCACGAGAGCAGACACCATCAAATCCACCGAGAGGAATTTGGATCAAAAAAAGGATTGGGACGTATCCGCACCTCACGGCCCCACCCGGCAATTCGAATTCGCGACCGACGAAGGGACGTGGATGAATCTCGACGTCAGCCCGGAGGGCAAAGAGGTCGTATTCGATCTTTTGGGTGACATTTATATCATGCCCATTACAGGCGGGGAGGCGAGGTTGCTCTCGGGTGGCCCTGCTTTTGAAGTGCAGCCGAGATTCAGTCCGGACGGAAAGAGAATCAGTTTTACCAGCGATCGCGCCGGCGGAGACAATATCTGGTTCATGAAACGCGACGGCTCGGAGCCCAAACAAGTCAGCAAAGAAGATTTTCGATTGCTCAACAATGCCGTGTGGACGCCCGACGGCAACTATCTTATCGGCCGCAAGCACTTCACCAGCACGCGCTCGCTGGGCGCGGGCGAAATGTGGCTCTATCACGTTTCCGGAGACGAAGGCCTGCAACTCACCAAAAGAAAAAACGATCAACAAGACGCCGGCGAGCCGTGCGTTTCACCGGGCGGCCGCTATGTTTATTTCAGCGAAGACGTGAGTCCCGGGGGATCCTTCCAATACAACAAAGATCCGAACGGCCAGATTTACGTCATTCGCCGCCTCGATCGCGAAACCGGACAAACGATGGATTTTATCATTGGCCCCGGTGGTGCGGTTCGGCCGCAATGCTCGCCGGACGGCAGGTATCTTTCTTTCGTGCGGCGTGTGCGCTTGAAAAGCGTGCTCTATCTCCATGACCTTGCCACGGGCGAGGACTGGCCGCTTTTCGACAAACTCAACAAGGATCAGCAAGAAACCTGGGCCACCTTTGGCGTCTATCCGAACTATGCCTGGACGCCCGACAGCAAGAATATCGTCATCTGGGCGCAGGGAAAAATATGGAATCTCGCGGTTGCCAGCAAGCAAGCCGCACCGATTCCTTTTACCGCCAAAGTGAAACAAACCCTGACCGCGGCCTTGCATTCTCCTCAAACCGCATTCGTCGATTCCTTCGAAATAAGAATGATCCGCGACGCCGCGACTTCGCCGGACCAGAAATGGCTGGCGTTCAGCGCCGTCGGTTCACTGTGGAAAAAACCTCTGCCGAATGGCAGGCCGCAGCGTTTGACCAACAGCTCGGATTTTGAATGTTTTCCCTCCTTCAGTCCGGACGGCCAATGGCTGGTATACTCGACGTGGAATGATACGGCACTTGGGGCATTGTACAAAATCCGCCTTGACGGCCGCCAGCCCACCAAATTAACCAAACGCAAAGGCTATTACCTCACGCCTTCATTTTCTCGCAACGGACAGAATATCGTGTACCGGCGCGACGACGGAAACAGTATGCTCGGCTTTGCGTTCGGGGTCGAACCGGGCTTGTACTGGATTTCCGCCGGCGGCGGTGAAGAGCATTTCGTGCAAGAAGAGGGTTATACCCCGCGTTTCAATCGTAAAGGTGACCGCATTTTTTTTCTTGCCGGCAACGGATTGGAAAAAAAATACCAGAGCGTCCGCCTTGAGGGCGGCGACATACACACGCATTTCAATTTGAAGTATGTCAATCAGATCGCGCTCAGCCCGGATGAGGAATGGGTGGCCTTCACGGAGCTGTATCAGGCGTATATCACGCCCTTTCCCAAAACCGGCGGTTCATTTGACTTGAACAACGGCAGCAAAGCCATTCCGGTGAAACGAGTCACACGCGATGCCGGGGATTATTTGCATTGGTCGGGCGACAGCAAACGCCTGCATTGGACCATCGGTCCGGAATATTTCACGCAAGAATTGCACAACAGCTTCAAGTTTGTCACGGGCGCAGCGGACAGCATAGCTGGTCCCGATTCTTCCGGCCTTAAGATTGGACTCAAGCTCGCCTCGGATATTCCGGCCGGCAAACTGGCATTGGTCGGAGCGCGTATCCTCACGATGCGAGGCGAGGAAGTGATCGAAAACGGGGCCATCCTGCTCGAGGGCAATCGCATCACTGCCCTCGGCAAAGCCGGCGCTTTGAGCATTCCGGCGGAGGCCAAGCGCATCGACGTGAGCGGAAAGACCATTATGCCGGGTCTCATCGACGTGCATGCGCACGCGAATCACTTCTTCACCGGGTTGATGTCGCGGCAAAACTGGGCGTACTTTGCTAATCTCGCTTACGGCGTAACCACCATGCACGATCCTTCCGCCACTACCGAAACGGTTTTCACGCTGGCGGAAATGGTGTCGGCGGGGAAAATGGCCGGGCCGCGCGTGAGCTGGACATGCTGGTCGTGCCGGAAGGCGGCTCCTTTTCTTATCATAACCTGACCATGGTGATGGATGGCCACACCGGCATCGAGCATTCCATTCCGATTGCACCGATTTACCGGGACGTGCTTGCGCTCTGGGGCGGCAGCCAAACTTCCTACACGCCAACCTTGATCGTGGGATATGGCGGTATTTGGGGCGAGCATTTCTGGTATCAAAAAACCAATGTTTGGGAAAAGTCGAGGCTATTGAATTTTACGCCGCGGCCGCTCGTAGATTCACGCGCGCGGCGGCGCCTGATGATTCCCGACGACGATTTCGGCTTCATCGAGAACGCGAAAACCGCGAGCGCCTTGCGCGACGCCGGCGTAAAAGTCAATCTCGGCGCACACGGCCAGTTGCAGGGCCTGGGCGCACATTGGGAGCTGTGGATGCTGGCGCAAGGCGGCATGACGCCGCTGCAGGCACTGCGCGCCGCGACCTTGAACGGGGCAGAATATCTCGGCATGGCCAAAGACCTGGGCTCGCTCGAAGCTGGCAAGCTGGCAGATTTGATTGTGCTGGAGAAGAACCCGCTCGATAACCTTCAAAACACTGAGTTCATTTCGATGGTCATGAAAAACGGACGTCTATACGATGCGGAAACGATGAACGAGATCGGCAACCATCCGCACACCCGCTTGCCTTTTTATTGGGACAATGCCAAAACCAGCGAAGCATTCGTGTGGAAGGGGCCGGGTGTTGGGTTTGGGGAGGTGCAGTGCGGGTGTATGCAGTGAGAATGGATCGTTGGAGTGATGGAGTACTGGGGTGATGGATGAATGGCCTGGATGATGTTCGAGCTCAAGACTGATCCAACGATTCCTCACTCCATCCAACAAACCCATACCCCATTGCTTTGAGCGATACGAAAAGCTTTAGTCGAACTAGATGCGAGAGTGGAACATGAACGCCTCAGAGCTGACCCAAGCCATTGATGCCGCACTCAGCCAGCACTGGGAGAAAGCGCACCAAATCGTGCAACAATACGAAGACGAAACCGCAAGCTGGATTCACGCGGTGTTGCACAAGATCGAAGGCGACATGGACAACAGCCGATATTGGTACCGCCGCGCCGGGAAAATGCAGCACGTCAACGACGCACCTGAGCAAGAATTGCAAATGATCAATTCGCTGCTGGGCAACCTTTGAAGTGTTTCCGGCATGAATGCGAGGCGGAATAAGCCCGCACATGACGCCTAAAGGCCTACGCCAGTTTTCAGTCAAACTGAAAATAGAAGCAACTGCGGGCAGCTTCAAATCAAAAAAAATTGTCCAACGGATGGAAAAGCGACCAACGGATT
>JBOHQX010000146.1:0-7432 GCA_050732395.1 bacterium
GATGTCTTAACATCAAGCTATAATCATGTCATCCCTTCGGGATTAAGAAGCAGAAGATCAGTTACAAAAGAGATCACATGTATTCCAAATGTAGAATACGTCACCGAATTTACGAGGCAGGGCACTAAGTGTCGCGCTCTTCCCTCCGCAGGCGATTGTTGAGCGCGCGTCGTGATAATCCGAGCAGGCTGGAGGCAATGGATTGATTACCTCCGGAGCGGCGTAAGGCTTCTTCAATGAGCAATTGCTCCGCTCTTTCGAGTGTCGGCAGACGGTCCGAAAAAGTGAGCAAGGCTTGCTCCTCGTCATGCGGAACAACGAGGTTAGCGTGGATTTCCGCGTGCTGAGAAATCTTCTCCCGGAAAGATTGCATCGCCAGCACACCCGAGTCGTGCCGGCTCACGGCATCGAAGATCATGCCTTCCAATTCCCTGATGTTACCGGGAAAATGATAGGTACGGAGCAATGCCACCAACTCGCGCGGCGCAGTGGGGTGCTTTTTGTTGAGCAAGCGCGCCGCTTTTTCCAGATAAAAATCGATCAGCAACGTCAGGTCATCCAAGCGCTCACGCAGCGGCGGGAGGTGAATGTGATGCGCTTGCAGGCGGTAAAAAAGATCCTTTCTGAAGGTTCCCGCACTCTGTTTTGCTGCCAGGTCTTGATGCGTGGCCGCTACGAGACGCGCGCCGGATATCTTGGGCATGTCCGAACCCAATGGGTAATACCGGCCTTCTTGCAACAACCGCAGCAGCTTGACCTGCGATTCCGCGCTCAAATCGCCGATTTCGTCCAAAAACAACGTGCCGTTCGCGGCTTGCTCGATCAGGCCTCGCCGCAGCCTGTCTGCGCCGGTGAACGCGCCGCGGAGATGGCCGAACAGCGTGTCGGAGAACAAGGCGTCATCCACGCCGGCGACGTTCACCGCGACAAACTCACCCGGCCGGCCGCTCGCGCGATGAATCGCCTTGGCCACCAGCTCCTTGCCCACGCCGGTCTCACCCGTAACGAGCACAGGCAAGGGCGTAGGGGAGATCGCTTCGATGTATTTGAATATCCCGCGCATGGGGGCGTGCTTCGTGATGATCTCATCGAACGCTTCGGGATGGCGTAACTGTTCGGACAGCAAAGATTTCTTCAACAAATCATTTTCATTTTTGATCTCCTGTATTTGCAGCGCGTGCCGGATGGTGGTGACCAGCCGCGCGTCGTCTACGGGCTTGACGACGTACTCGAACGCGCCGGCCTTCATGCACTCCACCGCGGTCTCCACTTCGTTGATCGCGGTCAACACAATGACGGGAATCTCCGGATAGGCCTCCACAATCTGCGGCAGTAAATCTTTTCCCGGCAAATGCGGCAAATAGAGATCCAGCACGACCACCGAGTGCCTTTGCTGCGCGAGTCTCGCCAGCACCTGCCGGCTGTCCCGGCAGGTGTTGACCTGATTGATTCCGCCGGCATGCAAGGTGATCTCCGCGCTGAACAAGAATTGCTCTTCGTCGTCGATGATCAGCACGGGATATTCGGGATAGGTGGTATGAGCCATGCGTTGGTGATCAAGTTTTGCTTTCGAATCATATTTTCTGTTTGTCGCTTTTCCGATGACAACAAAAGACTTTTACAATTCATTTCTGACTTTATGGCCCTAGGGCACAACGCCGATAAACTGCATCCCAAAAGATGAAAAATTTCCAACGGATGAACAACCTGATCCGTTGGGCTTTTCCATCCGTTGGAAAAATCTTTGCTTTTTTTGCACACCTCTGCCTCTTTAGGCACTACGCCAGTTTTCAGTCAAGCTGAAAACAGAAGCCGCTACGCAGCGGCTTTCTCGACAGGATTTACAAGATGAACAAGATTGATCCTTATCCTGTAAATCTTGCCAATCCTGTCGAAAAACTTTCAGAATTATATATGGAAACGTAAAAGTCTGATGGCCGTGGCATGAGAGGTTTCCTCATGCCACTCTCTTTGCAGCAGGCAACTTCACAGTAGCCGTCGTGCCGTTTCCGGCCTGTGAGGTGAAACTCAAATCGCCGCCCTGATCCTTGATGATTTTATAAGAAATCGAAAGCCCCAAACCGGTGCCGCCGATCTCACGCTTGGTGGTGAAAAAAGGATCAAAAATGCGCTTCAAATCGGACTCGCGAATACCATTGCCTCCATCCATAACGCGGATGATAACGTTATCGTGCTCGGCATCGTGCGCGGTTTCGAGACGCAAATAAGCCTCGCGATGTTGCAATGCCTGGCAAGAGTTGGTGATGAGATTGATCAGCACCTGTTCGAGCTGCTGCGCATTGCCCCTGAGCAAGGGCAGGTTGGGGGCGAAATGGGCGCTGAAATTGTCGGTGGATTTCTTGATGAGGGTGTCTACGATGGTAACCGCGTTGGTCAGCACGGCGTTGGCGTCGAACAATTCCTTCGCGCCCACGCCGCCGTCGCGGGCAAACGTCGTCAAGCTGTGCACGATTTTTTGAATGCGTTTGGAGCCGTCGATCAAACCGCCGAACAGTTGCGTGATCTTGTCATACATCTGCGCGTAGCCCAAGCCGGCAAGAATAAAATCGCCGTTACTGGCGGCATACTCGTCGAGAATCGGCTTGATTTCCCGCCAGCCGCGCGACAATAACTTGGCGTTGAGCAGAATGTAGTTGTTCGGATTGTTGATTTCGTGGGCGACGCCGGCCACCAAGATACCCAGGCTGGCCAGATTATCCGCTTGCCGCAACTGCTGCCGCCGGATCTCTGCCAGCTCTTCCGCCTTTTTTCGACTGGTGATGTTTCTCACCAGGCCGTCATACGAAACGACCACACCGTTTGCATCCTTTCGCAAGACGATGAAATTCTTCACCCAGCGCACGCTGCCGTCTTTGTGGATGATTCTGTGCTCGAGCCCGGGCACGGTCTCGCCCTGCATGGCGCCATTCACCCGCGCGATCACTGTTTGGCGGTCTTCTTCGTGTACCATGCGATACCAGAGCGAGCTGTCTGCGTCGAATTCCTCCGCCGTGTAGCCCGTCACCGCGACGCATCCGGGGCCATGCGTGGTGGTGAGTGCTCTGCCGTTTTCAATCCGTACGGAATAAATATAGTCCGTCACCGAGCCGAGCAGCCGCTTGTACCGTTGCTCGCTCTCGCGCAACGCTTCTTCGCCGCTTTTGCGCACGCTGATGTTGGTGATCAAGCCGTCATATGAGAGCAAACGGCCGTACTCGTCTTTGTTCAGAGCAATGGTGCTTTTGATCCAGCGCAAAGACCCGTCGCGGTGGATGATACGATGCTCGAGCGGCGGCTGCTCCTCGCCGGCCAGCGCCTGCTCCACGTGGGCGAGTACGGCCATGCGATCTTCCTTACAAACCATCTTGACCCACAAATCACGGTCGGCGCGATGATCCTCCGTGGTGTAACCGGTGATTTCCGCGCACCCCTCGCCATGATGGGTCTCGACCGCAACGCCGTTTTCCACCTTCACCGTATAAATGTATCCTTTGATCGCCCGGATGAGTTTCTTCATCCTGTACGCAGTCAAGGCAATGTCATCCATAGCGTAAAACGCTCCTTCCCAGTTTATGGTCAACACACTGATACTGGAAATTTACGCTATTCTGCCAAAGAAAACAAGACGCGGTATCTGCTTTTCCCGCGAACTATGGAACGATCCAAAGGCCGGCAGCAAGCTCGTGGCCGCAGCGCTGGCCGTGGACGTGGCCCTCCAGCAAAAACCAATCCTCCCCACAACAAAAATGCCCGCAAGAATCGGTGTGCACGTGACCTGTGATGATCACGACAATTTCGCCATGGTGATGTTTGTGCCCTTTGTGGTGCTTGTGGTGCTTGCGATGTTTGCCGTGTCCGTGGTCATGGTGTTCGTGATCATGGTCATCATCATCCTGATGGCCCGGAAGAGATTGCAGATGTACTGCGCAGCCCACGCTCCCCAATGCGGGCAGGGCCACCATCATAATTACAGCCAGGATTCGCCTGAGATGGGTGATCAGTTTCATGGCTTATGTTTCTCCTGCGTCATTCGTCCTCATCAACTGACAATTTGTCGATCCGTGCTTCCAAAAAAGCGATCTTCGCACGCGGGTTTTCGCGAGCCTCTCGCCGTGCCTAACCGCACTGCAATCTTTCCGCCAAGCTGGATTTCGAACGGTTAAATGGCTGTAACCGAGGGTGGGAAAATTCGTAGGGTCCTGAGTTTTGTCAACTCAAGCGCACAAGCTGATGGAATGCTCTCATGATCGTTGGTTTGAAGGATTGGGTCAAATACAGAAAAGGGTATTCAGGAAGAATACCCTTTTCTGTTGGATTAATTTTCATCTCTTCAACATGCGCCGGCCGATTTGGAAAGCCCAGCGGTCATTCCAAATCTCTGTAATCCGTCAGGAGTCGGCGTCCGTTCAAATCTTGCAACGGCCGGCGGTTGCCGTGAGGAAACTCCTTGCCGGAAAAAATCTTTTCAAACTCACGAATCTGAGGGCGTGACATCGTAATCGGCTTGATGAAAACGTTCCAACTCACGCCTTCGGAACAGGGCGGGGTCGTTAGCGAGCCGCTATAGCGCACGGTCGCGCGCTTTTCCGGAAGCAGCTTTCTCAAACTAAAATCGTGTACCACCCTCTGCTCGCCTTGATGTTTGGGCAAATCGTCCCAAATCTCATCAAGCTCGTCGTGCTCACGGCCCGTGACAATGAACACGCCGACCACCGCCAAACTGCCGTCGCCGGCCCGATGTACAAGGTGCATCTCCATCGGCAGCAGGCGCCCATCGATCGCGTGCTCGCTTTGGTGATGCCAGTGAAACTGCACGAGGCCATAGGACTTTTCGCCAATCGCGAGCGTGCCATCGCCTGCCGGGACTTTGGCTTCAATCGTATGGCCATTGTGCTCCACTTCCAGCTCGGTGTGTTTAGTATAATTGAATTGCAACTTCGGCAATTTGGCGCGCTTCACTTTTTTTGATTTGATATCGACCGGGGTCTGGCTCGCCTGTTCGCGGTCTTCGCAACACAATGTGAAAGCTGGATCCAGCACGCACCATTTCTCGGGGCCATTGTCCTTCTTGTAACCCCATTCCGTGTTCAAGGATTGAAGAGACGATCCCTGCGATGCCAGCGCGTTGAGCTCGCTTTCAACCGTGGCGCCGGTCGGCTCCGTGCTCTCGCAGGCAAAGAATAAGAGGCCCGCGATGAACCCAGAGACCGCCAACAGCCGTTGTTTGAGCTTCATCAGAGTCTCTCCTAAGATTTTTGGAACATCACGATTTCACCAAGAGATCGAGGAACAAAGAATAACCCGTGCGCCGAAGTTACCACGCTTTGCGCGATGCGCCGGCGAAACGCTAAATTGCATCCCGAAACGTTCTACGGTCGGTGCTACTTGGAGTCTATCGCTAGGCAAGAACACTGCCGAATGCACCCATTGCTTGGGAATGATTTTCGCCCTTCTTAGCAGAAAATTTGCGAGAGGTGATTTGGACAGGTGAGGGAAGAGGGTGAATGAGGAAAGTCGAAGTGCATGCACTCCTCCTAGGCTCACTCCCACAGCTTACCTCAAATACTTACAATCAAGAGCAAAAAACGCGTAAAAAAAAGGGTATTCAAGTTGAATACCCTTTGTACTGCAACAAAGTTCAAGAGAATGGCACTACGGATTTGGCCAGCTGGCCCAGACTGCATCCATGCCGGCTTGATCTGGGGACAGCGGAGATTGCCGAATTCCTGCATAAATCGGATTCAGCACCGCATCCGGCGGTGGGCCAAAATGGCCAAGGCCTAAAGAGTGGCCGTTCTCGTGCAGCGCCACCGTCTCCACATCGATGGCGGGCAACACGACATTAATGCCCCAGGGGTTCCCTGCCCGGTCACCGTTGGGATTGCCGAAGTTATCGTTGTAATAAACTTCGTTTAAAGCGGTATCCAGGCGATTGTCGCCATTGACGTCAGTGGGGTTGCCAGCATCGTCCGTAAAAATGAATGTCACCGAAAAGGCCAAAATGCCACGACCGCCGCCCGGACCTCCTACCGCCTCGAAGAATGCCCGTGGCAGCCAGCCGGCATTGACAATATCGGCCAGGAATGGATCACCGAAACCACCGAAGCCGAAGAAAGAGTCGAAGATGTCGGGATCGGCTCCGCTGTCGTTGCGCTTCACAATGTCTACTTTATTTAAGGCTTGCTCATTCTGCCAAGTACCCATCGCGCGGTCGATTGCGCCCTCGGTTTGTGCATTGGTTAAACCGCTGGCAGTCGCACCATCACTCTGGTCAACCAAATAAGTTATGTCGATACCTTGTGCAAGCCGGCGCGGATCATTGGGAACCCAGCGGAACTCTTGCTGGTGAACCCGGTTGCTGGGTCTGCCTTCGCCGATGGTAAAAAATTCTATCGATTCCACGGCCACATTCAATTGCTGCGCGGCCAACTGATTGTTGATATTGTGCATCAACGCCAAGACAGCAGGGTAGCTCTTTTCACTCAATTTACCCAATTGTGCTTCCGATTCATGCGACGTCGACGTAGGGGTCACAGGTTCCTGTTTGTCGCAAGAAAAAGCGATCAGGGCAATCACCAGCAAAGAAACGCTAAAAATGCTCTTCTTCATGATGCAAGCCTCCTGGCTTTGGTTAATTGGTAAACAACAAAAAAGTGAATTGGGAAAATAGCGAATGGCAATCCTGACGAGCTTGCCAAGCTTCACCTCCTTTTCTCTTTTGTCGATCAGAATTCCATTCTGCCTTGAAAAGATGCAAAGCCATGTCGCGCTGCGGTTGCTAGAGTGAATCCGGCAAGGTTGAGTTTAGCGCCAAAAGAGATTATCACACATACTTCGGCAAATGGCAAGTGATGTTAAGAAATCTTAAAAAACTTTGCGGTATTGTAATACCTCCGACGCATGAATAGATTTACACTTGCTCATCGGCACACCAGCGCGAACGGAATCTCAAATGACGGATTAAAAAGCACTTGACTCTGCCACAAGCTGCGGGATCGTCATGGGCGTGGCGCAACGGCGAGCAGGGCGGGGAACAAAAGGGTGGCGAGGTCATCGCCACCCTTTTGTTGATGAAATAAGGTTAGCTTGACAATGTTAAGTTGAAACCATCTAACCGCTTTCTGTTCATCTCTAGGCTCTTAATCCCGAAGGGATGCAATGATTATAGCTCGATTCCACGAAACCAGCATCAATAACCCCGAAATCGGAAATAGCCATTGATGGTTTCAGGCCGAAGAAGAGATGCGCATGATCGGCTACGCCATTGACGACGATGGGTTTTTGCCCTTTGTTCTTGATGATGCCAGCCATGTATTTGAACACGTCATCGCGCCAGGGTTTTTGCAGGAGGTTGGATCGACCTTTCACTGCAAATACTGCTTGGATGTATATTTGTGTGAACGTTCCAGCCATTGTGTTTCCCCCTTATTTC
>JBOHQX010000147.1:0-9756 GCA_050732395.1 bacterium
GCAAGAGATTCAAAAGGGCAGGCAAGCAAAAGCGCGGCGACAACAAAGGGTATGCTTGACATGGCTCAGATGAAGCATATTGAAATGGGAGATCGAAAATCCCGCATATGGTGTGGGGGCGGGCGACATGGGAAAAGGTAGGTCAACTTCTGGGCACAAACAAGCATTTTATGTGCTTTGATTCTGTGGCGGTGGGAGCTAAGCTTTACCCCTAAGTAATGACCTATCTTACCATTCACAATTCATCGTTCACCGTTCATCGTTCACAATTCACCATTCATCATTCACCGTTTACCATTCACCATTCACAATTGATAATCGATAATGGTCAGTCAATGGTGAACGATGAACGATGAATTGTGAATGGTGAACACTGATCACTGATTACTGATTACTGTTTACTCATACCGCAGCGCCTCGACCGGATTTGCCGCTGCCGCTTTGAGCGCGCGGAATCCGATGGTCAGGGTCGCGATGATAAGGGTGAACATCAATGCCAGCGCAAAGACCTCCGCGCCGATGTCAATGCGATACGCAAAATTTTGCAGCCAACGCCGCATCACGAAATAAGCCACGGGCGCGGCAACGGCGAAGGCCAGCGTAATCAACACGGCAAATTCGCGACTCAAGAGCAGCAAGATATTGCCAGTGGAGGCGCCCAAAACTTTGCGCACGCCGATTTCCTTCGTACGTTGTGCGGCCATGAATGAGACCAAACCGAACAGTCCGATACAGCCGATCAAAATCGCCATGCCGGAGAACACACGGAACAATTGTGACATTTTCTGCTCTTCTTGATAAAAATCGGCGAGGCGCTGATCCAGAAACTCAAAATCGTATACGAATTCCGGAAAAACCGTGCTCCAAGCCTTTTCAATGTGCAGCAACGCTTCCGCGATGTTCATGGCGTCGATCTTGACACTGATCTCTTGATAGGCCCGGCGATTGGCGGCCAGCAAGCAGGGCCGGATTTCTTCGTGCAACGACGTCGTATTGAAATCCTTCACCACACCCACGACCGGCAAATAGGGCCGCCTTCCGAGTTTGAAAGTCTTTCCAATCAGGTCCTGCGGTGCCAGTCCCAATTTCTGCGTGAAAGCCTCATTGACCACTAATTCCGTTACCGTGTCGCTCACGCTGTAATTGCGTCCGGCGATCAGCTTAAGAGCATAAATGGGAATGTATTCCGCGTCCGCAAATTTCAAATCCGAGGTAAACGGCTCCTCCGCGCCGTTCAGGGTGTGGCGCAGGTTCGTATCCCAGCGATTGCCCGAAGAAGCGCTGGAAAAATTGAATGAAACATTCTTGATCACGCTGTTTTGCACGAGCTGCGCCCGCAATGCCTGTAGTTTTGCGGCCTCGTTCTGCGGTAACGGCACCAGCACCATGGCATCCTGGTCGAAGCCCATGTCTCTCATGCGAAAATAATCCATCTGCGTGGTGACGATGATCGTGCCGATCATCAGCAATTGCGAGATCACGAATTGAAACAACACCAGGCCGCGGCGCAAAGACAAGCCGCCGCCAAGGCTCGCATTCATTTTGCTTTTCAATGCCAATGCCGGTACAAATCGCGAGAGCACGAAAGCAGGATAAAGTCCGGCGAGCAGCCCCACCGACGCCACCAGCATAATCAAATAAACGATGACGGTTGGGTTTTTGAATGGTTGGAAATTGAGTTTGAGCTGCAACAAGCCGTTCAGGGAAGGCAGCGACAATTCCGTCAATGCCACGGCCAGGGTCGCACCGAGTAGGGTGATAAGAAAAGTCTCCCCCAAGTATTGCCCGACAAGCTGCACACGAAAGGCACCCAACACCTTGCGCACGCCCACCTCTTTGGCGCGATTCACAGCTTGTGCGGTCGCCATATTGATGAAATTGATGCACGCCGTAAGCAGCAGAAACACTCCGATCAAAGCCAGACCCCACAATGTTGGCTTCGAGACCGTGCGCTGGCCGTAATTGCCGTAGTTGGAGTCGTAGTGAATGTCAGACAGCGCTTGCAGCTTGTGCACGCGCTTGTTCGCATCCGTAGCATCGGGAAAGTATTTGTTCTTGAATGCCGGCAGCCCGCTCTGCAATTCGCTGGGCGGATAGCTCGGCGGCAACAGAACGTACAAATTCGTATTCGAGGTCAAATTGCCCCAAGATTCCATATTCACGCCGGTTTGCGGCAGGGTCTTCCACGAAATGAAAGCGGTGAAAGGCAAGTCGGTGTGGACGGGATAATTCTTGACAATACCGATAACCTGTAATTCGAGGTTATGATCCAGGTGAATGGTCTTGCCTAAGGGGTCTTCACTGCCAAAAAACTTTTGCGCAAGCGCTTCAGTGAGGGCAACGCGATTCGGTTCAGCAAGGCTCTTGACCTCGCCCACCTTCCAAGGGAAATCGAAAATCTCAAAAAACTCCGGCTCGACGTACGCAACCCCACTGTCCTCCTGGAAACGCCGCACCACCTGCTTGCTGCCGGTGATCGTAAATTGGCCGGAATAAGCATAGTACGTGATCGCGACTTTTTCCAAATTGAGAAAGTCGCTGCGCAGGGCCTCGGCCATGGGTATAGGCGCGCCCATGGTTTCGCTGGCTTTGTCATTCATACGCTCGTCAGTGGTGATGCGATAAATACGATCGCGCTTGCCGTGAAAACGATCGAAGCGCAGCTCGTATTGAATGATCAAAAAGATGAGCAAACAGCAGGTCATGCCCAGCGCAAGGCCGAGTACGTTGATCCCAGCGTAGCTTTGATTGCGCCGCAGCTTGCGCAGGGCGGTTTTGAAGTAGTTTTTAATCATAGGAGGTTCCTTTGCAACGCAGCCGCCGGGACGGCTTCTGTTTTTCAGCTCGACTGAAAACGGGTGTGGGCCTCAGGAGACTAATCCATGCTGTAGCCGTCAACAGCCATGCCAAATATGTTTATGTTTGACTTAGAGAATGAAATAGGTAGGCCAAAAAGACTGAAGCATCCGCTGATATTACATGAAATGTACGCTAGCGAACATTCGTTTGGGAGTCGGGAGGTGTGGTACGGGAAGGATTTTTTTGATCGAAATTCTTGGAAGCAGTTGACCCCGACGATCGGGGACAGTTCGGCAAGTAGTACTACCCTCTCATCCGGTTGGGATCTTGTTCAATATCTAGCAGAGTGCTTACGCCGAAAAAGTTGCCTCCTGCATGACAGGCTCCTTGGAAGAGGCCAGATGACGTTATCGCAAGAGCAACATTCTCTTGCTCAGAACCTCTTTGCCGGCGCGTAAAGTATAAATATATACTCCGCTGCTTACACGCATGCCGTTTAAACCCTTGCCGTCCCATGACACTTTTCTTGATCCCGCCATCTCGAATTTCTTGAGCAGCACTCGAATGGTTTCGCCTCGCAGGTTCTTAATCGTGAGCTCAACGTGGCTGTTTTCCAAAAGCGAGTAATGGATCACGGTTTCCGGATTGAAGGGGTTGGGGTAGTTTTGTGACAATGTGAAGCGTCGCGGCAGGGCAGGCGTTCCTGCCACGCTCACGTCATCGAAGTTTTGTAATCTGTAAGCCCCGTATGTCCCGTCGGCCAGGTAAACACCGAAGGGATCGCCGTTTGATTTGATCATCCACACTTCCCCGACATCAGGCACCGAGCCAAAACCGGTTCTGTAGTTTCTCCAATTTTGTCCGCCATCAAACGAGACAAATGCACCCGGCGGTCCCAGAGCGAACATGCCCACGTACACGCGCCCCTGCCGGTCCGTTTCAACCGCCCAAGGATCGCCGGGAAGAGGAATCACCTCCCACGCCTCACCGCGCGTCGTGGATTTGAGCACCGTGCTGTTTTCCAAGGGACCGAAATTCCAGACGGTTGCCCACACCACGCTGGCGTCCTGCTTGTCGAAGGTGACTTTGGGAACTTCGGCAGTGCTGTCGGCGGAGCGATAAACCACGGACCAGCTCGTGCCATAATCGAGGCTGCGTGAAATCCGGCCCCGCGTCGTCGTTCCGGCAAGCAACAGTCCGTTGCCGCCCGCAGCCAGTGAGCAGAACCTGGAGTTGGGAGGCAGGGCGTTTATCGGGATGTTCGTCCAACTTGCGCCGCGATCGAAGCTGCGAAAAAAAATCCGCATGGGGTTTTGGCGATTGCGTAACAGCGCGATGTAGAGCGTGTCAGGCTGCCCGGGCTCATAAGCAATCGATTCACCGTCGAAGCTGGTGATGGTATCGGGCAGGGCATAACTCCACGTACTGCCGTTGTTGCGCGACTGCAAGCAGCCGCTGGCGCCAATCATGACAAAGGCAGTATCGACGGGATGGATAAAAATGACACCAACGGCAAACGTGTTGGCGGAAGGATTTGCCAGCGTTCGCCCGATGGTCTTGCCGGCGTCATAGGAGATGAAAATCTTGGCGGCGCCGCCAAACCAGATGGTATTGGGATTACGAGGATTGACGGCGACGCAATACACGCCTTCATCCACTCCGCCCACGGCCTGCCAGTTCTGCGCTGCGGCTGCATCGGCCAGAACGAGCGCTAGCACTACAATATTGATTTGCATGGCGCAGCCCTTTTTTGCAAGAATAATTTTAGGGTTGAAAGCTTGAAGGAAAGCGTTAGGCGTTAAGAGTCAAATCATTGCAAAAACTTTCACGCAAAGACGCAAAGGCGCAGAGATTTCGCAAAGAAAAACTCTGCGTATTCTTTGCGTCTCTGCGTCTTTGCGTGCCCTTTTCTTTTTGGCTGCGATTTATCCGCGTTATGCCATGAGGCTGCGAAAGTTAGAATAATATTCCGAAAGTGTTCACATCCTTGTTAATGCCTCTTTCAACACAGAGATACAGAGAACACGGAGTTTCACGGAGAATTCTTAAGAACTCCACGAAATAGAATTCACTCAGTGGCTCTCCGTGCGCTCTGTATCGCGGTTAGCTTGTTGGATTGCGGCTCGTCGCCGTTGTGCCAAAAGACCGCAAAAGTTTGAAGAAGATTCGGAGCGCTTCAGATTTCCAGCGGACAAAAAAGCGACCAACCGGCTAAAAAAATCCGTTAGTCGTTTCTAATCCGTTGGAAATTTTCTAACCCAATAATTAAGACTGCCCCAAGAGTATTTCCGTTGCAAAGGTTTCGGCGCATAACACCTAGCGTTAGGAAAGAGCCGGCGCGTCTTGCCAAGCTCCCAGGCTCTTTTCTTTTTTCTTTTTCCCCTTTGCCCTCATCGCTCCAGCTTCTTCAACATCGTCACAGCGTTGGCGTTCTTGGGATTCAACGCGAGTGATTTTTTGTAATTCTCGATGGCCAGCCCCTTGTCGCCATTCATCATGTATCCCTCACCCAGGCTATCATAGGTATTCCATGCCTCCGGATATAGCTCGACATTCAATCGAAAAACTGCAATTGCGTCAGCATACTTCTTTTGACTCAAAAGCTCGTACCCTAAACCATTCATGCGGCTTTCCGAAACGGCAATGTTGTCGGGGTCTTCCTGTTTGATCTTGCGATACGCTGCGACGGCTTCTGCGAATCTTCCGGCGGCCAGTTTTTCATACGGTACGGTAAAATCTGCGGCGACGCGCGGGGCAGAGGAGACCTGACCGCCGGAGTGTATTTTCAACGTGTCGACTTTTCCGGAACTGGCTTTTACAAAATGATACTGAGCATCGATATCCCTCCTGATGAAATCAGTGGCAGAGATCGGTAGAAACTCGACTTTGGAAGACTGCGTCGGTGTCGCGTACAGCCTGCCGTTCTCTTGGGTGACAGTTAGGATGCGGTCGGGATTGACCAAATAGCGTCCGGCATAATCGTTGAAATGTTTCGTATCAACTTTGACGAGTTCATGCGACAGCGGCAGGTAATCTTCCCATTGATATTCCCGCGCGATGCTGCGCAAGATTTCATTCATGATCTGGCCGTTGTCGGAATTCACCATGACCACCGCGCCATAGCCTTTTTCCTTGTGCGCCATCAATTGCGCGCGAAAGCCTTCATCCGCACCACCATGCTGGAAATAAACCGCCTTGTCCTTCTTATCAATAAAAAATCCAAGCGCGACAAAATCTTCGATGAACGGTGTAAGCATTTTGGTCGCCATCGCTTGCGAGAGAACCTTGTTGGAGTTGCCCTGTAAAGAGAGCTGCATTTCGATGGCGAATGTGGCCAGATCCGTGGGCGTTGTCCAGAGTCCGGCTGCCGCCATTTCCGGATAAATGTGAAATTTGCCTTCCACCAAACTTCCATCGCTGCGATACCCTGAAGCCGCCATTTTTTGAAGCTCCGCGGGCAAAGGCTGGAGATAGGTGCTGTTGGTCATTTGCAGCGGACTCAAAACGGTTTCTTCGGCAATTTGCGGGAAAGGCTTTTTCTCTATGTCCATCAACGCCAATTGCATGATCGTAGTGCCGCCTCCGGAATAGCGGTGTTTAGTACTTGGTTCCATATCCACACGCACGGCAGCAGTATTGGCCGGCTCCGCACCGTCTAGAACTTGCGGCAACGTCGGCAGTGTTTCACCAATGGCGTATCCGGGAAAACCATGAACCGTCAGGCCAGCGGTGTGGCTGAGCAGATTGGCGAGGGTGACTTTCTTGCTGGCGGTGAATTCATTGTCGGGGAGTTTCCACGAGGTCAATTTATTGTTGATGTTTTCTTCGAGAGAGAGTTTTCCTTCTTCAACTTTTTTCAACGCCACCATGGCAGCAACCGGTTTGCTGATTGAGCCGGCCTGAAAGAGTGTGGTCGTAGTGGCCGATTCGCTGGCTTCGACGTCCTTTAAGCCATAAGCCTTCGCCCATTCGATCTTGAAATCCCTGATCACGGCGATACTGACGGCCGGTACTTTGTAATGCACCATGCGTTCTTGCAGGTTCCACGCCGGATCTCCCTTGATCAAAACGGCGGGCAACAATCCCTGCTCGACGCGCTTGATGCGATCTGCTTGCGCATAGACTGAAGCTGAAATACCGATGCAAAGATACAGTATGCGAAAATAACCTGCGTACATTTTGTCTCCCAGTGAGTTTTGGCCAAAGCGCTTGGGGCATGGGGCATGGAGCATGGGGCTTGCGGCATGGGGCAAACTGTTAGTATAGCACAGGCTTTGCACTTTGCCTTCTGCGCTCTGACCTATACATCGGGCTCGTCTACGCACTTTGCCCCTTGCCCTCTGCCCCTTGCCCTCCGCCCCTTGCCCTCTGCCCCTTGCCCTCCGCCCCTTGCCCTCCGCCCCTTGCCCTCCGCCCCATGCCCTCTGCTCCTTGCCCTCCGCCCCATGCCCTCTGCTCCTTGCCCTCTGCCCCACGCCCTCACCCCCCGCTATTCATACCTCAACGCCTCCACCGGATTCGCCACCGCCGCCTTGATCGCTTGGAAGCTCACCGTCAACAATGCAATACCCACTGCAGCAGCACTGGCAAAGACAAATACCCACACCTCGAGATTGGCACGATAGGCAAAGCCTTGCAGCCATTTGTGCATGGCGTACCACGCTGCCGGCCAGGCGATGACATTGGCAATGAGCACGAGCTTCACGAAGTCGGTCGATAAGAGCGAAACGATGCTCGCCACCGACGCCCCCATTACTTTGCGAATGCCGATTTCCTTGGTGCGCCGTTCCGCGGCGAAAGCGGAAAGTCCGAACAAACCCAGACAAGCAAGCGCCAGGGCGATGATCGTGAAATAGTTGACCACTTGAGCCAGCTTTTGCTCGCTACCGTAAAGTCTGTCCAGTTTGCGATCGAGAAAGAAATATTCTATCGGCCAGTCGGGGGAAAATGTCTTCCACGTTCTTTCCAATGTGGCCAAACGCCCGGCCGGGTTTCCTGCACTTAGTTTGACCGCGTAGAATGAATGCCAGTCTGCATACGTTATCACCAACGGTTTGATTTCATGATGCAGCGATTCGAAGTGATAGTCCTGAACCACGCCGACGACGTGCCCCGATTTGCCGATTTGATTGGTGCCGGGTGCAAAGAGCTCCATTTTTTTGCCCACGGCATCGTCCTTCCATCCCAATGCCGCTGCAGCTTTTTCATTCAACAAGAATGCTTCAGCTTGATCGGACGGTGAGGTGCGTGCCAGGCCGCGTCCTTGTTGGATTTTGATGCCGGCGGTTTCGAGAAAATCATAATCCACGAGCACAAGCGGCAGCATGGCGGGTTTTTCGAGTGAGCCGCCTTCCGGAACGAAACGATATCCGAATGCACCTTCTCCAGGAACATTCGAAGTGCCGGCGACACCAACAATGCCGGTATCTTTCATGAGCTCGTTGCGGAAGGCCTCGAATTTTGCATTCACCGCCGGGCGTGCCTTGACAAACAAGAGCTGCTCTTTCTTGAAGCCCAGTTCTTTTTCCTGCAGAAAGCGCAATTGGTGATGAATCACGCCGATTCCGGCAATAAGCATGATCGAGATCGTGAATTGGGCAACGACGAGCACTTTGCGAAACGTTTCGTTGCCGCTGCCTGCCCCTAACGCTCTCTGAAAAATGCTGGTGGGGTTGAAACGCGACAGAAAAAACGCCGGATACAGGCCGGACAACAATCCCACGGCCAGTGCCAGACTCGCGATGAAAGCGAGGCCACTCCAGTTTCCCAGCAGGCTCATGGCCAGTTCTCTTTCGGTAAGCCGGTTGAAAGCCGGTAACAGCAGCTCGACAAGTCCAAGGGCCAAAACCAGCGCCGACAAGCCCGCGATGATGGTTTCGCCCAGCAGTTGGCCAATCAATTGCGATTTTTCCGCGCCGACAACTTTGCGCACGCCGACCTCTTTGGCGCGATTGCCGGACTGTGCCGTAGACAGATTGATGAAGTTGATGCAGGCGATGATGAGAATCAAAAGCGCGATGGCGGAAAAGATATAAACGTACAAAATGTGGCCGTTCGGCTCGATTTCATTATCGAGGCGGGAATGCAGATGAATGTCCGTCAAAGGCTGAAGCGCGAGCGTGAGTCCAGCCTTGATGCGATCGGGGAAATATTTAGCCGCAAAGGCCGGCAACTTCTCCGTCAAACTGTGGGAGGATTGTTGATCGGGCAACAAAACATAAGTCCAGGCGCCGGTCCAAAACCATTGCTTCTCACGGCCATTCGGCCCGTTCTGGCTTTCCCACAGGTTCAATTGAAACTGCAGCGGCGCCAGAAAATCAAATTTGAAATGCGCATTGCTTGGAACGTTTTGCGCCACGCCGGTGATTTTGAGCTCGAATTGTTTCTGATAACGCAGCGTCTGCCCGAGTGGATCGGCTTCGCCAAAATACTTGCGCGCCATGTCTTCCGAAAGAACTACGCTGTTCGGCTCGCGCAACGCCGTATGGACGTCGCCTTGTAGCAAGGGAAAATCGAACACTTGGAAAACGGCGGGATCGGCGAAAAAAAACTTTTCCTCGGTAAATTTGCGATCGCCAATTTCGATCAGAGGGAAATTGCCATCATCTCTATAGAAACGCACGGCGTGCTCGACCTCGGGAAAGTCCCGCGCCAACGCTTCCGCTGCCGGAAACGGCACGGAAGGCTCCTGATACAACACGCCGTTTAAATCCAGGTTCAAACGGACTCTAAAAATCCGCTCGGCGCGATGATGGAATTTGTCGTAGCCGATCTCGTGCAGAACGTAGAGTGAAATCAGAATGCAACACGCCATGCCCGCAGCGAGCCCGGCGATGTTGATGAAAGAATAAGCCGCGTTTTTTTTCAGATGCCGCAAGGCAATTTTGAGGTAGTTTTTGAACATGGCTTTGGTCCAGTGATCAGTGATCAGTGATCAGTGATCAGTGATCAGTGATC
>JBOHQX010000148.1:0-4698 GCA_050732395.1 bacterium
AGTTCAAAGTGCAGCACGCTTCCACCGGCCCGCAGCGCATTCCGGATTGGAATAAGGGCGCAGCAGGCATTCGCGCGTTTTACTTCCGTGATCCGGACGGGCACCATTTGGAAGTGATTTATTTTCCAGCGGGAAAAGGGGATACCAAATGGCAGCGGACAAATGGCAAATTATTCTTGGGAATCGATCACACCGCCATCGTCGTTTCCAATACCGAGCAGAGCTTGAAATTCTATGGTGATGTTTTGGGATTGAAAGCAGTAGGGGAGAGCGAGAATTACGGCACCGAGCAGGAACATCTCAACAACGTCTTCGGCGCGCGACTACGCATCAGCGGCCTACGCGCGCCGAAAGGCCCCGGCATCGAGTTTCTCGAATATTTGGCACCGCGTGATGGCCGGCCTTATCCCGAAGATGCCCGCGCCAATGATCTCATTCATTGGCAGACAACTTTGATTTTCAACAACACTGAGGCATTAGCCCAGCGTGTTCGCGCCGCAGATAATTATGAATTCGTCTCGTCTGCCGCCGCGGTCGCGATTCCTGAAGGCAAGCTCAGTTTCAAGAAAGGTTTCTTGGTGCGCGATCCGGATGGGCATGTAATGCAGGTGGTGGAGAAGTAGGAAAACTTGTCGTAACAATCCAGCGTGACGAGTATATAGTTTAACAGGTTCAACAATACCTTATTCGTTGCGCCAAAGGGAGCGGCAACTGAATTTGCATGGTTTCCATGAAGTTTTTCTCCGGTTTCTTTAGTCTCTAAATTGGCTCAACAAGTCAAAATAAGGCAATATTCGCAACGATTGCCTGCGCGTTCTCATACCCGATGCCGAGTGATTTCTGGGAGTTTGGTCATGCAGGTAATGGTTTCCGCAATCCGCGCCGAACTACCTCGGCAAGCGCCTCTGATTTTCGCAGTTGTCCCAACTGATAAATTTGCATGAGCGCCAGTAATTCATAACGTTCGTCCGGCGTTAGTCCACGTGTTTTTCCCTTTGCTTGTAGCGCGCCAAGCCGTTCATTTTGAGTGGAATCCATTTTTGCATCGGCTAATGCCAACACTTCTGTATCGGCAAGGCTTGATACAGACGGATGAAGACCAGTATCTGGCAAACTTCCAAGCGTCGGCCATATCATCTCCAATGCATCAATCAGTACCGCTTCAACGTCTCGCTGTGTAGCCCAGCCGAAACGTTTGGCATGCTCGATGATACCTTCGGGCAAACTGAGAGTTATTGCGATAGCCATCTTTCACCTGTCGATCGTGAATTAACTGATTGTCGATGAATATTTGAATTCTGACATTGTCATAAGTTATAAAACTCAACACCAATAATGCAAGTGTATTTTTAAAATCTGGAATCTAAATACTATCTACCAACCTCCTCAGCGTCGCCAGCGCCTGTTCCAGCTCGACTGACCACGGATGGCCGCAACTAATGCGGATAAAATTCTGATAACGCTGCTTGGCGGAAAAGACCGGACCCGGAACGATGCTGATTTTGGCGTCGAGCGCTTTTAGATACAACCGCATCGCGTTCACTGGAATCTTTCCCTCGGCGATTGCGCATTCTTCAAGAAAACCGAAAGCAAAAAATTTCGTATAAGGCGATAGCTTGGAGAAACTTGCAACTGAAGATAATGAACAATTGACGTTGTGGGGATGGATCGGCATCGGGGCCAGCTTCGGTGGCGCTTGCTTGATTGCGTATGGTTGAACGAAATCCCCTCCGGTCTGTCACTTTTGGGTGGAACCCTGGCGCTGGCAGGTGTTGTTATCGTTAACAGATTGGGGAGACAATGATCAAAGAAGCGCAACTTACCGACTTCTGTTTTCGTAGAGGAATACTATCATGCAAATGAATGCCCATCCTTTCAAAATCCAAATTCCCCAAGCGACGCTCGAAGACCTGCAGGAGCGCTTGCGCCGCATCCGCTGGCCTGATGAGATTCCCGGAGCAGGTTGGGACTATGGCGCAAACCTCGCCTACATGAAAGAGTTGATCAACTATTGGCGAACGCAATTCGATTGGCGAGCCCAAGAAGACGCCATCAACCAGTTTCATCATTTTCGCGCAACGGTGGAAGGCTTGGGAATTCATTTCATCCACGAGGCCGGCAAAGGCCCCAATCCCTTGCCGCTCATTATCACGCATGGGTGGCCCGGATCCTTCCTGGAGATGTTGAAGATCATTCCGTCGCTCACCGACCCCGTGAGTTATGGTGGAGATCCGGTGGATGCGTTTGATGTGGTCGTCCCCTCCTTACCCGGCTATGGTTTTTCCGACCGTCCAAGCAAGCGGGGAATGAACGCCTTCAGAATTGCCGATCTCTGGAAACAACTCATGGCCGGTCTCGGTTACGCCCGGTTCGGCACACAAGGTGGCGACTGGGGAGCCAGTGTTTCGACCTGTTTGGGTTTTCTTCATCCCGAAAATATTCTCGGTGCTCACTTGAACTACGTCCCCGGATCCTACCGGCCGTACCTGGGCCCCGAAGCTCGTGCGCTCTCCGAGGTCGAACGGCAGTTTCTTGAGAGTGCCGATCAGTGGTATCAAGCAGAAGGCGGTTATTCACACATTCAAAGAACCATGCCGCAGACACTCGCTTACGGCTTAAACGATTCTCCGGCCGGTATGGCGGCGTGGATTGTCGAAAAGTTCCGCGCCTGGGGCGATTGCGACGGCGAGGTCGAGCGGCGTTTCACCAAAGATGAGCTGCTGACCAACGTCATGATTTATTGGGCCACCGAGACGATTCATTCCTCGACCCGCTTGTACTTCGAGATGCGAAAAACTCCTCTACATTTTAAACAAGGCGAGCACATTCGCGTACCATGCGGAATCGCGCATTTTCCGAAAGAGGCGCCTTTCCCACCGCGGGAGTGGATTGAGCGTTTCTACAACCTGCAGCATTGGACGGAAATGCCTCGCGGCGGTCACTTTGCGGCGCTGGAGGAGCCGGAGTTGTTGTTGGAAGACATTCGCGCGTTTTTTCGACCACTGAGATAGCAAATCAAATGCTTGCATTAAAACTTATTTTGGTTCCAACGTTAATTGGGGTGGTGAGCCTGGTGGGCCGGCGGTGGGGGCCGGTTGTGAGTGGCTGGCTCGTCGGTCTTCCGCTGAAAATGTCATCTCAAAGGGACTAAACGGAGAGTAAACGACAATGTTAAAAGTCTGTCTAGCTGGCGCTACCGGCTGGGTCGGAAGAGCGTTGAGTCTGGAAATTTCCAACGCCGAAGACTTGCAGTTGGTTGGCGCTGTCTCTCGCACTCACAAAGGCAAAAATCTGCGCGAGATTCTTGGTGCACCGGTTCCCGATTTGATCATTCGTGAATCGGTTGCCGAGGCTTTGCATGCGCCCACCGACGTTTTGGTAGATTACACCAAACCCAATATCGTCAAATCCAATGTCATGACAGCGATCGAGAAGGGCGTGCACGTTGTCATTGGCACCTCCGGCTTGACCGATGAAGATTTTGTCGAAATCGATCAAGCCGCACGAGAGAATAAAGTTGGTGTCATTGCGGTCGGTAATTTTGCCATCACTGCGGTATTGTTGGAACGGTTTGCACGCGAGGCAGCGGAATATTTATCGCACTGGGAAATTATTGACTATGCCTCGGCAAAGAAACCGGACGCGCCGAGCGGTATGGCGCGTCAGCTTGCGTCACGTCTGGCGGAAATCAAAAAGCCGGAAATTTTATATCCGCTTGAAAAAAACGTTGGTCCGAAAGAAAGCCGCGGCGCTGAGCTGAATGGAAGCCAGGTTCATTCTATTCGTCTTCCCGGATATGTGATCGGTATCGAAATCATTTTTGACGAAACTGATGAACGCCTCACTCTGCGTTACGACGGCGGCAGCGGCGTTTCGCCTTATCTGCCAGGCACGCTGTTGGCGATCCGAAAAGTAAAAAATTATGTTGGGTTGGTGAGAGGTTTGGATATACTCGTTTAGAGTTAATTTGTAACTGTCGTTGCGAGAGCTTCTCAGCCTATGGCCGCAGACGAAGCAATCTCTTTGAAACCAAGCAGATTGCGTCCGTGGGATTGCGTAGGCAAAAAAACGCCTTTCAAGAAACGCTAATCCTTTTGTCATGCTGAAAGCATCTTCCCCGGCGCAAGTACGGTGCTAGTGCTTGAGAAGATTCCTAACGGAATGACATGCCCATGTGCGTTTCTGCCCGAAAGAATGGCCCTTGGGCCATGTACCATTCGCATTGACGCTTAAGCCGCTAACTGTCCCAGTTTCGCCAGCGCTTGCTCCAGCTCCACCGACCACGGATGGCCGCAACTAAGACGAATGAAATTGGGATAGCGCGGCTTGGCAGAAAAGATCGGGCCTGGAACGATGCTGATCTTGGCGTCGAGCGCTTTTTGATACAACTGCATCGCGTTCACCATTTTTCACACTTCACTCTTGCAATTGGCGCTGATTGTGTTATAATAATCATGACAGAAAATTTAAGAGTAACCATCAAAATATCATTGCAAAATTTTATTCACATGACCTCGATTCATGAACCTCTCTTGCACGGCCTGGACGAAGACGCCGCACTGCGCGCGATTCTCGCGGGCACGGCCGCCGCGACCGGCGAGCAATTTTTTGCCGCGCTGGTGAAAAATCTCGCGCAAGCGCTCGACAAACACGGGGCCCTCGTCGAGGAATATTTTGAAGAATCGCAGCGACTGCGGT
>JBOHQX010000149.1:0-7482 GCA_050732395.1 bacterium
TACTCCTACTCTTACTCGCGTTTCGGATATTTAGAAGCGAGTAGGTGAAATTGTCTTATCTTTCTCACCACAAACTGGTGGTGAAATTCCTGACAGACTCTGGGTTTGGGAGAGAAATTTTAACCCCAACCATTGGAGGCTGTCATGCACAACAAGAAATCGTCCAAGCGGATTCCCGCGCGAGGCAAGCGCTATTCTCCTGCGATGAAGCAGGAGATTCTACGCTCTGCGGCAGAGCAAGGGCCCGCCGAGACGATGCGAAAGTATGGCTGTAGCGTCTGGACCATCTGTCGGTGGCAACGACAAGCCCAACGCGCTACAGCAAAGGCGACGCCCGCAAGGGCGTCCGAGCCGGGCCAGGTTAGCGCTCCTAACCCCACGCCACTCCCCGAGGGCTCGAATGAGGCTGAGCGGCACGAGCTCGGCCAAGCGCAAAACAGTTCTTTGACAACAGCCCCGCAAAGCGGGGCGGCACCCGACATTGAGAACGGCTGTGCTCCGCATTTGCCAGACGCACAGAGCGAGGAAGCCATGCCGCGTGATGAGCGGCATCAACTGATCCTCAACACCTGGAAACAGCACCCGCTGTTGGGCCCAAGCCAAATCAAGAACCAGTTGCGCCGCCTGGGTTACAAGATGTCGGTCAACACCGTGCGCAACGTCATGGAAGAGCACGGTTACATCACGCCGTGCATCAAACGCAAGGAGCACACCGGCAGTTACGAGGCGGTGCGGCCGCGCCAGCTTTATCATCTCGACTTCTTTCATCTGCACGTGCATAAGCAGAAGCAAGTGCTGTTGTTGATCGAGGATGACTTCTCGCGTTTTATCGCCGGCTGGACGCTGGTCGAAACCGAGAACGCGGACGCGGTGATCGAGGCCTTCGAGAAGACCGTGGCGCGCTATGGTAAACCCGAAGCGGTGATGACCGATCGCGGCACGGCGTTTTACTCGTGGGCCGGCGTGACGCGCTTTGAAAATCTCCTGGTCGAGTACGGCATCGATTATCTGGTTGCCCGCGAGCCGCAACCCAATGGCAAAGTCGAAGCGCTCAACGCCACCGTGCAGCGCGAGCTCGTTCGCAAGATCGAGTTCGTGGATCTTGCCGATGCCGCGCGCCAAATCGCCCAATGGGTTCGCTATTACAACTTTGAGCGCACCCATCACGCGCTGGGTGGCATTCTGGTGCCGGCGGATCGCTTCTTCGGTTGCGTCGAGGAGATGATGGCGCGCATCAACGCCGGTCAAGGTGGCTCGCCACTGGACTTGATTGCTGTCGCGGAACGCACATTGGAACTTTTCAAAATCATCTCCCGCGGCAGCACGCCGGAAATCTACTTGCTGGGCAAAAAGATTTTCGGCTAAGTCCAAAATCTATTTGGCTCCCTCGTGAAATTTGCTTATGTTTGAAATTTATCACCACCACATCACATTCCACGAGGAGAGCCATGACGGATGTCGTTGCCAAGTTTGCCACCAACAAAACCTTGATTGCGGCAATCATCGCCATGGCCAGAATGTTTATCAAAGAACTGCGCTTGCCACCAAACGTCTCGATGACGGCGATCGCGACACAGCTTGAGGTCAATCGCAATTACGTCTATGAAGTTCAACAGCGCGTCACGGCGCATCTTTTGCCCTTATTGGAAATGGGGCCGGGCAGGCCAGCAAATCCAACTCCGCCAAGCGCGGAAAGCGATCGCTCCAAGAGCGATCAGTTGACCATCGACGTTTTGCGCTATCGCGCCGAGCATCCCGGGGCGGTAGTCGAACACGCGGATCATAAAAATTATAGCGATGCCTTCAAGTATTTCATCCTCAACCGCTATGATGATGAGTGCGGCTTGATGACGCAAGAAGAATTTGCTAAAGCCGCAGAAATCCCGGTTGAGACCCTACGGACTTGGCTGGCGCAAGACCGTGCGCCGCTGCTTCCAGAAAATGCCGCGCCCAAGCCGAAAGCGATTATCCCCGTGGATGCCGCTGAAATCGTTCACACGATTGCCCGGCATTTTGAAATCTGGGAAGGTTCGACGCGTGATTTCATTCGTCACGCCGTCAAAACACTCGAGCTCAAGGCCAATCAGATCAAACGCGTGCTGTGCATCGTGAAGCTCTTGTCGCTGCCTCAGCGCCGAACCTATCGCTATCGTGGCAGCACCGAACGGCTCGCGCCAGGGACGATGCTGGTCACCGATGGCAAAGAACTCAGCATTCATCTCACGGCCAGTCATGAGCATCTCAAGCTGAATTGGCAAGCAATGATCGATCAAACCACCGGCACAGATGTCGGTTTTGCCATCACGCCGAACGAAAATGCGACAGGCATCAAGCAGGCGCTCGAGGCCGCGCTATATTTCATGAGCGGACAAGCACCGGCGGCGATCTTGTGTGATAATAAGCCGTGTTATGACGACGCTGCGCTTCAAGAAAAAATCAAGCCGATCTGCGACGTCATCAAAGCCACGCCCGGCCGCGGGGAGAACAAAGCGATTGTCGAAGGCAGTTTTTCACTGTTTGAGCAACGCATCGGTCCAATTCGTTTGGACGACAGTTCCAAATCAGCGCTGATCCAAAGTGCGGTGCACGAAATCATTCGCACTTACACGGCGACCACCAATCATGTGCCGCGCGCCGAATTTGACGGCAAAACTCGCGCGCAAGTGTTTTATGAGTACGTGCCCGATCCTCGACAGCAAGCGAAAGACGAAGCGTTTCTCAAACGGTTGAAAGCGCAGCATGAGCGGCCTTTTTCTCGCCGGGCAAAACCTGATCCGCGTTCGCGCGAGTTGTTGGATGACGCCTTTACGCGCTGCGGTCTTCTGCCAAAAGATCCCAGTGGCAACTTGCGTGCGTTCTTAAGCGAATCCGAGCCGGCGGCGATCAAAACTGCCGTGGCGATTTTTCGGGCACGCCAGGAACGGGGCAAAGTTAAAGCCCAATGGGCCCATCGCTATCTCGGCAAGCTCATTCGCAACATGCAGGAGGAGCTTGATCTCCAACGCTGTGAAGACGAACTGCTCCACCTCAACCGCGAGCAAGCGCAAAACTGGACATGCGAACAAGAACGGCTCTACGACCAACTGCGTGGTGAGATCGCTGCGCTGAAGGACTTGAGTTGCCGCGTGGCGGAAAAAGCCGCTGAAGGGGAAGTGCCGGTTGCTGCTGCTTTTTGGCGCGAACAACTCTGGCGCTTACTTATCAATGCCAAAGAACTAATTCCGGCGGTGCGCACGCATCTGCGCCGGATGTCCGGGGCCGATTTCAACCTCCGCTTGCTCTTGATCAACGAGCTGACGGAATTGGAATACGGCTTGCGCGCGGCGTAATACCCTTTCGACCTGACGGCGTCCGTCCGGATTCAATACGACCGCGGCAACTTTATTCCACGTGCTCGCCATCGCCCCAGGTCGAGAATTTGAAAACTTGATTTTAATTTAACAAACGTCGTAAAACTCTTTCTCGAAAAAACAACCTTTTCAAAAAATCTTATTCACCAACTCTACTCTTCCAACACCCTAAAATTCTGTCAGGAATTTTGGTGATGAAAGTGCTTGACAAGGACACCTACTTGTAATTGTCTTATCTTTCTCACCACAAACTGGTGGTGAAATTCCTGACAGACTCTGGGTTTGGGAGAGGCGCTTTAATCCCAACCATGGAGGCTGTCATGCACAATCAACCGTCGCCCAAGCGGATTCCCGCGCGCGGCAAGCGTTATTCACCAGCCATGTTGCAGGAGATGCTGGGCTTCGCAGCAGAACATGGACCCACGGCGACCATGCAGAAGTATGGCTGTAGTGCTTGGTCCATTTATCGGTGGCAGCGGCAAGCCCGAAGGGCTGCCGGGGCGACACCAGAGGCGATTGGCGCCCCTGATCGCACGCCACTTCCCGAAAGGGCTTTTAAGCCAGAAACCGCGAAAGCGGCCGCGCCATTGGCGCCCAGTCAGGATCAAACCAGCTCTTTGACATCAGCACACTTCCCTGGAGAAGCAAGCCTCGGAAACAACGGCGCGCGGAAGGCGTCCGATATGCCCTGCGCGGATGCCATGCCGACCACTGAAGGGCCCTTACCGGGCGATGAACAGCATCAACGGATCCTCAACACCTGGAAGCAGCATCCGCTCTTGGGCCCGAGCCAGATCAAGAACCAGCTGCGCCGGCTGGGTTACAAGATGTCGGTCAATACCGTGCGCAACATCATGGAAGAGCACGGCTACGTGACCCCGAAGATTCAGCGCAAAGAACACACCGGCAGTTACGAAGCGGTGCGACCGCGCCAGCTTTATCATCTCGACTTCTATCATCTGCATGTGCATAAGCAGAAGCAAGTGCTGCTGTTGATCGAAGATGATTTCTCGCGCTTCATTGCCGGCTGGACGCTGGTCGAAACCGAGAACGCCGAGGCGGTGATCGAAGCATTCGAGAAAGCGGTCACGCGTTATGGCAAGCCCGAAGCGGTGATGAGCGATCGCGGCAGCGCGTTTTATTCGTGGTCCGGCGTGAGCCGCTTTGAAAATCTCTTGGTCGAGTACGGCATTGATTATCTCGTCGCGCGCGAGCCGCAGACCAATGGCAAAGTCGAAGCACTCAATGCCACCGTGCAACGCGAACTCATTCGCAAGATCGAGTTCGTGGATCTCGCCGATGCCGCACGTCAAATCGACCAATGGGTTCGTTATTACAACTGTGAGCGCACTCACCACGCGCTGGGCGGCATTCTGGTGCCGGCAGATCGCTTCTTCGGTTGCGTCGAGGAGATGATGGCACGCATCCAGGCCGGACAAGGCGGTTCGCCGCTGGATTTGTTGGCCGGTGCGGATCGCGTGCTCGAGCTCTTCAAAATCATCGCGCGTGGCGGGACGTCAGAAATCTACTTGCTTGGCAAAAAGATTTTCGGCTAAATCGCCTCAAAATAAATTGGCTCTCTCGTGAGAATGAGTTATGTTTAAGTTACGACACCCAAACAAACCATTCCACGAGGAGAGCCATGACGAATATAGTCGAAAAATTTGCCAATCACAAGTCGATCATTGCGGGCATTATCGCCATGGCGAAAATGTTTGCCAAAGAACTCTCGCTGAATTTGAACGCGCCGATGAAAGCCATCGCCGAACAACTTGACGTCAACCGCACTTACGTCTATGAAGCGCAAGATCGCCTCACGGCGCATCTGATGTCGTTATTGGAAACCGGGCCAGGAAGACCGGCGCATGTCAACGTTCCACCACCGGTTCGTTCCCGCAACGATCAGTTGACCATAGACGTTTTGCGCTATCGTGCCGAGCACCCGGGCGCTGTGGTCGAGCATGCGACACACAAAAACTATAGCGATGCGTTCAAGTATTTCATCCTCAACCGCTACGATCAGGAATGCGAAGTGTCAACGCAAGAAGAATTTGCCTCCGCCGCAGAAATCGCTCTTGACACTTTGCGCACTTGGCTGGCGCAAGACCGCGCGCCGCTCTTACCGGAAAACGCCGTGCCCAAGCCCAAAGCCATTATTCCAGTCGACGCCACGGAAATCGTTCGGGCGATCGTCCAGCGTTTTGAAGCTTGGGAAGGCTCGACCCGGGACTTTATGAGCCACACAGCGAAAGAACTGGGATTGCGCGCCAATCAGATCAAACGCGTGTTGTGCATCGTGGGGATGTTGTCACTGCCTAAGCGCCGAACCTATCGCTATCGCGGCAGCACTGTCCAACTCGCGCCCGGAACGATGTTGGTCACCGATGGCAAAGAAATCAGTATTCATCTCACGAGCAGTCAGGAACATCGCAAACTGAATTGGCAAGCGATGATCGATCAAAACACCGGCACGGATGTCGGGTTTGCCATCACGCCGAACGAAAATGCAGATGGCATCAAGCGGGCACTCGACGCCGCACTGTCTTGCATGGGCGGTCAAGCGCCGGCGGCGATCTTGTGTGACAATAAGCCGTGTTATGACGACGCCGCGCTCCAGCAAAAAATCAAACCGATCTGTGACGTCATCAAAGCGACGCCCGGCCGACCGGAGAACAAAGCGATTGGCGAAGGCAGTTTCTCGCTGTTTGAACAACGCGTCGGTAAAATTTGTTTGAACGACAGCTCCAAACCGGCGTTGATTCAAAGTGCCGTGCATGAAATCATTCGCACGTACACGGCGACGACCAATCATGTGCCGCGCGCCGAATTTGATGGCAAAAGCCGGGCGCAGGTACTTTTGGAGTATGTTTCCGATCCCCGGCAGCAGGCGAAAGATCAGGCGTTTCTCAAACGGTTGAAGACGCAACACCAACGGCCTTTTTCGCGATGCGCACAACCCGATCCGCGTTCACGTGAGCTCCTCGACGAGGCTTTCACACGCTTCGGACTTTTGCCAAAAGATTCCAGCGGTAACTTGCGCGCGTTCTTAAGCGAATTCGAGCCGGCGGCGATTAAAGCGGCCAGTGCCATTTTTCGTGCCCGTCAGGAGCGGGGTAAAATTAAAACCCCATGGGCACATCGTTATCTGGTCAAGCTCATCCGCAATCTGCAGGAGGAGCTTGATCTCCAACGCTGCGAAGAAGAACTGCTTCACCTCAGCCGCGCGCACGCGCAACACTGGACACGCGAACAAGAACGGCTCTACGATCTACTGCATGGCGAGATCACCGAGGTGAAGGACTTGAGTTGTCGCGTGGCGGAAAAAGCCGCTGAGGGTGAAGTGCCGGTGGCCGCGGCGTTTTGGCGCGAGAAACTTCGGGCTTTGCTCAGCAATGCCAAAGAACTAATCCCGGCGGTGCGCACGCATCTGCGGCGGATGTATTGGGCCAATTTCAACCTCCGTCTGCTTTTGATCAACGAGTTGACGGAATTGGAATACGGCCTGCATGCGGCGTGACGGCGTCCGTAGATCGTGCGAGCCAACCAACGGACATCATCGCATCGACGTCGCCGCGCCGCCAGAAGATCTATCCGGCAACTCAAATCACGTCGGTGAATCCGCTCACATGATCTTGAGTTGACGAACAAATTCGCTAAAAAGCTTTCTCAAAAAAATCTTAATTCACTCTACTCTCAAACCCAAACGCCCTGTCAGGAATTTTGGTAGTGAAAGTGCTTGACAAGGACACCTAATGTAGCAGAAGCTGCGTCATCATTTTTTAGTTCATCCAGTCCTTCTTTCTTTTTGGATGCTTCAGGGTCTATCGATACTTGGATCTCTTCAACAATTTGATTCTTGTTAGCATCGACTGCAACTTCAGTTATCCCTACTGCCTGGTTCCCTGATTCGGTAAATAATGGCGATGCAGCGTTGACATTGATGATCTGCGGACTAGCATCTAACTTCTCGTACAACCCTTTGCCTGTTGGAGTACTAACCAACCGATCTCGAATATGTTCAAGTCTTTTCAAATTTTCAGTTTTATAACCAAAAAAACTAAGAAATCTTTCAAAACGGCTTCCGAATCTTACTTCCTTGCCATTTGGATCAAAAAGAGAGGTTGGATTATCC
>JBOHQX010000150.1:0-2317 GCA_050732395.1 bacterium
TGAAAATGAACACCGAGCTGGGCTTCAAGCCGGTGCCGTTTTCGGAGCTGACCACCGACAAAGAATTTTGGGATGGCTGCCAGTCGTGCCGCAATTACGATATCCTCACCCGCAACAATCGCAAGCACTGTCTCTGCACCGGCTTGCTCTTTGATCCCCACGACCTTCACACGATTGCCGTCAAAAAGCGGGAGAACCGTCTCGTCGTTCTAGCTTTCAGCGGCGGGCTCGACACCTCCTACTGCGCCAGGTATCTGGCGGCGGAGCTGGAGCTGGAAGTGCATTCCGTCGTGGTCAACACCGGCGGCTTCGATGCGGATGATCTCGCTGAAATCGAAAATCGCGCCCGGCGTTTGGGCGTGAAGAAGCACGTGGTTTTGGATGAGACGGAAAATTACTACCGGAAGTGCATCAAGCATCTCATCTTCGGCAACGTGCTCAAGAACAACACCTATCCGCTGTCGGCGAGCGCGGAGAGAGTTTTTCAAGCGACGGCGCTGGCGCAATATGCCCGCGAGATCAAAGCCGGCAGCGTCGCGCATGGCAGCACCGGTTTGGACAACGATCAAATCCGTTTCGACATCGCGTTCAATATTCTCATTCCGGAAGCGGCCATTCTGGCGCCGATCCGCGATAAGCACGTTTCGCGCAACGCGGAAATCGAATATCTCAAAAAGCATCGCATCGAATTTGATTGGGCCAAGCTGCAGTATTCGGTGAACAAAGGCCTGTGGGGATCGTCGATTGGCGGCCGCGAGACGTTTACCTCGTCCGAATGGCTGCCCGAAGAAGCGTTCCCCACGCGCTTCGCCAATTCGGAGCCGCAGACCGTCGAGTTGCACTTCAATTGCGGCGAGCTGACTGGTATTAACGACACCGCTTATGAGAATCCCGTGCATGTCATTCAAGCGCTGGAGAAAATCGCCGGACCTTATGCCATCGGCCGCGACATCCATGTTGACGACACCACCTTCGGCATCAAGGATCGGATTGGCTTCGAGGCCGCGGCCCCGCTCGTCATAATCAAAGCGCATCATGCGCTTGAAAAACACGTCTTGACCAAGTGGCAACTATATTGGAAAGATCACTTGGCGGATTGGTATGGTCACATGCTGCACGAGGGCCAATATCTCGATCCGGTGATGCGGAACATCGAGAGCTTCTTTGAAAATTCGCAAAAAACGGTGACGGGCGTGGTTTCGGTTTATCTCGCGCCGTATCGCTTTCAGATTCTCGGCATCACTTCGCCGCACGATTTGATGTCGCCGGAGTTTTCCGTTTACAATGAAGCATATCACGCCTGGACGGGAGAGGACGCGCGCGGGTTCTCCAAGATGTTGGCGAATCAAAGCATGATCTATTATAAGGTGAATCGCAACGATGAACAAAGTTAAAGTCGGCATTGCCGGCGGCAGCGGCTATACCGGCGGCGAGTTGATACGCATTTTGTTGCAGCATCCGGCCGCCGAAATTCGTGTCGCCACCAGCCGCAGCAACGCCGGCAAGCTGGTGTCCGAGGTACATGCCGATCTGTTGGGCGAAACCGATCTCAAGTTTTCCAATGAGATCACCGGCGAGCTCGATATACTTTTTCTTTGCTTGGGACATGGCGAGTCGGCTAATTATTGGCGCAGCCAGCAGATCAGTGAACGCACCAAGATTATTGATTTGAGCCAGGATCATCGCCTCTCACCGGATTTCGCCTATGGTTTGCCCGAGCTGCACAGAGCGGCAATCACTGGCGCGACGCGAATCGCAAATCCTGGATGCTTTGCCACGTGCATCCAATTGGCACTTCTGCCGTTGGCACAACGCGGCCTCATTCGGGGCGAGGTTCACGTCAGCGCGATCACCGGCTCGACCGGCGCGGGGCAGGCGCTTTCAGAAACGACGCATTTCAGTTGGCGCAACAATAATATTTCGGTTTACAAGGCGTTTGAGCACCAGCATCTCCCCGAGATTTATCAGAGCCTGAAATTTCTGCAGCCGGCGCTGGCGGCAAAGATCAACTTCGTTCCTTTTCGCGGCAGCTTCACGCGCGGCATTCTCAGCGCGATTTATTTGGAGACTGAGTTGTCGCTGGCAGCGGCGTATGAACTCTACGAGGCCTATTACGCCGCTCATCCGTTTGTGCATGTCAGCCGAAAAAATCCGGATGTCAAGCAGGTGGTCAATACCAACAACGGTGTAGTTTATATAGAACGCCACGATGGCAAGTTTTTTCTGATCAGTGTGATTGATAATTTGGTTAAAGGCGCGTCAGGGCAAGCGGTGCAGAATATGAATCTGATGTTCGGCTTGGAGGAGACGCTGGGGT
>JBOHQX010000151.1:0-27198 GCA_050732395.1 bacterium
TCGTACCGGAAGCGCGGCAGCGTCCACCGGATGATCATCATAAACCACAAGAGCACGGCGACTTTCAGCGTGAAAGTAAAAAACTGCATCAGGGTAATCGTTAAATTGGAGAGCGCGAACGTGGTGCCACCGGGGAAATGAAAGCCGTCCGGCATGAGGTACGGCACTTGCCAGCCGCCCAGAAACAGCGTTACCGTGATGCAAGCAATCAAGACGGTTTCGATCAAATCCGTGAGGAAAAACATGCCGAAGCGCATGCTGCTGTATTCGACGTGATAGCCGATGATCTCGCTCTCGCCTTCGGGTGCGTCGAAGGGAATGCGTTTGGTTTCGGCGATGCCCGTGGTTAAAAACAGCAGGAAACCCACGGGCTGTACGAGAATCCCCCACTTGGGCAGCCAACCCCACAACAACTCGCCTTGCGCGCGCACAATTGCCTGCAAATCGACGGTGCCGTAGATCAACAAAATCCCGATGATCGACACACCGATTGAAACTTCGTAAGAGATCATTTGCGAGGAGGCGCGCAATCCACCCATCAAGGAATAATTGTTGTTGGAGGCCCAGGAGCCGAGCACGACGCCGTAAACCGCCATAGACATCACCGCAAAAATATACAAAATGCCTACGTCGAGTGCGGCAATTTGCATCGCGATTTCCTTGCCGTCAATCACCAGTTTATCCGCAAATGGAATCGCCGCAAAGGCGACGGTTGCAAAAAACATGCTGATGCCGGGGGCAATTGAAAACAAAAATTTTTCCGCGCCTTTCGGGCGAAAATCCTCCTTGAAAAACATCTTCAAGGAATCGGCTACGATGTGAAACAGCCCGAAGAGCCGCAGGCCGAAAATTGCCGCGCGATTGGCACCAACGCGATCTTGCATGAGCGCGCTTTGCTTGCGTTCGACCCACGTCAGCAGCGCCGCGGTGTTGAACACGAAAATCAAAATAAAGAAAAGGATTTTGAGCAAGGTCGCGATCAGGTCTGCCATGTTCACTCAAAAATAGGAATGAGGCGAAGCTTGTCGGGGGTTTTGTTCAATTTGCGCTCCGGCGCAGGGGCTTGTGGATCATCGCCGAGCTTGAAGCCCTGCGCCGCGACGCGTTCGTAGCTCAAGTCCCTGAACGCCGGGATTTCGTGCGTCAAGGCTGCGAACACGTCCTGTGCTTCGAGATAAGGAAGCGCAACACCGAGCTCGCGCCCCAAGCGCTTTACGATTTTCCATTCCGGCAACGCGTCGCCCATGGGGTCCACGGCTTTGCGCAGCAGTTGCACACGATCAGCGTAATTCGTAAAGGTGCCGTCCTTCTCGGTCCAAGCGGCCGCAGGCAAAACGATGTGCGCCATCGCACTGGTGGCATGCTGATGCGTGCCGGCGAAGATCACTGTAGGCACGTTTTGCAGAACGCTGGCGATGAACTCTTGATCGAATCCGACGGTCAAATCATGATGAAAAATCACCAACACCGCCAATTTGCCGGCGCGCGCTTCGCGCAAGAGCTTGAAGGCCGCCACACCGTCGTCGCCGAAACCGATCAGGGTTGCGCCCCGGGTGTTGGGATTGCGATCGCTTTTCAGCAGGAAATTATCCTGCTTCGGGCTCTCTTTCGGGGTCACCGTGCCGGCAAGATTTTGGATGTGCAATTTATCTGCAAGATGCCTGAGCGCGAACAAGTCTTCATTCGTCATTTGGGACGAAGCGATGAGGCCCACGCGCTCGGGCAACGCGCTTTTGATTTTGTCCGCCGCCGCGGCCAGCGCCACTTCCCACGTGGTTGCAATCCATTCTTCACCATTCTTCATCAGGGGCGCCGTGAGGCGCGAAGGCTCGTCCACGGCTTTGAAGGTGTAGCGGCCGATGTCACACATCCACCATTGATTGACTTCGGCGTTGAAGCGCGGCTTGAGGCGAACCACGCGACGCCCTTCGGCATGATGCTTGCGTTCGGTATTGGTGTACACCTCGATGTTGCAGCCCGTGCTGCAGCCGGGACAAATCGAATCGGTCGCGTCCAAATACCACACGCGAGCTTCAAAGCGAAAATCTTTTTCCGTGAGCGCGCCCACCGGGCAAATATCAACCGTGTTCACGGAATAGAGATTGTCAAGTTTCCTGCCGGGATAGGGAGCGAGCTCCGAGTGATCGCCGCGATTGAAAATTCCCAGCTCGTTGGACTTGCTCACTTCATCGCAGAAACGCACGCAACGGCTGCACAGAATGCAGCGTTCCTGATCCAACATCACGTGCGGGCCGACGTCGAGGGCCTTGGCCTTCTTGACTTTGTCTTCGACCATCTTGCTGTCGTATCGGCCGAGGCGCATGTAATATTCCTGCAGCCAGCATTCGCCGGCTTGATCGCACACCGGGCAATCGAGCGGATGATTGACGAGCAGCAATTCCAGCACGTCTTTGCGGCCGCGCAATGCCTTTTCACTGTGCGTGTGCACAACCATGCCCTCCGCCGCCGGCGTGTAACAGGCCACTTGCAGTTTGGGCATCTTTTCAATTTCAATCAGGCAGATGCGGCACTGGCCGACGATACTCAGGCCGGGATGGTAGCAATAGCGCGGAATCTCGATACCGAGCTTTTCCGCAGCTTGAATTACGGTCGTGCCGGGTGCGACTTCGGTTTGTTTCCCGTCAATGGTAATGGTGGGCATGTTCAAGCGTCGAGCTAGGAATGAAAGTCTCAGGTTCGTTCGAAGCCGCTGTCATTTGGCGGCATGATAGAGTGATCTGCAACTGGCCGGCTGTCCAGCGCTTGCAACTGGTCACAACAAAACGGGCGGAATCTTCTACTTGGAGCTTTCGTGCGTCTCAGGCCGGAGTTTTGGCCGCTGGTTTCCAGCTCGTGAATTCACCCGTATGGCATTTACCGAACTTCGCGTGCGCCTCAAATTCTTCGCGATATTTCTTCAAAAAACCGAACACCGGCATGGCCGCGGCGTCGCCGAGCGGGCAAATGGTGTTGCCCATAATACCATTGGCGATGCTCCACAGGTTGTCGACGTCTGCCAAGCGTCCTTCGCCGTGTTGTATGCGATGAAATATTTTATCCATCCAACCCGTGCCTTCGCGGCAGGGTGTGCACTGGCCGCAGCTTTCATGATGATAGAAGCGCGTCGTGACCAGCAGCACGTCGAGCAGGCAGGTGTCCTCGTCCATCACGATGACGCCGGCCGAGCCGATCATCGAGCCGACGGCGGCAAGCGATTCGACGTCCATTTTCACGTCGAGCTCTTCAGGCCGCAGGACGGGAGAGGAAGAGCCGCCGGGAATGACTGCCTTCAGTTTCTTACCGTTGCGAACGCCGCCCGCGTGGGTGTAAATAATCTCGCGCAAAGTGGTGCCGTGCGGCAATTCATACACACCTGGTTTACTGACGTGTCCGCTCACGCTGTAGAAACGGTAGCCGCCGTTTTTCTCGCTGCCTTGCTTCGCAAACCATTCACCACCGTTCTTGATGATGCTGGGCACATAGGCCACAGTTTCGACATTGTTAACGATTGTGGGGCAACGGAACAAGCCCTCAATTGCCGGAAAAGGCGGCTTCATACGCGGCCAGCCCTTTTTGCCCTCGAGCGACTCCAACAGCGCGGTTTCCTCTCCACAAATGTAGGCGCCTGCACCGCGATGGACGTACAGATTCAGTTCATAGTCCGTGCCCAGCGCTTTTTTGCCGAGAACGCCGTTCTTATACGCTTCATCGATCGCGGCTTGCAAAATGCGCGCCGGCTCGACATATTCGCCGCGAATGTAAATATAGCTCGTATGTGCGTTGATCGCTTTGGAGGCGATGATGATGCCTTCGATTAACGCATGCGTCGCGCCGGTAATAATGTAGCGATCCTTGAACGTTCCCGGCTCGCTTTCATCGGCATTGATAACGAGATATTTCGGCTTGGGCGAATCTTTGGGAATGAAGCTCCACTTGCGCCCAGTAGGAAATCCCGCGCCGCCCAGCCCGCGCAAGTTGGATTTCATGACTTCCTGAATGACCTCATCGGAAGTCATTTGCAGGGCCTTTTTCGCAGCCTCGTAGCCGCCGGCGTTGAGGTAGTTTTTGAGATGCTGGCATTGCTGCTTAATCAAGGGAGTCAGAATGCCGCCATTGAGTGTCATGTTCAGACAGTTCCTTTTCGACAAAACTCGCTGAAGCTATCATACTATCAAGCGTTGCTATAAAAGCTTAATGCTTTAGCGCGGTGATTTCTATGCCTGTCCGCTTAATGTCGAGAACAATCGGCAAATCTTCTTGCTCGAATTCTTTAGGCGAGAAACAAACTGGTTCCAAGTCAACATTGTAACGCGACGCTCGGCTGAAAATTTTGAGATTGATGGCGATCGAATTTTCGTCATTTAGAGCTGGCGTGATAATGGCCAGATCGATATCCGAGTAGTTACGACTTCGACCGGTGGCATGAGAGCCGAATAAATATGCCCGTTCTACGGGAAGCTCCTGCCGAATCCTCTCCAGAAACGCGCGGATTATGGCAATGGCTTCATCTTTTGTGTAAGCCATAAGATCAGACTCTCGGTTTTGCTCAAGTATTCTCTTGCTTCCTTTTTGTCTATTGCTTTGACAAGAGCTTCGATGGTTTCCTTATAACGTGCATTCAAGTAGTATCCGCTGAGATTTTCGACTAACGTAAGTGTTTCCTCTCTAAATTCGTGCAAAAGTCCTGCGAGCTCAGCCAACTTCGGAAGGTGATGAATCGGCTTGATCTCTTTGTGTTGAAATGCCAAGATCGCTTTCAGCGTCTTCTCGACTGCTTGCTGGCACATAAAAACGACATAAAGGTAGCGGCCAGTTTTATACATTGCCCGCGCGGTTTCAAAATCATATTCGGCTCGTTCCATCCAGATTTTCACTGCCGGGGGCCATTTCATTTTGCTCGCTTTTCGCATGCACTATTTCAAAACTCGCTTAAGACATCACGCAGCCAAACGATCCTGCACGTGTTTTTTGCAAAAGCATTCGCCTTTCTTGACTCAGAAATTGATCCTCGCAAAAACGGCTCAAGGTGCACAATCCTCTGCTCTCCTCTGCTTCGGATTCAGGAATTCCAAAAGCACTTCGAAGTGCACTAGTGGTTTGACAAATTTAGCAAACATCATAACCTCATTCTAAACCACTTGAGCGGTTCTATCCAGTTTAGCGACAAGTCCGCTCTTGCCCGTGACCAAAATCCTCTTGTTTTGACGTAAACGATCCAAATCTTCTGGCGTGTCCACCGGTAAACTCTGGGCTCCGCGTCGAACATATGACTTTCCATCTGATGCGTGTTTTATATCAGGTGTTTTGTGGATAACTATCTGAAGTATTATTCCAGAGCTGTGGGCACAAGTTAAAAATGTGTAGACAAAATTTTCCCCCAGCGGAAAAAGTTTCTCGAAAATCTGAATATGACCATTAGCAACCTCAAAACTTGAAAACCCTCTCCATGATCGCTTGCTGGTTACTTTGTCCTCGTCAATACCAATATAAAGTTCACCTCCATCAGCGTTTGCAAACGCCGAAATGTGTCTCGTCAACTTTGCTGGCGTTATTTCAATCGCTTTTAGGTCGACGAAGTGCCCTTCTTCCAAGTGAAGTATGCGTTTTTTTTGCTCCAAACTTATTGTCGAACTATCAATCGCCATAGTTACAGCCAATGTTATTGTGTTTGAATTGCAATTGGTATATAATCATGACACTCATCGATCAGACCTCGCTAAATCTTGATGAAGCGCTTACGTCAACTTGTTTCATTTGAGCCATGATTCAACTCCCCCAAAATCTGATCAATCTTCTCCGGCGTGAGATAGTCCACATATTTCTCATTCAACTGCATCATCGGCGCGGTCTCGCACGAAGCCAGGCACTCAACGGCCGTCAAGCTGTATTTGCCATCCGCCGTGGTTTCGCCCTCTTTGATGCCCAGTTTTTTCTCCAAATACGCCATGATTTCGCGGTGGCCGCGCAGCGTGCAGGAAATCGTGCGGCAGACTTGAAAATGATGCTTGCCGGTGGGTTTCTGCCGGAACCAGGTGTAAAACGACAATACTTCCTTTACCTTCACGACCGGGACGCCCACCATTGCCGCAATCTCTTCTTCAAAGTCTTCTGGCACGCAACCCTTTTCTTCTTGCACAATGTGGAGAATAGGCAATAGCGCCGCGCGCTTGTTCTCGGGGGGGTAATGCGCCGTCACTTCAGCAATGCGATCGCGCGCAGCTTGAGACAACGTCAAGCTCATCGATCCAATTCTCCTGCGATCATATTCACTGTTCCGAATGTCGCCACAATGTCCGCCACCGCATCGCCTTCGATCAGTTTATGGAATCCCGACATCAAAGCAAAACAAGGCGGGCGCACGTCCACGCGATAGGGCTTGTCTTGGCCGCTGCTGATGACGTAGAATCCCAATTCGCCGTTCGCGCCTTCGACGGCTTGATACGCCTCGCCCACGGGCGGCTGAATGCCGTAGCCTTCCATCACCAGCATGAAATGATTCATCAAGCCTTCGATGCTGCCATAGGTTTGTTCTTTCGCCGGTAGCACGACCCGTTTATCGTCGGGAAAGATTTGGCGCCGGAGCGCGGCCTCGCCGCCGGATAACGTCGGGTCGGTTACGGCGCGCAGTTGTAGCAATTCGTGGGTCTGGCCGAATTTGCCGCGATCGGCCATCTCGCTGGCGGCCATTTCCTTGCCTTCGTGATCCACGTTGATCGCACCGCCGGGAATCTGCTCGAGGCATTGCTCGAGTATTTTTGCGCTCTGCTCGATTTCTTCCATGCGTACGAGATAGCGGTCATAGTTGTCGCCGTATTGGCCGTAGGGAATGTCGAACTCGAGGCGATCGTACACCAGATAGGGCTCGGCTTTACGCACGTCGTAGTCGATGCCGGTCGCACGCAGCATCGGACCGGTGAAGCCGTGCGCGATGGCCGTTTCTTTCTCGATCACGCCCGTGGCTTTCATACGATCGACGAAAATGCGATTGCGCGTCACCAGGGTGTGCATTTCCTTCATGGCCTTGTGCAATTCCTTGAGAATCTTGCGCAAGTTACCGTCAAAGGTGGACGTTAAATCCGCTTTCACCCCACCGATGCGTAAGTAGGAGACGGTCAGGCGCGCGCCGGTGATTTCTTCCACCAGCTCATACAGCATGTCACGCACTTTCACAAAATACAAGAATCCCGTCATCGCTCCCAGCTCCATCGTGTTCGCACCGATGCAGGTGAGATGGTCGGTGATGCGCGAGATCTCGGACATGAGCACGCGAATGTATTGGCAGCGCTCGGTGGTCTGCAAGCCCATCAGTTTTTCGACCGCCATGGCGTAACCGACGTTGTTGATCAATGGCGAGACGTAATTCAAACGATCGGTGTATGGAAAAACTTGATTCCAGGTAACGGCCTCCGCGTCTTTTTCGAAGGCGCGATGCAGGTAGCCAATGGCAACGTCCGCGGAAGCAACGGTTTCGCCGTCGAGCTCCAGCAACAAGTGAATGACGCCGTGCATGGCCGGATGCGATGGCCCCATATTGAGCAGCATGTTTTGCGCGTTCTTGCCAATTTGCGGCCCTTTGATACGAAAGCCCGGCTGATGGCCGTTGGTGCCGTTTTGTCCAGGCGTGGCCAGCTTGTCATGACTGATCAGCGGATGCCGGCGATTGATGGGATAGTCCTTGCGCAGCGGATGGCCTTTGAATTCGTCGTACATCAAAATGCGGCGCAGATCGGGATGATTCTTGAAGCGAATGCCGAACAGATCCCATATTTCGCGCTCGTACCAGTTGGCCCCGGCCCAGATGCTGCTTACGGATGGCACGATCGGATCCGCTTCCGGTACCGGCACACGCAATATGAGCCGCACTGCTTCCGGATAGGCGAAAAGATTGTAGATGACTTCATATCGCTGTCCGGCGCCGGGAAACTGCGAGCGATCGACGCCGCCGACGTCCATCAAAAAACTGAAAGCCGGCTGATGTTCGGTACGCAGATGGCGGCACAAGGCGGGCAGGATCTCGCGATCCACCAGCAACGCGTTGTTGTGCGTGGGAGAGGCCGTGAGGTGCACGTGCCCGGAAAATTTTTGGACAATTTCTTCCAGCCAGGACATAAGCAATCCGTTAAACGTCAAACTGGAGGCAAAGATGTTTTTCTTACGTCTTAGGTGCTACGCCATCCGTAATACGTAAAATTGTCTGCACGTCGGCGGTACGCTCAATATTCCTGCTTCTGCTTTTGAATTTTTTCCTGCAGCAACATCAAGCCTTGCAACACGGTCTCCGGGCGCGGCGGGCAGCCGGGAATGTAAACATCGACCGGCAAGATCGTATCGATGCCTTGTACGGTCGAGTAGTTGTCGTAAAAGCCGCCCGTGCAAGTGCAGACCCCGAAGGCGACCACCCATTTGGGCTCGCACATTTGATCGTACACACGGCGCAAGATCGGTGCGATTTTTTGGCTGATCGTACCGACCACGAACAAGACGTCTGCTTGCCGCGGAGTAAAGCGCGGCAAGGCTGCGCCGAAACGATCGACGTCATAGTGCGAGCCGGCGGTCGCCATGTATTCCATGCCGCAGCAAGCCGTAACAAATGGATATTGAAAGATGGAATATTTTCTCGCCCAACCGACGGCTTGATCGAGACGGGAGGTCACAAAATTTTCTCTGCCAAAGGGGCTTTTCATTCCCATTCTAAAGCACCTCGCTTCCACGCGTAAACCAAACCCAGAATCAATATCGCCATGAACGTCAGCATGCTGAAAAATGCGGGCGCGCCCAGCTCGCGAAAGACCGCGGCCCAGGGGAACAGAAACACAATTTCAATATCGAACAATACGAACAAAATCGCGATGAGATAGAATCGAATCGTGTGCCGGTCGCCCGGCTGCGCAATCGGCGCCCATCCGCATTCGAACGGGACTTCTTTGACCGGATTGTTGCGCTTGGGCCCGAGCCAGGAGGAAAGCACCAAAATCAACATCACCAATCCGCCGACGACGGCAAAGGTGGTGATGACGGCCAACAAACTGCTCATTTTGACCTCGTCCATTCCAAAACTTCAAATTCTCTCAGCAATCGCCTTTGCCATGTCTATGGTCGAAGACTCGCCGCCCATGTCCTGTGTGCGCACTTTGCCTTCCTGCACGACCGTGGCGATGCCGTTCTCCAGCACCCGCGCCATTTCATTTTCCTGCAAATACTCGAGCATCATCACCACGGCGCGCAGCAAGCCGATGGGATTGACGCGATATTGGCCTGCCAGGCGCGGCGCGGAGCCATGAATCGGCTCGAAGAGCGCGTACTTTTCGCCGAGGTTCGCGCTGGCGCCAAAACCCAGCCCACCGACGAGCTGTACGCACAGTTTCGACAGAATGTCGCCGAACAAGTTGCTGGTGAGCAACACCGCGAAGCTTTGGGGATTCTTCAGCAGCCACATGCAAAGATGATCGATATTTGCCTCGTAAAAGTCAACTTCGGCGTAGCGCTTCGCTGTTTTGCGCGCTTCACGAATGAGCATGCCGCTGGTTTCACGAGTGACGTTCGGTTTTTCTACGACCGTCACCGTGCGATAGCCGCGCTGGCGCGCATACTCGAACGCTTGTTGTGAGATGCTGAGGCAACGGGAGCGCGTCATCACCCGCAATGAAATCGCCACGTCTTCCGGGTTCATATCCGCATAGCGCTGCGCGCCGGGAAGATGCGCCGCAATCGCTTGACTCACTTCAGGTGGCAGCGGATGAAATTCGAGCCCGGCGTACAGGCATTCCGAATTTTCTCGAAAAACGACGATATCGATGTCGTGACGGAAGTTGAGCGGATTGCCGGCGAACGCCTTGCATGGCCGGATATTCGTATGCAAATGGAATTTCTGGCGCAATTGCAAAATAGCGCTATGATACGCCAGCCCTTGATTCTGCAGTTCTGGCAGCAAGTCGCGTTCTGCTTCCTCCCGGGGCTTACTGGTGATGGCGCCAAGCAAGCAGGCGTGTGTGTTTTTCAACAACTCCACCGTGCGCTCCGGCAAGGGATTCCCTTCGGTGCACCAGTAATTCCAACCGATCTCGCCATGCAAATACTCGGCGTCCAACCTCAGCTTGTCCAGCACGAGGTGGGCCGCCTCCATGACGTCACGGCCGACGCCGTCTCCCGGTAACCATCCGATTCTGTGTTTCGCCATAATTCGTTCCTACCACTGACCACTACAACCATCCTGATTTTTGTTCGAAAATTGGCGGGCGATAGTTTATTGTCGAGCCGGCCAGCGGTTATTGATGAATCGCTTCCCCCAATGCATCCGCCGCCGCCTCCATCACCGCTTCGGCGAACGTCGGATGCGCGTGCACAGTCTTGATCAGCTCGTGCACGGTGGTTTCGAGCGTGCGCGCAACCACGAGCTCGGCGATCATGTCCGTGGCTTCATGTCCCAAAATATGCGCGCCCAGCAGCTCGCCGTATTTCTTGTCGACCACCAGCTTCACAAAACCGTCCGTTTCGCCTGCAGCAATGGCTTTGCCGAGTGGCCTGAAATTAAAGCGGCCGACAGCGACCTCATGGCCTTTTTCACGTGCTTGCTTTTCGGTCAGTCCCACGCTCGCCACTTGTGGCTGGCAATACGTGCAGCCGGGAATATTTCCATAATCGACGGGAACGGGAGATTTGCCCGCGAAGTGTTCGACACAGGCAATGCCCTCGGCGGAAGCGACGTGGGCCAGCAAGGGAGCGCCGATCACGTCACCGACGGCGTGAATCCCGGGCACGTTTGTCGCATAAGTCTTGCGATTGGCAGCAACAAAACTTCTGTCCATGGTGACGCCGACGTCTTCCAGGCCCAGATTGCCCGTTTGGCCGGAAAAACCGATCGCCATTAGCGCCACGTCCCCCGTCACTTTCTTTTCCACGGCATTGACGGAGTACGCTACGGTCACGTCTTTGGCGGAAGGCGTCACCCCGGTTACCGTTGCATGGGTTTCGATCACAATCCCGCTCTTTTTGTAAGTCGAAGCCAACGACTTTGCGATTTCTTCATCTTCCAACGGGAGAATCTGTGGCATCATTTCGAGAATCGTGACCTTGCAACCGAAAGCGTTGTAGAAATACGCAAACTCGACGCCGATCGGGCCACCGCCGACGATGATCAGCGACTTGGGCAATTCCGGCCAAATCATGGCCTCGGTGCTGGTGATCACTTGCTTGCGATCCAGCGCGACGTGGGGTAACGAACGGTGCGCACCGCCGGTGGCCACGATAATGTTTTTTGCGCGGTATTCGCCAACTGCCTTACCTTCTTTCGTAACTTCCACGACTTTATCTTTGCGGATGTGGCCCTGCCCGTCGATATGCTCGATTTTGTTCTTGCGAAATAAAAAAGCGACCCCTTTGGTGATTTGCTCGGAAATTTTTCGGCTGCGCTGAATGATTTTTTCCCATTCGAAGGAGATCTCGCCAGCTTTCAGCCCGAATTCTTGCGCGCGCTGCAGGAGATGATAAACTTCCGCCGAACGCAGCAAAGCCTTGCTCGGGATACAACCCCAATTCAAACACAAGCCTCCGAGCCGGTCTTTTTCAATCACGCCCACGTGCATGCCGAGTTGCGCCGCGCGAATCGCGGCGACGTATCCGCCCGGCCCGCCGCCGATCACGATGAGATCGAAGTCTTTCAAATCTCGCTCCCGTTTGTCCACACTTCTCATGCGCAGGTGTTTTGATGGCGCGCGTTGGTTCCGTCGCGATCGTGCCAGCCATCCACTTGCTTCTACGCCGTTATTGCGCCCTTCATTACCGGCACTGATTCTCGTCCGTTCGATCCCTGCATCCGGCGCTCAATGTCTTTTATGATGCTTTTTGCATGCATGCGGCCGTTTTCGATGAAGATACTGTTGCCCTCTTTTCCCGCCGCCACGACACCGGCGACGTATATGCCCGTAACATTGGTTTCGAAAGTTTCCGCATGATAGTGCGGTCGCCGTGTTTGATCTTCGATCGCAATGCCGGCCTGCTCCAAAAAGTCATAATCCGGATGATAGCCGGTCAAGGCAAAAACGTGATCATTGTCGATTGCCAGATTCATGCCGCCCTGGGGCTGCACGAAAATTTTTTCGGGAGAAATGGCCGCGACCTGCGCGTTGAACAGCGCGCGAATACTGCCCTCTTGAATGCGATTTAGAATGTCCGGCAGAATCCAGTATTTCACGCTTTGGCGGATTTCCGGTCCGCGATGAATCAGGGTCACTTCTGCGCCGTGACGATACAAATCCAGCGCAGCTTCCACGGCCGAATTCTTGCCGCCGATCACCGCCACGCGCCGGCGATAAAAAGAAAAGGGCTCGGTATAATAGTGTGAAACTTTGGGCAGGGTTTCACCGGGAACGTCGAGAAGGTTTGGATGGTCATAAAAGCCAGTGGCGATCACGACGAATTTTGCGCCGTAGCTCCGATGCGCGGTGATGACCTCAAAGGAAGATGGGCGTGAGATGACGTTGATCACGCGCTCATAAAGCCTCACATTCAACTCAAAATGCGCCGTGACACGACGATAATAATTCAATGCCTCCGGGCGCGTCGGTTTCTCGGTTGAAATCACAAAAGGAATGCCGCCGATCTCCAGCAACTCCGGCGTGGAAAAGAACGTCATATGCTTGGGAAAATGGAACAGCGAATTGGTCAAGCAACCTTTCTCTAAAATCACATGCGAAAGTCCACAGCGGTGCGCCTCAAGCCCGCAAGCCAGGCCCACCGGTCCGGCACCGATGATCGCGATATCAAAAACGGGGTCCTTTTGCGCACCGCCTCGATCCATCAACTCAATCCTTTTCCCAAGAAACGAACAAACAAATTGAAAGGCAGTATAACGAATCGCAGGTGAAATTTCAAGAGCTATTTCGTGCCCCAGGGAGAGCGTTTTTTCGACGAGCCATGCTGGCGGCAGAATTCGAAAGCCGCCGCAAGGCATGTCAAAACGATTATGGGCAAACCATTAAATCGATGGGCCGGATTCTGTGCCTGTCGAAGGAGTGCGTAAGCCAGTACAGCCTGGGGAGGGAAGTTTTTCATCGCCCTTTCTCAGACACCGGCGCGCCAGTACGAATTAATTCTTCCCCGAATAATCATAAACGCCACGCCCGACCTTGCGGCCCAGGCGGCCGGCTTTGACGTACTTGACCAGCAACGGGGAAGGCCGGAACTTTTCGCCGAGTGTTTGATGGAGGAAATTGAGAATATGCAGGCGGGTATCGAGGCCGACAAGGTCGACCAGCTCGAACGGACCCATGGGATGATTCAATCCGAGTTTGAGCGCCTTGTCGATTTCTTCCGCCGAAGCCACGCCTTCCTGCAGCATGTAAAACGCTTCGTTGCCGATCATGGCATTGATGCGGGTGGTAATGAAGCCCGGCGATTCATTGATCACGACCGGCTCCTTGCGCATCGCCAACGCAACTTTTTTGGTGATCTCGACCGTGGCCTCGTCCGTTTCCAGGCCCCGAATGATTTCGATCAATTTCATCAGTGGCACGGGATTGAAAAAATGCATGCCCACGACTTGCCGGGGACGTTGGGTGGCGCCCGCCATTTCCGTAACGGAAAGCGTAGAAGTATTCGTCGCCAGAACGGCGTGTTTTGGCGCATAGCGATCGAGCCTGGCGAACAGGTCGACTTTCATCTCGATTTTTTCCGGCGCGGCTTCGATCACGAAATCGGCCAAATGCACGGCATTTTCAAATTCCGCCGTCGTCTGCAATCGAGAAAAAGCCTGGGCCGCAAATTCCTCCGTGACCACACCTTTGGCAGCCGCTTTGTGAAAGCTGGCCATGACATCCTTGGCGGCCTGTATCAGAATCTCCTCGCCAACGTCGTACAGTTTGGTTTGATATCCTGCCAAACAGGAGGCGTAGGCAATGCCACGGCCCATGGTGCCGGCACCGAGAATAGCGATGGTGTTGATTTCAGGCAGGTGCATCATCATCGAGACCTCCGGACGTAACGCAGTCGAGCCTGGAAGATGATTTTGCGCACGCTAACCTTCCGGGCTTTCACGCTGTTTTCTGAGCGTTCAATTGCAGTGGCTAAAGCCCGGAGTCGTAGGTGTGCGCCGAATTAATTCTGCGATTGATCGCTGCGAGACGAATGCGCGCGCAGAAAGCTCTCCGTCAACGTAAACACGCGCGCCAGCCGCGCCGGGTCGCCGCCGTCGCCGGAGAACTTAACCAGATCACAGGTTTGCAGAATCTCTTCCAATTGTATGCCCCGGGTGAGCTCGCCATCCAACGCACGATACGCCGCCGTCACTTCCGTAGTCGCAATGCCTTGCACCGGAATATCGAAACGGCGCTGCAAGTATTGCCGCACCAGGCGCGACACTTCCGAAAAACCGGGCCTTGTTTCCAGGCTGTTCAAGTCGACCGCGGCTTGCAATCGTTCCAAATACTCCTGTTCCAGCGGTTTGGTCGCCTGCCGAGCGAGTTGTTCGAGCTCTTTCTTTTTTTGGCGTGCTTCCCATTGCCACACGCCTAGACCCGCCAAAATGGTCAGCAACAATCCGGCCGTCATCGCTAGGCCGTACGGCGCGTCCTCTGGCTCGCGTACGGGCTCAATCACCTTGATCCCCAATCGCTGGACCGCGAGCGTGTGCCTTTCATTCGTGGCTTTGTCAAGATAACCCACCCGCAGACCTTCGACGTAACCCATGCCCAGACCTTCGGCCTTGAGCGTGTATTCAAAGGTTTTGATGGCGGTATTCTCGCCGCGTTCGAGGCCTACCCGATTCGAAGAAGATGAGCCGGCGAGCTTAAAGTTGGAGAGTTTTGGGGTTTCCGGGTGATCAAATTCAATTTGCGCGAGCGCGCCGGACCATTTTAATTCCACGACGTACGTCGCCGTGCGATTGAGCGGCACTTCGTCGTGCGACACCTTCGCACTAATCTGAACCCGCACCGCTTCTTGCGCGGGGAGCAGAGGACTAAGTGTAGCCACCCAAAAAGCACCCAGGAATATCTGCATCCGTCGCGAACCGCCTTTTTGCATTTGCTCTTCCCTTTGCCAAATCGGCGCTCAATTTTCAGAAAAAAGCCGAAAGCGATTCGTTTCGGCTCATTCTCGATATTCCAAAGATCGTCTGCAAACGTCAGCCCGGAACAGACAAGCACCCTATTTTTGTTGAGGCACGGCATTGGGGCCGGTAGCCGGACGTTTGTCCGGAATCTCAGGCTGCCCGTCGCCGGCCGGCGCCTCGTTCTTGGAAGTGACGACGAAATCCAAATCGCCGATGTCTTTGCCGAGATGTTCGAGCTCCCAATCGACGGAGGGCATCAATTCGTGTTGTGGATACTTCTGCTTGAAGGTATCGTATGCCTGGCGCGCTTTGTCGAGATCCTTGATGTGGTTGGCATAAATGTAGCCCACCATGAACTGCGCCTGTGCGGCGTGTTTGCTTTCCGGATAGTCCTGCAACAGGCGCTGATACGAATCAACCGCTCTTTGATATTGTTCTTGATTGTTGAGATAAACCAGGCCGATCTTTTGCAGGAGCTCGTCACGTTTTTCATACTTCGGGAAACGCGCGAGTAACGCCTGATACAGGACCAAAGCATCCTTGAACTGTTCGCGAGATTCATACATTTGAACCTGCCTCAGCAAACTTTCTTGCGGCAGGGATACCGCGCTGTCGAAGAGGGCGATCTTGAGGCGAGCGGTTTCGGCCTGATCATTTTGGGGATATTCTTTGATCAGTTTTTCGTAGTATTTCTTGGCTTCCTCGTAGTCCGTGTTCAATTCGGCCTCACGGGATTTGGCCAAGAGCTGTTCCTCCGTCAGTTTTTCGCCGCAGCCCGCCAGAACGAGCAGGCTCAGCAATACAAATATATATCGAAAGCATTGTTTGCACATAACATCCTCCGAAAGTGAGAAAAAAAGGCCAAATTCATCAAACTAAAAAATTTATGATGTCGAACCAAAAAAATCAAGCGCTATTTTATCATGCTGTAGTCGTAGAAAAACAAAAAAGGCGAGGGGGTCAGCCTCGCCTTCTCCGGAGTGCATCAAAAGAATTACTTTTTTGTCGAATCTTCGTCCACGACTTCGAAATCGGCCTCTTCGACCTTTTCCTTCGTGGTACTGCCGTTGGTGGCGTTCGGTGGCGGCCCGCCTTCGGTAGCACGCTCATACATCTTGCTGGATACTTCGTTCCAGATCGTATTGAGCTGGTCGCAAGCCGCTTTGATCTCTTCCGCGCGTTCGGTATTCGTGAGGTCGCGAATTTTTTGGACCGCATTCTGCAGGCGGTCTTTGGATTCAGCGTCGAGCTTGTCGCCCATGTCCTTCACGTTTTTCTCGGTCTGATAGATGAGCTGATCGGCGTAGTTTTTCGCTTCGACCAATTCACGCTTCTTTTTGTCTTCCGCTGCATGCTCGCGCGCGTCGCGCTCCATTTTGGAGATTTCATCCTTGCTCAGGCCCGTGGAAGCTTCAATGCGAATGCGCTGTTCCTTATTGGTGGCCTTATCGCGGGCAGACACGTTCAAAATACCGTTGGCGTCGATATCAAAGGTCACTTCGATCTGCGGCACACCACGGGGAGCCGGTGGAATGCCATCGAGAATGAAGCGGCCTAGCGTGCGATTGTCCAGCGCCATGTCGCGCTCGCCTTGCAGGATATGAATCTCGACTTGCGTTTGGCTGTCCGAAGCGGTCGAGAAGATTTCAGACTTCTTGCAAGGAATCGTGGTGTTGCGTTCGATCAAGCGCGTGGTCACGCCGCCGAGCGTTTCGATGCCGAGCGACAGTGGGGTGACGTCGAGCAAAAGCACGTCTTTTACGTCGCCAGCCAGCACGCCACCCTGAATCGCGGCGCCGACCGCCACAACTTCGTCGGGATTCACGCCTTTGTGCGGCTCTTTGTTGAAAAGCTTGCGCACGATTTCCTGCACTTTCGGCATGCGCGTCGATCCACCGACCAGGACGACTTCGTCTATGTCTTCCGGCCGCATATCGGAATCGCGCATCGCCGCCTGACACGGGCCGATCGTGCGCTCGAACAGATCGTCGCACATTTGCTCGAACTTGGCGCGCGTCAGCGTCATTTGCAGATGCTTTGGACCGGAATCCGTGGCTGTGATGAACGGCAGGTTGATGTCGGTTTGCATCACCGTGGACAGCTCGCACTTGGCTTTTTCAGCGGCTTCTTTCAAACGCTGCAAAGCCATGGCGTCTTTGCTGAGATCAACCCCTTCCTGGCGGCGAAATTCATCGACCAGCCAGTTGATTACGCGTTGGTCGAAATCGTCGCCACCCAAATGTGTATCGCCATTGGTCGCTTTAACCTCGAACACGCCCTCGCCGATTTCCAGAATGCTGATGTCGAACGTACCGCCACCCAAGTCATAAACCGCGATCTTTTCGTCTTTCTTGCGATCCAAGCCATAGGCCAGTGAGGCCGCAGTCGGCTCGTTGATAATACGCTTCACCGCCAGACCGGCAATCTCACCAGCCTCTTTCGTGGCCTGGCGTTGGCTGTCATTGAAGTAAGCCGGTACCGTGATCACCGCTTCGGTCACCTTCTCGCCGAGATAATCTTCTGCGGTCTGTTTCATCTTCTGCAGAATCATCGCGGAGATTTCTTGCGGTGTGTATTCTTTGCCGCCAATATTCACCACGGCGACGTCATTTTTTCCGGAAGCGATAGTGTAGGGCACGGATTTGCGCTCGCGCTCAACTTCGCTGGAGCGCCGGCCCATGAACCGCTTGATTGAGTAAATGGTGTTTTTCGGATTTGTGATAGCTTGTCGCTTGGCAACCTGGCCAACAAGCCGCTCGCCCGTTTTCGAAAATGCGACCACTGAGGGCGTGGTGCGCGCGCCTTCCGAATTTGGAATGACAATCGGCTCGCCGCCTTCCATAACGGCAACACATGAATTCGTGGTGCCTAAATCAATGCCAATGATCTTCGCCATTTAAAAAAGCCTCCACAAGAAGAATGATCATGTTTCAAAAGCCAGACTCCAGCGCCGCAAGGGATAGAATCTTGTCGACTTTTTCTCAAGATATGAACGTAGTTTGAGACACTCAGTACAAAACAAATGCTATGCCACGAGGAAAAAGGGCTCTCCATTATGCTTGTTTGTGCATATTAATCAATAAGTTATTCGCAAGTATCACAGTGTGAAGCAGAAAATAGAAATGAGTCTTTTTTGCAGAAAAAACGACAAGGTGGCAGAAACAACAACGGCCTGGGCCGAATAAGTCGGACAGGCCGTTACTTCAGTATGCCAAGAAAACTGAGCAGGCAGAATTAATCTTCTTCTCCAGCCGCTTTGCGACGTTCGTAGGCTTGCTGCGCCTCACGGCAGCGGGGAGTCCAAGGCATTGCCTCAAGACGGGATTCCGGGATCTCCTTGCCCGTGTCGATACAATTGCCGTATGTGCCTTCGCGAATGCGCTTGAGCGCGTCTTCAATCTCTGTCAATACGTCCGTATCCATCGATAACAAACCAGAGATGTATTCCTTGTCACGATCAAGCTTGGAAGATTCTTCAAATTCCGCCGAGCGCGTGGTGGTCGTACCTTCGAATTCTACTTCGTTGCGATTGAGTGAACGTAAAATACGCTCGCGCTCCTGCAACAGGCGATTCTTATAGTGCTCCAACTTCTTTTTGTCCATGGGCATAGTGACGACCTTGTGCTTGGTTATGAAGCTATCTGCATGTGAAATCATGCATTTCGAGTTTTCGTAAAACAATTACGCGTCTTCAAAAAAGCGGCGGGAATTTAGTCATTGCCAGCTTTCAATGCAACAAAGAAATTGCCACTCTGTCTTGCGATCCGGAGCAGGAGCATATCGCCCGGTTTGCTCTGAAAGATGATCCGTCTGAACTCACCGACCGACGAAATAGGTTGGCGATTAACTTCGCTGATCACATCCCCCGCACGGATCCCTTCTTTCTTGGCCTGGCTCCCGGGCTCGACGCGGGTCACCACAATGCCTGAGGCGTCACGAAGGTCGTATTCGGAGGCGAGTTCATCGCTCAGATTCTCGAGCTCCATGCCTAAAGTCAGCTCGTTGGGACGTTTTTCTTCGACTTCTTGGGAAGAACTCGGACGCTCGCTTAGCATGATGTACGTCGATTCCTCCCGGCCATCGCGTATGAATTTTACGAACACGCGAGTATTAGGCTTAAAAGCTGCGATCATATTCATCAAATGATTGTGATCGCGAATGCGCACGTTTTCTACCTCGATGATGAAGTCGCGTTCCCGTAACCCGGCCTTGCTCGCTGGGCTGTCGGGCGAGACCTTGGTAATGAGGGCGCCATCCACCGATGGCAGTTTCAATGCCTCCATCAATTCTTGATCCGCGCCTTGAATATATACGCCCATCCAACCGCGCACGACTTTACCGGTGGTGATCAACTGTTCCATGATCTGGCGGACGAGGTTGATCGGGATGGCAAACCCAATACCGACGTTGCCTCCACCCCAGCCACTAGAGACGATCGCGGTGTTGATGCCAACCACTTCGCCGCGTAAATTCACCAGGGCGCCGCCGCTGTTGCCGGGATTGATCGCCGCATCCGTTTGAATAAAATCTTCATAATCAATGTCACCCACTCCCACGTCCGTGCGACCTTTGCCGCTGACTATGCCGGCGGTCACGGAGTGTGCCAACTCCTTAAAAAAAGGATTGCCCACGGCCATCACCAATTCCCCAACCTCCAATTCATCAGAGTTGCCCAACTGGGCGACAGGGAGATTTCTTTCTTTGATGCGAATGACGGCGAGATCGGTTTTGGGATCGGCGCCGGCGATTTCTGCTTTGTATTGTTTCTTGTCAATCCAAACCGTAATTGCTTCTGCTTCACGAATAACGTGATTATTGGTGAGAATGTAGCCATCAGCGCTGATAATCACACCCGAGCCTAAGCCTTCCTGCAGAAACTCTTCTTCTCCACGCTCGCGCGTGCGCCCACGAAACCAATCTTTGTGAAAGAAGTCGGTGAGAGGATGGCGGTATTTCACCACAGTCTCACTGGTGATGCTCACCACCGTCGGCATCACTTGCTTAGCCACCTGCACGTAAGCCTTGCTGGTCGCCGCCAGATCCATGGAAGAAGGAGGCAAGCTCTCAAATGCTTCATTGCGGAATGCAACACTCTCTTTCGCGATGCCTGAGGGCGGAAAATTCAGGTGGGACGCAATGATCAATCCCAAGCTCACACCGGCGGTAAGCGCGACGATTATCCAGGTCAAAGTTCTGGGTCTGTTCATTCCTCGAGCCTCCGAGAGCCTTTCCCAAAGAGAAAGAAATGAAAATGCGACCTATCTTAGATCTTTTTACGCGTTACACCTTACACGTTACACGTGTAAGGTGTAACGTGTAAGCGGCTTAGACCTCTTCACACGATCTTCACAAATTGATCGCCCTGCTTGGCGCTCGCTTTCACGCCGAAATTCTTCAAACGAAATACCGTCCCTTTTTTCGTGCCGGGCGGAATATTCAACTCGACTTTTTTGCCCGCCAACGTCGGCACGCGCAGCCTGGTTCCCGTACGGAGATTCTGCTCGTCCACTTGGGCTTCGCAGTAGAGGTCGGTGCCGGTACGCGTGAAATAAGGATGCGATTCAACTTGTACCGTTATGACAACGTCGTTGGGCCGGCCATAAGGGCCGCTCGCACCAAGGCCGCGCAAGCGCAGTTGGTGCCCGTTTTCAATCCCCGCAGGCAGCCGCACGCGAATTTTCTTTTTGGTGTTGATTTCGCCTGTGCCGTTGCAGCGCACGCAAGGCCCCCCCGCGCCGCGACAGATCGCGCAGGTCTTCTTTTGGCGAACCGCAATGACTCGTTCTGTGCCCGTAATTGCTTCTTCAAAACTGATCTTGATGCTGCCGGTAATGTCGCGCGGCGCCTCCGGCTGCATATCGAAACCGGAATTGGCTCCGTTTATGCCGAACAAATCGCGTAGAATATCAGAAAAAGCGAAACCATGCCCGAAAACATTGCCAAACGGATTTTGCTGGCGATGCGCTGGGCCCGGCGCAGGCCAGCCGTGGCTGCGCAAAAATTCCGGATCAAAGGAAAACCAATTGCCGTTGCTGGTGTCGGGTCTTCCGTAGAAGCGCAATTGATCATACTTTTGCCGCTTTGCGGCGTCGCTCAGAACGTCATATGCTTCATTGATTTCTTTAAAGCGGTCCTCGGCAGCCTTGTTACCGGGATTGGCATCTGGATGATATTGCTTCGCCAGTCGGCGATAGGACTTTTTGAGCTCATCCGCCGAAGCGCGCTCATTGACTTCAAGCACTTTGTAAAAATCTTTGAACTTCATCAGTTTCGCAACCGCGTGATGATGGATTCGAGTTCACGCCTCAAGAAAATCTCAGTAGTGTAAATTTCAGCGCTCACCGGGCCAATATTTTAGTCTGTGCAAGTCTAATGCCGAAATCCTCATTGTCGGAGAATATGTTGAATGAAGTGCAATTTCAAGGGAAATAGACGAGTCATGGTGAAATTGATTCCTAGCTTTTACTTGCCCTTTACGGTTCAGAATTTGAAAACTATGTCAAACTGGCTTTAAAAATGCAAAAGTGACAGAGCCAGAGCACCAACAAAAGACAGGCAAGATTTCAAATTTCCGAGATATGAAGAGGAAATTGCAAATGAAGAAAAATTCAAATTTTTGGTTTGATCCTTTGCCAGAATTTTTCCATGGGGGCAGGAAAAATGAGCCACATGGCATAGCCAATCAGGAGCAGTCCGGGAATGACCGGCAGAACCAGGCCGAGCAAGCCGAGTGCGAAAAATTTTGCCGCAGTGCGCAGCTTATTTTGGCGCCAGATGGCATTCTTCCCGGGCAGACTGGTGCCTGGGACTCGAGTGCTGGATTCGACGGTCATTGTTTTTCCAATAAATTGTGCCACGGATTATCGCAAATTCTTCATCAACACCAGCCGATTGCCCTTCACCATATCGGGATAATAGTCGACGTGATCGACGGCACGCTTGATGATGTGCATGCCAAAGCCACCCGTTCGACGGGCCTCGACCGCCTCTTGAACGTCATAATCTTTTTGGAGGTTCATCTCAAAACTCAAGCCGCGATCCAAAATCACGATCACGAAACGCTCCACGTTATAGTGCACCGTCACTTCGATCCAATGCTCGGGATTGGAATGATACGCATGCTCGATGACATTCAAGCAGGCCTCATAAACGGCAATACGAATCTTGCCGATCTCTTTCTCTTTCATGCCCGCCCGCTTGGCATGCTCCACCACGAAATCACACATTTGGTATAGGTTCGAGGATTTGCTTTCGACGCGGCTGGCATGCGTTTGAATCTGCAATTCTTCGCCAAGCCCGGGGGCGGTGAAGAAATCCTTGGTATTTTGCGGTTGTAAAGCCTTATCGAGTTGTAAGACCACCGGTGGCTCGGCGATTTCCACCAAGGCTGCGGCCTCAAGATCGATCTCATCCGCCGGCGTAAACACTTTTGGAGCGGCAGCAAAATCAATGATGGCGGCAGCATGATCGCCGGTCGAGGCCCCGGGGCCGGGGGCGAGATAGTTCAAAGCGTTAAAGGTCAGGAAATTGTCGCGCGCGGAATGCGAAACATTTTGCAAAATCACTTCACCTTTGAACTGCCGCGCGCGCGCAGTCGCGGAAATCAACAGCGCGATCAAATTGGTGGAAGGATAGGGGAGCTCGTGCATGTCCATAAGGTAACGGTGGCAACCCTCAGCAAAAGCACGCTCAAAGTATGCCTGCAAGCCGGCAAAAAGCTCGCCGGCAGGCGCATCTTTTGCAAACTTGATTTTGATCAGATCTTCCGTTTTTACGGCCTGGAACAGATGCGGTTGCATGGCAATCACGTTTGGTGAATGTGAACCTGAACAGAATCGCCGGGACAATTAAACTTTGCTGGCCTGTTTTTGTTTGTTGCGCTCTTCCTCCACCAGCACGCGGCGCAACACTTTGCCGATCATGCTCTTGGGCAACGCCTGCCGGAACTCCACCAGCTTTGGCGCCTTGTATTTTGCCAGGTATTGCTGGCAATATGCGATCATTTCCTCCTCGCTGGCCTGCTGGTCTTCTTTTAAGACGATAAACGCCTTGACGGTCTCGCCACGGTAGGGATCGCAGGCGCCGATGACTGCCACCTCTTTCACTTTGGGATTATTATACAGAATTTCTTCGATTTCGCGGGGATAAATATTGAAACCGCCGGCGATGATCATGTCTTTTTTACGATCAACAATGTAAAAATACCCGTCTTCATCCATTTTCGCCAAATCGCCGGTCAGAAACCAGCCGTTGTGCATGACTTGCCTGGTCTCCTCCTCCATATTCCAGTACCCCTGCATGACCTGTGGCCCTTGAACCGCCAGCTCGCCGATCTGATGAGGAGGCAAAGGTTCATGGGTCTCGGGATCAAGAATGATGGCATCCGTGCCGGGCACGGGCAGGCCAATCGAGCCTTCGCGCCGCTCGCCGGCAATGGGATTACAATGCGTCACCGGCGAAGTCTCCGACAGACCATAACCTTCTACCAGGCGTGCGCCCTGAGCGGTTTCTTCGAACTTTTTGGAGACCTGCAATGGCAGCGCCGCGCCGCCGCTGATGCAGGCGCGAATTTTCTTTAAATCATACCGCGAGGTGTTCGGGTTGTTGTTCACGGCCACGTACATCGTGGGCACACCCGGAAAGAGTGTGACTTTGTAGTTCGCCAGCGACTTCAAGACCAGGTCGAGATCAAAACGCGGTATCAAAACGTTTGCGCCGCCAATGTAGGGACTCATCTGCAGACATGAAGTCATGCCATAGCTGTGAAAGAACGGCAGCACCGCAAGCGTTACTTCTTTTCCCAAGCGGATGCCGGAGAACCAGCTTCGCACTTGCACAAGATTGGCGACGAGATTACGATGGCTCAATACTGCACCTTTAGAAATACCGGTGGTGCCCCCGGTGTATAAGAAGATCGCAACCTCCTCCGGCCCAATTTCGACCTCTGGGGGCCGGGGGAGGGATTTTTTAATCAACGTGGAAAACGCGTGGGTGTGCGCTTGCTGGCGAATTTTTACCCAACGGCCTTCGCGCCTAGCCTTGATAGGATAGAGCAAACGCTTGAGCGCCGGCAAATACTCGCCGACGCCGGTATAAATCACTTCCCGCAAGGCGGTTCTGCCGCGCACAGCCTCGAGGCGGGTAAAAAGCAAGTCCAATGTAACAGCAACTTGTGCGCCGCTATCGCGCAATTGATATTCCAGCTCGCGCTCGACGTATAATGGATTGGTGGGTACAGCAATTGCGCCGAGCTGCATAACGGCGTAATGCACGATGGGATATTGCGGAATGTTCGGCAAAACGATGGCGACGCGATCGCCCTTCTTGACCCCCAGGTGCGCCAATCCCGCAGCGCAGCGCTCGACCGACTTGCCCAGCCGGCGATAGCTCATCCGCCGCCCGAAATAAATGAGCGCCGTCGCACGCGGAAAATCGCGCACCGCCCGCGCAAAAACCTCGCCGATTGTTAAATCGGGGATGCTAATCGAACGGGGCACATGCGCTTCATAGTGGCGCAGCCACGGTCTTTCCATTGCTCCTCCCTCTGTGCGTACCTGGACGATCATCGGCTGAAGGCGGCGGCTTCGTCGCGGTCTCGGGACTAGCGGCAGATTTTCAGCCGGCCATCGCCGCAGTCACCACTTTACGCCGAGAAGCAACCGGCTCCGGTTAAGTTCTTGAGGTAAAATTATAGAAAGGGCCAGGGAGAATCAAGGAAAATATTGGCCTGGCCGTTGGGCGAAAAAATCCTTGCCTCTCACGGAAAATTTGTGAACTTTGTCACCAGAATCGTTGTTCAAGTGATGTCATCAGCGGGCAACTTGAACAATTTGGCTGCTTTCGATGTAGAGTACAAAAATTCACCCACCTTTCCTGAGATCAAGCATGCGATCTCGAGACCAAGATCAAACGCATTCGGAGGACAGTATGCCATCATCCTTGTGCGATTCAGCTTTCACAACAGCGCGCCGCCGTCTTTATCTTTCATTGGGAATATTCACACTTGCCTTGAGCTTTGGAGCCTGTGGCGGCAGCCGCCTGACCACGGATCGCGCTGCCAGGGAATTGAAGCCCAAAGAACAGCTCCCCGAGCGCGAGTTGCGCAACCTGCCGAATAATATGATCATCCGCATCGACAACGTCGCCGATGACGGACAAAGCTACAAAAACTACGTCGTCCTCCGCATCAATGGCCGCGAGGTCGCACCCATAGAAAGGATCTCCAACTTTTCCTCAACCTATAGTTATCCGCTACGCTTGCAGCCCGGTGTTTATGAAATCAAAGGCGAGTATCACGCCGTCGGATTTTGGCGTGAGCACACGTATGATATTGTGACGGACGAGACGGTGAAAATCATGCCCAATCAGCGCACGGTATTGGAGGCGCGTTTGGAAAAAAATCACCGCGGCGAGCTGGCGGAAAAGCCGTCGAAGTTTCGCATTTCATATGAGAATCTTCTTACCGAGGCACCTGCGGAGCCCAGGCTTGAAAGCGTGGTGCCGCTGAAAGTGACCGCGTTCGCCCGGCCGGCAGGCTCGAGCAACATATTGGTGCCACCGTTGCGCGATGCGGAGGAACGAACACTGGAACCGTCCTTTCGTAAATTGCCGGCGGTAGAACCACCGGTACAAGTGCCGGCAGCATATGAAGCGCCCGTGGCCATGCCGGTAACCGGCGCCGTAACCACGCTGCAAATCAACACCAGCCCGGCGGGTGCGGACGTGATCGTGAATGATCGTTACCTCGGCCAGGCGCCGGTCAAAATTACCATCAGCAAGAACCAAAATCACGTCATTCAGATTTCGCATCAAGGCTATAAGGAAGTGGTGAAAATCTTGAATGCGGCAGATTTGCAGAATGAAACGTTGCTGCAGATGGTGATCAAGCTGGAGACGATAAGCAGCGAGAGGGCCAAGCAATAGTATTATAAACTTGACTTGATCGAAACGCTTTTCCTGCCAGCGTCATTCAGAAGAAATCTTGTTCAGGGTCGCCCGGGCGTGCATAAAGAGTCTTGCACACCATATTGCTCAAGACTTCACCAAGATTCTTCTGAATGCCAGGATCACACACACCAGACTCGATAGAGTTACGATCGCTGCAGAGTGCACTTACAACCAGCCCTCAGGCTGGTTTTTTATTGCCAAGAACTGCTTGCAAGTTTGGTTTTTTCGAATAACTTTGTGATCAAATAAGAATTAAGACATTGTGATCAATAAAGTCACACTGGAATTTGCCACAGAATATTGCGACGACCATGGCGCAATTCTGTGGGACAAACTGGTTCGATTCAATTCTGGAAAAAGATTGAAAGCATGATCATTTCGCCATGAAATTGGTCCTCGCACGTTTCGTTGTTAGCCTAGTGGCGGAGACGCCGACATGATCCGTCTCGAACAATGGCTGGTCGTAGTCGCGTATGCGCTTGCCTTTGTACAATATCTCAACGTGTTTCGCACGGCCAAAGCGCTCGGTGTCCTGCGCCCCGGCCAGCTTGCCGGCATTGCCATTGGCCTGCATTTGGGTTATCTCTGCCACTTGACCGTGCTCATGGGGCACTTGCCGGTCACCAGTGTGTTCGAGGCCTTGACCACCTGCGCCTGGCTGTTCGGCGTCGTGTATTTGATTTTAGAATGGCGCTTGCGCGAGCCCTCACTTGGCCTGTTCATTCTGCCGTTCATCCTCATTCTCCAAATACTTTCCAATCTTTTTCTCGACGTTGACCGCCAACTGCCGCAGGTATTGCTCGCCGAGGTTGTTTTCGAGATTCACGTGATTATTCTGCTGTTGGCTTATTCCGCCTTCGCCATCTCGTTCATCGCCAGCCTCTTTTATCTGCAGCTCTCGCGCGAGATCCAAAAGAAAAGCCCGGGCTTGTTCTATCGCCGGCTGCCTTCGCTGGCATTCTTCGACTCCCTCAGCAATCGCGGCGTAAACATCGGCCTGGTGTTTTTGACCATTGGCGTCGCGCTGGGGGTCTACGAGGGCTTTAAGCTCGCCGAGCAATTCTTGCAATGGGATTTGAAATATCTGGCGGTGGCGTTGACCTGGATGATTTATGCCTTGCACTTGCTTGGGAGATTGGCGCTGGGCTGGCTGCCGGATGGGCGTTGGGATAGCCGCCAGGCTGCCGCTCTGCGGCAAGCGCAGC